>DKBA01000090.1 GCA_002450985.1 Acidimicrobiia bacterium UBA6912
GGCGAGGCTGTTCGGCCCGCTCCCTGTGGGTGGCAGGTCGCAGTCGATGAACCAGCGCAGCATCTCGGCGGGGTCGTCCGGCGGCTCCTCGTAGGCGACCATGACGGCCGGATCCGGCTCGCCCGACGCGGTGACCCGCATCTCGCGGGCGAGTTCGCGCTGCATGTTGTGGTGGTGGTCCCGGTCGGAGAGCGCCACATCGAGCGGATGCCGGATCACGGCGATGTACGTGACGCCCGGGTGCTCCGGCACACCGTCGAGCGGGGTGTGGGTCTTGACCCACCTCCGGTGCCGCTGTGCCTCGAGCAGGCCGAAGACCTCGTCGTCGGTGCGGATGAGCATGTCGAGCCACGGCGAGAGCTGCGACAGTGGCGCACCGAGGTCGACCCGGCCCAGGATGAGCATGCCCACGATCGTCTGCATCCACGTCGTTCCGCACTTCGAAGGCGTCGAGATGACCACGTCGTCGGGACGGAACGTGAACCGCTCCCACCGGGCGCTGTCCGCCATGAAACCCTGGTAGTGGCGCATCGGGCCAGTCTCGCATGGTGGCTGCGGTAGGCTGCCGATCCTCTTCCGAGCCGCTTCCCTGCATCAGCCAGCAAGTGAGCTCGAGGCTGCTCTTGAGCACTGAGCCGGCAGTAGGATTCCGAGTTCAGACGAATCGCATGGCACGCGAAGTGGTCGAGATCGACGATGGAGGCGAGCTTGAGCAGAACCCCACGAGCGGAGCGGAAGGCACAGAAACGGCGGGCCCGAGATTCGAAATCGGTGCGCCGCGACACGCTGTTCCCTGACGAAGAGGTCGTGATGGCCGCCACACCGGCCCGATTCGCGTCGCTCCCCAAGTACGTCTTCACGCTGGGTCTCTACGAGCTGTGGCGAAGGCGCAACACCGCCGTCGTCACCAACCAACGGATCCTCTTCGGCAAGGGCATCTTCGACCGGAACGAGCAGTCGATACCGCTGAGGAACGTGATGGACGTTGCCTTTCGGCGGCGGGGCTTGAACTCCTACGCCGAAGTAGCTGTCACCAAGCGCGGGAAGAGCAGCGTCACGATGGTCGGTCCGATGACGGGCTCGGGAGCGAGACGGCTCGTGAGCGAGATCCTGCGCCGCACCTGACGGCAGCAGCTCCGAAGTGCAGGCAAGCCGAGTCGATCCAGGCCGCCTTGGCGTCGGGTCGGGGGAGTGCGTGGCGGGAAGGCGAGCGCATCGTGTGGTTCTCCTCCCGGACGTGATGAACGTCCGGCGGCCGATGGGTGCCGGCCCGTTGCCGGCCGGGGCTCGGGTCGTCGCGCTGGTCAGAGGTGCTGGGCGATGCTTGCGATCGTCTGCCGGGGTCGTCTTCTCGAGCGAGCGTTCAGGTGTCGACTGACGAGCATCAGGCGGACGACCAGCGCCCGAACGGCGCAGGCGTCGGCCTGACCTCCGGGGGCGGGGACGCCAGCGGGTTTCGCGAACGCAGTTCCGCGGCTGGGCGTCGCGTTGCCGCGACTCTGGAGGAGCGCCGGGGAGCGTCTCGCGTCATCGACACAGGGTTCTTCGTCGTCGAGCGGAACAGGCACATTCCTGCACCGATACTCGTGGGTGCGCTCGCGGCACGTCTGATGATCTTCGTCATCCCTCTTCTGGTCCTCATGGTGTTCGTCATTGGTGTGTTTGCCCAGCTCGCGACGGCGAGTCCCGCCGATGCGGCGCGCACCGCCGGAATGGCCGGGCTGTTCGCACAGGCAACAGAGGACTCGATTGCGGCGAGCGATGGNNTACTCGCTGGAGAAGACGCTGCGCTCGGCCTTTGCGCTCGTGTGGGGAGTGCCGAGAGTTCGCCCGCGACGTATCTGGTTGGGCCCGCTCGGTGTGATCGGGTTCTCCCTTGGGTCGTTGGCGTTGAGCAGCAGCGCGCTGCGCTCACGATCGTGGCCAGCCGGTGTCGTCGCCGTCGAAGCGCTCGTCGAGTTGACACTCGTCGCCGTGCTGTGGCTTCTGACATCGCGTGCCCTTCCCCACCACCCCGCGGCCGGGCGCTGGCGAGACCTGTTGCCCGGTGCGGTTCTCCTTGGAGTTGCGATCGTCGGCATGAAGGTCGCAACGGTCCTCTACCTGGCGCCGCGTCTGGAGAGGCTCGACGAACGCTACGGTCCGATGGCGCTGACGCTGGTGATGCTGACGTGGGCCTACTGGGTCGGTTTCGTCGCCATCGCGAGCGCCGACCTCAATGCCGCAGTATTTCGAGCCCGGCGGGGGGCGAAGGCGGACGACCCACCGACGACCCCGATGGGAGCCACTCCGGCGTCGGAGCCTCCGGGTCGCTGAAGGAGCTCACGGCGGGTGGATTGGCTTGGTCCACAGACCGAGGTCGATCCCGGGGCGGTCTTCCGAGTCGAGGTCCCACGCGCACCACTCACGTGAGCGCTGGCGTGACCACCGACGAGCTCCTCGTGCGGATCGATCTCGGCCACTGCTCACACCATGTAGCTGCGGATCGGGTCGGTTTCGCGGAGAATCGCCCGGCCGGCGGCGAATGGCGTGAGGTCGGCTGCGGTGGTGCCGTCGACGGCGAGGTCGGCGAGGATCCGGCCGAGCAGCGACGTGAACTTGAAGGCGTGGCCGGCCCCCACGGCCACCCAGCAGCGCGCTGTGCCGGGCACGCGGTCGACGAGGAAATCCCGATCCGGCGTGAGGGTGTAGAGGCACGTCTTGGCGAGGTGTACCCCGGCGTCTGCGTCGGGAAGGTGGTCGGCGACGAAGCGACGGATGGCGGCCGTCGTCGCCGGGTCGGGATCCATCGGCCTCGTGTCGGCTGTCGTCACCACCGAGCAGCGATCCCACGCCACCTTCACCGCAGGCTCGCCGAAGATCGGGAACCCGTAGAAGCTCGGCTCGTCCATCCAGATCCAGATCGGGAACCGCTCGGGGGCGAAGGCGTTCGCCACCCGTGGCGTGAGGTACACCACCTGCTCCAGCGTCACCTCGAGCGGGAACTGCACGCCGAGCCCGGCGAGCGCCCGGTTGGTCCACGCCCCGGCGGCGATGACGAGCGAACCGGCGCGGTACGCCCTGCCGCCTGCGACGACCTCGACCTCGCCGTCGACCTCGCGCACCGACTCCACCGGGGCGTGCTCGAGGAGGGTGGCTCCGTTGCGAACGGCCAGCGCCCGATGGGCGGCGTTGGCCCGGGAGGCCATGGCGATGCCGCTCTGCTCCTGGTAGAGCGCGGTCACGTCCTCGGGCAGCCGCCACTGCGGCCAGCGCCGCATGATCTCGGCGGCGTCGAGCTCCTCGAACGGCACCCCGGCCGCAGTCATCGACGAGCGGTAGTCGTCGAGCCCGATCGAGGCGCCCGGCGGCGCCAGATCGATCCCGCCGGTGCGCAGCACGACCGGCTCGCCGCCGTCCCGCTCCACCTCGTCCCACGCGGCGTACGCCCGCTTCGCCAGCTCCACGTAGTCGGGGGTGTGGTACGAGAGACGGATGATGCGGCTGTGATCCTCCGAGCCGCCCCGGTCGTGACCGAGGGGGAACTGCTCGATGCCGACCACCTCCGAACCCAGCCGGCGCGACAGCCAGTACACCGCACCGCTGCCGATCCCGCCGAGACCGAGGACGATGACCGAGGCGTCCGTCACACACCCCGCTCGGCGAGATACCGGCGGATGTCCATCGCGTAGTCCTCCATCGGGGCGTAGTAGCCGGTGGTGAACCGTCGCGACGTCATCCCCTGCTGCACCAGCTCGCAGATCTTCCAATCCTGTCGATTCACCACGTCCCAGAAGTCGACGGCGTCGGAAGGATCGAAGCCGGGCGTGGCGATCTCGTCGATGTGGAAGAGAAAGTCGCATACCACCGTCGTCGCCGCCGGGCCGTGGGGCCACAGCGTGAAGGCGGCGATGTGGTCGGCGGAGACGCTGAGCATCAGGTTGGGATAGATGAGCTGGCCCTTGTGCCGCTCGATCTCCTCGGGGGTGAGGCCCGGGAACGGTGCTCGCGTGGTGGTCCCGGTGGTGGTGAAGGTCCAGGCCCCCTCACGGTGGGGGATGCCGTCCGCCCAGTCGAGGTCGGATCCGCCGCGCTGCTTGAAGGCCGGCACCAGATCGACGAGCTCGGGATGGACCGGGCCGCAGTGGTAGCACTCGTTGTAGTTCTCGACGATCGCCTTCCAGTTGGCGGCGACCGGGTACACGATCCGCACCGCGCTGCGCAGATCGACGAGGGGGTAGTTGGCGAGGTACTCGTCGCCTTCCTGGAATTGGGCGGCGAGCGGTGCAGCGTCCTCGGGGTCGAGGTGCACCCATACGAAGCCGCCCCACGTGGCGACACCGACGGAATGCAGCGGGAGGTCCTCCCTGCGGAGCCCGTCGGCCTCGTCGAGGAAGGGGGCGGCCCGCAGCCGGCCGTCGAACGAGTACGTCCAGGCGTGATACGGGCACTGGATGGAGCCGGCGAAAGTGCCCGTCGGGCCGATGGAAGGTTGCCCGGGTTTGCCGGGGTCGGCCACGAGCCGGCTGCCGCGGTGGCGGCACAGGTTGTAGTGGCCTTTGATCTCGCCGCTGCGGGTGCGGGTGACGATGATGCTCTCCCGGGCGACGTCGCACACCAGGTAGTCGCCCGCGCCGGGAATCTCCTCTTCCCGCCCGACGCACATCCACTGGTCGAAGAACACCCGCTCCTGCTCGCGCTGATACGCCTCGGCCGAGACGTACGCCCCACGCGACAGGGTTGGTTCCACGGCGGAAATCTACTGCGTCCACACGTTCGATGGCTCCCCGGTTCCCCTCCCTCGTAGGGAGGGGAACCGGGTGGAAGAGACCCCCTCGACGCGACTGCTGTTCGAAGGTACGCTGGCACGAGCAGGCCACGAGACGAAAGGAGGGCCGTGATGATCACCGAATCGGCGCATCTTCTCGATCGCGCATCGTCAGCCACACGGGCGCTCCTCGTCACCGGTCCGCGTCGTTCGTAGCGCATCCGGTCTGAGGGGCTCCCGGAACCACCAGGAGCAACTCCCGAGATGCATCTCACTTCATCGACTCTGCCCGGCGCGCTCGCTGCGTACGGGTGGAACCCTCGGATCGCCGAGCGTTTCGGCGATCTCGATCACCTACAGCGTCAACCCGTCCGTATCGCCCGTGTCGACAGGGACGGCTGTCTCGTCGTCACCGCGACGGGCATCGTCCGCTGCCGGATACCCGGGTCGCTGCCCGAGCCGCCGGTCACCGGCGATTGGGCAGTTGCCAGGGCCGACCCGCTGGCCGGCATGGTGCTCGAGCACGTGCTGGCGCGCACGACGGCCGTCCGTCGCGTCAACGCACTGGCCAGCGGCGACCAGGTGCTCGTCGCCAACATCGACACGATGTTCGTGTTGCACGGCCTCGACCGGCCGCATCGCGTCGGCAGGCTGGAACGGCTGAGCATCCTCACCTGGGACGCCGGCGCCAGCCCGGTGATCGTGCTCACGAAGACCGATCTGGCGGGCACCGGCGAGGCAGTCATCGGTCTCGACGATGCGGTCGCCGAGATCCGGCGTGTCTTGCCTGCCGTCGAGGTCTGCGCGGTGAGCGCGGTCACCGGCGCCGGCATCGAGCTCCTCGACGCATATCTCACAGCCGGAGCCACCGTTGGGTTGGTGGGTGAGTCGGGCGCCGGCAAGAGCACACTGATCAACCGGCTCGCCGGTGACGAGCTGCAGGCGACGGGCGAGACCCGCCGCGGCGACCACAAGGGCCGGCACACGACGACGGCCCGCGAGCTGGTGCCGCTGCCCGGCGGCGCCGTCCTCGTCGACACGCCCGGCGTACGTACCGTCGCCATGCCCGAGGTCGGCCGGGGCGTGTCGCGGGCCCACGACGACCTCGAGTCGCTCTTCAGCGAATGCCGCTTCCGGGATTGCCGTCACCGCACCGAGCCGGGCTGTGCGGTTCGCGCCGCCCTCGACGACGGACGGCTCGACGCGTACCGCTGGGCTTCGTACCAGAAGCTGCTGAAGGAGATGGCCCACGAGGCGCGCCGAACCAGAGAACGGGCCCGCCGGACTGCCTCACGAGAGAGGAGAAGGCGCAGGGTTGCTCTGCCGCCGGCGCCCGACGACGAGTGGTGACCGGCGAATGGGGCGATACCCCCATTCCGGCCGGGAGCGCCGCACAGGCCGTCCTCTGGAGCGTTGCGCTGGCGGCTTTCAAGCCATTCACTCGCACTGCGTGGCTGCGCCGTGCGGTCTACTCCTCGTTGGCGGCAGGGGCATTGATGACGTGGGTGACCATGCTTGCACCGATGGCCATGGCCGACCTGCGCGACGGGACCCGGTGGGTGGAGGGCACGGCGATGTGGACCGGCTGGCCCACACAGGCCATCGCGCTCGTTCCCCTGTCCATCGCCGCCATTCGGTTGGTGAACGGGAGGCGCGAGCTCTCAGTATCCGCGGGTCTCGCAATGGTGGGCACCATCCTCGGCTCGACAGGGCTGCTCTGGATGACGTGGCTTATCGCCTACGCCACCACCTGAAGCCCGCTCCGCCCGTCAGTGGTTCAGGAGTGTCCTGATCACCGTATGGGCTTGATGGCTGATGTCCGGACTCACGGCGCCGAGCCGGTGAATCAGTCGACCGCGGTTGACGGACCGAATCAGCTCACACTGGACATAGCTGGTGGTGTCCAGACCCGTGCCGCTCGAGGCTTCGACCTCCACGTGGAGTGAGAGGCCTCGCCGAGCGGTGGTGAGCGGTGCGACGATGACGAACGGCGGACTTGGACCGAAGGACTCGGGTGGTCCGAGAATCAGCGCGGGTCTCAGCGCCGCAGGCTCCCCGGGATGAGGGTCGCCGAAATCGGTGAGCCAGAGGTCATCGACCGATGCCATCGCTGACCGAGGTCTGCTCCGCCTCTGCGAGATAGTCCGCCCACGCCTCGGGATGGCGCTGGAGCTCAGCGTACTCATCGACAACTCGCCGGGCGAAGCGTTGCCGGCGCAGGGCCTCTGCAGCGTCGCGCACCGTCTCCATCAAGGATGCGCCGCTGGCCTTGCTCATCTCGACCAGGCGTGCATGGGTGTCGGTATCGACGCGGATCGTGGTAGTGGTCATGTCGTGCAGTCTACAGGATGCATGCGTAGTGGTCTACAGCCTCGCTCACGCCCACTCCCTGGGGATGTCGTCGTTCCAGGTGCGCGACCACACCTCGACACCGTCGTGGGTCGCCGTGACCCCGATGGCGAGGTGGAACGCATCGGCGTCTGCGGTCAAGTCGACGGTGCCGGTGGTTCGTACCTCCCAGCCGGCGCGGCGCAACGTCACCTCGGCGGTGGCGTGGGCCCGCACCGAGGTCGGGTCGTCGTCTGCCACGGTGGCCTCGATCCACTGTCGGTTGTCGTAGACGAGGTCGTCACGCTCGGGCTGGAGCTCGGAGAGGACGACGTGCTTCGTGAGCTGGGCCAAGCCCTGGTCCTTGTCGACGGTCCACGCCGAGCTGCTCTCGAGGCGGTCGACCGGCGCCGGTGGGGGAGCGGGTGACTCGGGGATGTCGAGGGTGCGATCGGCACGACGGGGAGGGACGAACGGGAGGACGAGGCGAGAGCGGGCCGGGTCGATCGTCAACGTGAAACGCGCGCCCGGCGGCCAGGCGATCGGGAAGTCGGCGCCGGCGATGGCCAGCCGCAGCCGCCACCCGGCCGGCACCACGGCCGACGTGACCCGCAGCGGGAAGCGGACTCGCAGCGGTCGCTCTGGCGCGATCGGCACCGGAGTCGACAAGTCCTCCGGGAAGGCCAGGTTGCGGCTGCCGCGGCAGATCAGGTGGCTGTCGCCGTCCGGCGAGACGAGGAGGAGCCGGGCNNGGCTCGGTGTCGAACACCAGCGCCGCCGCCGCACCGGGTCCGGGGTGACTGCCCCAGCCGCCGCGGTCCCAGAACGGGGCGTGGCTGCCCACCCATTGCGGCCCGTCCCACGTGGTGCGGTCGTGAGCCAGCGTCGCGAGTCCCACGTCGAGGGTCTCCCCGTCCGCGGGCGGCCACACCGGCTCGGTTCGCCATTCGCCGTCGACCCGCGCACCGTCGTAGGGAGGCGCAGTGCGGGTGAACACGGTGAGGAGCGGCTCGTCCATCACGCCGTTCTGCTCGCCGCCGAGGTGGTGGGAGAACCAGCGGGCCATCAGGTCGAGGTGATCGAACGTGGGCGCGGGCACGCCGGTGGCGGGCCGGTAGTGGCCCCACGGCCCAACGACCGCGCGTCGCGGGGCCTCCAGGTGCTCGAGCATGGCGAGGATGCCGTCGACGTACGGGTCGAGCCAGCCGCCGATGAGCAGCGTCGGGGCGGTGATCGAGCCGTAGTCGGCGCAGGGTGAGCCGTGGCGCCAGTAGTCGTCGCGGTGTTGGTGCCGGAGCCATGTGGGCAGCCACTGCGGGGTGCGTTCGAGGCGGTCCATCCACATCTCGTACCAGCGGTCGCCGACGATGTCGGGGTCGGGCGGCAGGGCGTTGAGTGGCACCATCGACGCCGGCCAGTCCACCGACTCGGCGATGTGCACCGAGCCGCCCGTGTAGTGCACGTCGCAGGCAAAGCGGTCGTGGGTGGCGTGCACCGCGCAGATCGCGCCGAGCTCGGGCGGCCGCAGCATCGCGGTCTGCAGAGCGCTGAACCCGCCCCACGAGATGCCCCACATGCCGATGCGGCCGGTGCACCAATCCTGGGCGGCCATCCAGCGGAGGACGTCGAGGTTGTCGGCCTGCTCCTGGGCGACGTACTCGTCCTCGATGATGCCCTCGGAGGCGCCGGTGCCCCGGATGTCGAGACGCACCCCGGCGATACCGCGCGCGGCGAGGTAGCCGAAGGTGACCCAGTCCCGCCCGGTGCAGTCGTCGTCCTTGCGGTAGGGCAGCGACTCCAGCACGGCGGGGAAGGGCCCGTCGCCGGGGGCGTTGGGCAGGTAGAGCGTGAGGGCGAGCCGGGTGCCGTCCGCGGCGGGAACGAAGACCCGCCGGTCGACTCGAACGGGGTACGGCCCGTTCAACCCCGGGACTCGCACCAGGCGGCCACGACGGCCCTGATCTGGGACTCGGCGGATTCGACCTCGGAGAGGTCGGCGAACGTCATGTAGCGGGCGGTCTCACCACCGCCCTGGAGCAGCGGATGGTCGCCGGGGATCGAGGCCCCGGTGTGGAACATCAGGCTGACGTGCGCCTTGGTGCGCGGGTTGAAGCTCGCCATGTTGCCCTCGTACATGAAGGTGGGACTCTTCCACTTGATCGTCTCGGTCATACGATCGTCGGAGAGGACGATCTGGCGCACCCGCAGCATGGCGTCCTTCGCCGGGTGATCGTATGCCGCAAACCAGGCGTCGACCTCGGGGTTGGTGCCCATCGTCGGGACGATACCTGGCCGCGACAGCGCGTGCGCTACTCGGCGCGGAACTCCGGCTGCCGCTTGTTGAAGAAGGCGTCGATGCCTTCGCGGCCGTCGTGGGTGTGCGACATGGCGGCGATGGAGCGGGCCTCCATCTCCATCTGGGTCTCCAGCGTTCCCGAGAAGCTCTCGTGGAGCATGTGCTTGACGGCACCGAAGGCGAGCGTGGCGCCGGAGGCGAGGCCCGCCGCCAACTCGGTGACGACCGGCATCAGCTCGTCGTCGGGCACGATCCGGTTGACGAGTCCCCACTCCAACGCCTCGGCCGCGGAGAGGCGACGGTTGGTGAGCATGAGCTCCATGGCCCGTCGCATCCCGACGAGGCGGGGCACGAAGTAGGTCGAGCTGCCGTCGGGGGTCAGCGACGCAGCGGTGTACGCCGACGTGAACATGGCCGACTCGGCGGCGATTGCGAGGTCGCACGCCGCGACGAGAGAGAAGCCGGCGCCGGCGGCGACGCCGTTGACGGCGGCGATGAGCGGGGCGTCCATTCGAGAGAACCGGGAGACGGCGGCGTGGAAGTACGTCGTCATCTCCTTGAGCAGCGCCCCGGCGTCGTTGCCCGCATCGGCGAAGCTGGCGAGATCCCCGCCCGCCGAGAAGAAGCGGCCCTTCCCGGTGATGACGGCGGCGCGGATCGTGCGGTCCTCGTCGCAGCGGATGGCGGCGTGCATCAGGTCGCGCATCACCGGCAGGTCCATGGCGTGCGCCTGATCGGGCCGGTTGAAGGTGATGGTGGCGACGCCGCCGTCCACGTCGAACAGGATCTTCTCGAAGTCCACAGGGCCTCCTTCGCCGCCGTCGGAGCATCCTACGGGGGTGTCTGTCTTCCCCGGGCCTCGACTCTCCGGGGTGGGAGATGGCTCGAAGGTCTGGCTGGGGGGTCTTTCGCCCCGCTCGCTTCGCTGCGCTCTGCCGATCCCCCCGCTGAGGCGGGGATCATTCGAACAAGCCGCCGAGGATCTGCTCGATGGCTGTGCGGTAGAAGGACTCCGCGTCGGGGTAGATCCAGTCGAGCTGGTTGAGGACCTCGAGCGTGACCAGACCGTGGAAGTGGGCCCATGTCGACATGAACGCCGCCACCGCCTCGGGAGGGAAGCCGGGCGCCGGCGTCGCCAGCTCTGCGACGAGTTGGAGCTCGCCGGGCTCGGGCGGGCGATCGAGCGGTGGGGGAGCGAGCTCGCCGCTCGCCCATGCCTCGGCGGCGACGGTGAAGAAGGCGACGCCGATGCGGCGGTTCGCTTCGACGGTGGGGCCGCCCTCGGGGGCCGCGTAGCCGGGGATCGGTGTGCCGAAGATGAGCAGGAAACGATTCGGGTGATCGACGCACCACCGGCGGTAGGCGAGCATGCCGGCGCGTAGGCGACTGCGCGTCGAGCCGTCGCCCGCCGTTGCCGCCGTCACGGCGTCGGCGAGGTCACCGTAGGCATCGGTGATCAACTCGGTGATGAGGCTGTCGAGCCCGTCGTAGTAGCGGTAGAGGCCCGCCGGGCTCATCCCGATGGCGCGGGCGACGCCTCGAATCGACAGGGCGGCTGCCCCTTCGGAGGCGATCTGGTCGAGAGCGGCGTGCTTGATCTCCTCGTACGTTGCGGCCCGCAGCCGTTCTCTTCGCGTCGTTGTCATGCCTCCACTGTGCACCAGTCGCGAGAGAATTGCAAACATCTCTTGACAATGTGAACACTGTTCGCCGATAATGCGAACAGTGTTCACAGATGAGCGAGGAGCGCACACCATGACCACCACCAACGACCTGCACGTCGTCCTCGGCGCCAGCGGCGGCGCAGGCAACGCCATCGCCCGATCCCTGCACGACGCCGGCCTCCCGGTGCGGGCCGTCAATCGCTCCGGGAAGGCCGATCTCCCGGAAGGCATCGAGACGATGGCCGCCGACATCACCACCGCAGACGGCATCACTCGGGCCGTGGCCGGTGCGAGCGTCGTGTACATGGCTGCGCAGCCGCAGTACCACCGCTGGCCCGAGGAGTTCCCCCCGATGCTCGAGCGGGTGATCGACGGGGTGGCGGCCGCAGGGGCCAAGCTCGTCATGGTCGACAACCTGTACGGCTACGGACCCGGCGCAGGCACCATGACGGAGGACACGCCAGAGCGAGCCACCGACCGCAAGGGTGCGGTGCGCCGCGAGATGACCGAGACGCTGCTCGCCGCCCATCGCTCTGGAAAGCTCCGGGTCGCCATCGGCCGGGCATCGGACTACTTCGGTCCTCGGGCCGACAACTCGGGGATCACCGCCCTGGCGATCGAACCCGTGGCCGGCGGCAAGACGCTTCGTTGGACCGGGACGCTCGACGTTCCGCACGCCGTGGCCTATCTGCCAGATATCGCACGGGCGTACGTGACGCTCGGTACCTCGGACAAGGCGGACGGTGAGATCTGGCTCCTCCCGCACGGAGAGCCCGTGACAGGCCGCCGCTTCCTCGAGGCGGTGAACGCCACGCTGCCGCAGCCGCTGAAGACGGGCGTGATCTCGAAGACGATGCTGCGCATCGCATCCCCCTTCCACAAGATCTCGAAGGAGTCGCTCGGGGTCCTGTATCAGTGGACCGGGCCCTTCGTCGTCGACGACGCCAAGTTCCAGCGGGTCTTCGGTCCCTTCGAGGTCACGCCCCTCGACGATGCCGTCCGGACAACGGTGGACTGGTACCGAGGCCACCACGGCTGATCGCCGGCCGCGAGGTGGGGTGGACCCCACCAGGAAGACGCCCGGTGGCCTGATGGTGACCGCCGCGGCCTTCCCATACGTTGCCCGCATGACGAATCGACGAAGGAGGACCTCGTCATGACCGATCCAGATCGCACCACGGAGCGCCCGACCAACGGATTCGGTGTCGCCGCCCTCGTGCTCGGCATCGTCGCCGTGGTGACTGCCCTCAACGGCTGGTGGCTCTTCGTGCTTCCGATCGCGATCGCCACCGGCATCCTCGCCGTCGTGTTCGGCCGCAGGGGGCGCCGCATGGCCGACGCCGGCGAGGCGACCAACCGGGGCCAGGCGACGGCGGGTTCGGTCCCCGTTCGGGTCGAGTCGGCAACGCCGGCTCGACCCGGCGCGTCGTCGTGGGCTCGCGTCGCCCGGTACCTGGGAGGCTCGATCGTCGTGGGCGTGCCGTGGACGATCGTTGTCGTNNCGTCCTCTTCGGGGAGGCGTTCGACGCAGCCGAACGCCCCCTGCCCGGCGGCGGGTTCGGACGGCGCGCCCGCGCCGCGGCGAGCGACCCGGCGGTGTGGCGGGACGCCGCCTACCTGGCGCTCGCCGGTCCGGTTGCCATCGCATCGGTCGGCGTCGGTCTCGCCTGGACGATGCTGGCAGTCGGAGGCCCTACGGCGCTGCTCTGGCTGCCGGGCAACGAGCTCGCCCTCGGGCCCCTGCGACTGGGCAATCCCCTCGGGGCGCTCGTGCTGACCCTCGCCGGGTTCGCTGCCCTCGCGGCGATGCCGAGACTCCCCGAGGCTGTCGTCGTTCCCGGCCGCTGGACCGCCCGCAGCCTGCTCGCCCCAGACGTGCGGCGGCTGCGCGCCGAGGTCGACCAGCTCGCCGCCCACAGCGACCTCGTCGCCAGCATCGCCGTGGAGGAGCGACGTCGACTCGAACGTGACCTCCACGACGGGGCGCAGCAGAGGCTCGTCTCGACGGGACTGGCGCTCGGCCTGCTCGGCGAGAAGCTCGCAGCAGCGCCGGTGTCGCCCGAGGTGCGCGCCCTCGTCGCCGAGGCGCACGAGCACGTTCGCGCCTCGATGGCCGAGTTGCGGGCAGTGGTGCAGGGCTACGCCCCCCGGGAGCTCGTCGACGCAGGCCTGCCCGGGGCGCTGGAGGCACTGGCCGGGCGGACGGCACTGCCCGTGCACCTCTCGGTCGCCCTGGAAGCCCGTCCCGACGCCGACGTGGAGAGGACCGCCTGCTTCGTGGCCACCGAAGCAACCACCAACGCGCTTCGCCACGCCGGGGCGACCTCGATCAGCATCGATGTGTCGGACGACCACGACGCCATTGCCATCGAGATCGTCGACGACGGCGCAGGCGGCGCATCGGTCGTCGCCGGTGGCGGGCTCGAAGGCCTGACGCAGCGGGTGCGAAGCGTCGGCGGCACCCTCACCGTCGACGGGGCGGCAGGAGGGGGAACCCGGGTTGCCGCACGGCTGCCACGGAGGTCGGGCCGATGAGGATCGC
>DKBA01000266.1 GCA_002450985.1 Acidimicrobiia bacterium UBA6912
GCCACGTGTGATGGCTCCCCCTCACACAGGGGGAGCTGCCCGGCGGAGCCGGGCTGAGGGGGTGTCTCTACGCGCCCGAGGCGGCCAGGGCGACGGCGCGCCTCGCCCCCCTCGTTCCCGTCTGACCACCGCATCACCTCGATCGTGACACCCCTGCGCAGCGGCGAGCTGTGCGATACGCAAGAGATCGTCGAAGAAGCCCCCTCAGGCAGGCCCCTTGGGCCCGCCAGCTCCCCCGCCGGGGGAGCTGCCCGGCGGAGCCGGCTTGGGGGGTTTCTCCACGCGCCCGAGGTGGGCAGGGCGACGCCTCAGGCCTTCGGCCGTTCGCCTCGCCCCCCTCGCATCGCTGCGCTCTTCGATCCCCCCGATGGGGGGATCATTCCCGATTGCGCATCCAGTGGGCGGACTCGGTGAAGCGGTCGTCGAGGAAGGCGCGGAGCGGGCCGGTCACTGCGAGCTCGTCCATCGCCTCGCCCATACAGCGCAGCCATTCCTCGATCTCCTCGGTGCCGATGGGGAAGGGGAAGTGGCGCATCCGCAGCCTCGGATGTCCTCGCTTCTCGACGTAGAGGTTGGGGCCACCCATCCAGCCGCAGAGGAACTCGTAGAGCTTCTGGCGCGACACCGAGTCGTCCTTGGGCAGCATCGCCCGCAGCGTCGGGGCCGAGGCGTCGATGCGGTCGTAGAAGCGCTCGGCGAGGTCCCGCACGACTGCGTCACCACCGATCTCCTCATACGGCGACGGCGCCTCTCCCCACGGGAACGTGGTGCTGCGGGGGGCATCCGGCATCATCGCGGCGAGGTTACTGCCGCTCGGGATCGCGGTGCCCGACCTCCTGGAGCAGCCACAGATTGCCGTCCGGGTCGGCGAGCTCGGCGAAGGTGTAGTAGTCCCTGCGGTCCGGGTCGATCCCCGGCGTCCGGCCGGCCGGGCCGTAGTGGAACGGGTCGCCGACCTCGACCCCACGGGCGACGAGCTCGGTACGAGCGGCTTCGAGGTCCGTGACGACCAAGTGGAGGCCGCGCACGGACCCGGGTTCTGCGTCGCTCACTCCGACGCCGAACGTGATCGAGCACGCAGACCCCGGAGGCGTGAACTGGACGACACGGAACTCCGGGCCGGCGTCATGATCGACGTCGAGCCCGAAACCGGCCCGTTCGTAAAACGCCTTGGCGCGGTCGACGTCCGAAACGGGGAGGAGCACGAGCTCGAGCTTCATGTCCACCGGGGTGTCTCCTCTCTGCCCATGGCGGCCAGCGCCTCGTCGAGACGCTCGTAGCTCTCCCGGAGGCCGCTCTCCATGCCGCTCGCCAGGAAGGCGTCCCGGCCCTCGAAGCTGTCCACCAGCGAGGTCGCCACGAGGCGGGTCCGTCCATCCCCGAGGTCCTCGAGGACGAGTCGCTCCAGGGCGACGCCGTCAGGGAAGCCCTCGTAGGTGAAGGTCTGCACGATGAGCTCCGACGGCCGCACCTCGTGGAAGCACCCGTGGAAGCCGTACTCGTTGCCGTCGCTGACGTGGAGGTAGCGGTACGAGCCACCCGTGCGGCAGTCCCAGCGGTCGATGAGCATCTCGTGGCGCCGTGGCCCCAGCCAGCGGGCGACAAGCTCGGGATCGGTGTGGGCGCGGAACACCTTGTGCGGCGGGGCGTCGAACTCGCGGGTGATGCGGATGAGGGGGACCGTGGGATCGGCTGCGATCTCTGTCTGCCGGGTGTGTCGGGTGGTCATGTCGTGTCTCCTCGGGTCGGGGTGGGCTCGTCGTCGGGCAGCTCTTCGAGCAGGGCGTCGAGCCGGCGGTAGCGCTCCTCGGCGCGGAGCCGGTGGCGCTCGAGCCACTTGGTCGCCAGGTCGAAGACCTTCGCCTCGAGGTGGGCCGGGCGGCGTTGGGCGTCCCGGGTGCGGCTGACGAGCCCGGCATCTTCGAGCACCTTCAGGTGCTTCGATACGGCCTGGAGCGACACGTCGTAGGGCTCGGCCAGCTCGTTCACCGTTGCGTCGCCGTCCGCCAGCCTCGCCACGATGTCGCGCCGGGTCGGGTCGGCGAGAGCGGAGAACACCCTCGAGAGTGGATCGGCGGCCACGTCCCTCCTTCCTGCGTATTCAACCGAGTGGTTGGATACAAGCTACGTCTTGCTGGCGCCGTTGTCAACCAGTTGGTTGAGCGAAGGGCGTCATCAACCGGTCCGCCGGGTCGGCAGAACCGCCCGCTACCATCCCCGATCGTGCTGGCGCTTGAGCATCTCGGGTCGGGGAAGGTTCGCGACATCTACGAGCTCGACGAAGCACGTCTGCTGATCGTCGCCTCCGACCGCATCTCCGCCTTCGACGTCGTGCTCCCCAACCCGATCCCGGACAAGGGTCGCGTGCTCACCGGCCTTTCCCGGCACTGGTTCGGGCTGCTCGACACGCCGCACCACCTGCTCTCCACCGACGTCGGCGACGTCCCCGGCCTGGACGACGACCAGCGCAGGCGGCTCGCCGGGCGCTCCATGATCGTGCGCCGCGCCGAGGTCATCCCGATGGAGTGCGTGGTGCGGGGCTATCTGTACGGGTCGTCCTGGAAGGAGTATGCCGCAGGCGGTGGCCCGACCACCGAGCACTTGCCGGGCGGGCTGCAGATGGCGGACCGCTTGCCCGAGCCGATCTTCACCCCGGCCACCAAGGCCGAGTCCGGCCACGACGAGAACCTCACCGAAGCCGATGCCAGGGCATTCGTGGGCGACGATCGTTACGAGGAGCTGCGCCGACGCAGCATCGCCATCTACGCGGAAGCCGCCGATTACGCCGGGGCGCGCGGCATCCTGCTGGCCGACACCAAGTTCGAGTTCGGGCTCGTCGATGGAGAGATCATCCTGATCGACGAGGTGCTGACGCCGGACAGCTCCCGCTACTGGCCGGCCGACGCGTGGGGTCCGGGGGCGACCATGCCGTCCTTCGACAAGCAGCCGGTGCGGGACTGGCTCGACGCCCAGGACTGGGACAAGACACCCCCGGCGCCGCCCCTTCCCGACGCCGTGGTCGCCGACACCCGCCGGCGCTACGTCGAGGCGTACGAGCGGCTCACCGGAAGCAGCTTCGCCGACTACCTGCGCACGTCCGGGGCCGCCGAGTGAAGGTGCGGGTCTCGATCACCCGCAAGGCGGGGCTCTCCGACCCGGAGGGCGTCGAGACCCACCGGGCGCTGCACGATCTCGGGTACGACGAGGTCGGCGACGTCCATTTCGGGCGCATCATCACCGTGGAGGTGGCGGGGAAGGACGCGGCCGAGGTGCAGGCCCGCGTCGAGGAGATGTGCGAACGGCTGCTCGCCAACCCGGTGATCGAGGACTACGCCGTCGAGGTGCTCGGGTGACGATCGCCGTCGTCGTGTTCCCCGGTACCAACTGCGAGCACGACGTGGTGCACGCCCTCGGCGTGCTCGGTGTGTCGGCCGACCTGGCGTGGCACCGGGAGACCGACCTGGCGGGGGCGTCGGGTGTCGTGCTGCCCGGAGGCTTCGCCCACGGCGACTACCTGCGGACCGGCGCCATCGCCCGGTTCTCTCCGGTCATGACCGAGGTGGCGCGGCTGGCGGAGGCGGGGTGTCCCGTGCTCGGCATCTGCAACGGGTTCCAGATCCTCTGTGAGGCGGGGCTGCTCCCCGGTGCGCTCGTCGCCAACCGCGACCTCCGCTTCGTGTGCCGCCCGATTCACGTCAGGGTGGAGTCGACCGACAGTGTGCTCACCGCAGCGGCGACCGTCGGCGACGTCCTGCGCATCCCACTGAACTCGTACGAGGGCAACTACGTCGCCCCTGCCGCCGATGTCGCCGCGCTGGAGGAAGCCGGCAGGGTCATGCTGCGCTACTGCGACCCGTCCGGGGCGGTGACGGATCCCGCCAACCCCAACGGCTCGATGAACGCCATCGCCGGCATCGCCAACGCCGCCGGGAATGTCGCCGGTCTCATGCCGCACCCGGAGCGTGCGTCGGAGGAGATCCTCGGCTCCACCGACGGGAGGGTGCTGCTCGAGTCCTTCGTCGCCGCGGCGACCGCCATCCCCGCCGGCCGATGACCGAGCCCGTGCACCGCACGCTCGGCATGACCGACGAGGAGTACGAGTCGGTCGTCCGCGTCCTCGACCGCACACCCGAGCCCGCCGAGCTGGCGATGTACTCGGTGATGTGGTCGGAGCACTGCTCGTACAAGTCGTCGCGGGCGTGGCTTGGTCGCTTTCCGACCGAGGCTCCTTGGGTGGTCGTCGGCCCGGGCGAGAACGCCGGTGTGGTCGACCTCGGCGACGGCTGGCTGGCGGCGCTGCGCATCGAGAGCCACAACCACCCTTCGTTCGTCGAGCCCTACCAGGGGGCGGCGACGGGCGTCGGCGGCATCCTGCGCGACATCTTCACGATGGGGGCACGCCCCATCGCGGTGTGGGACCCGATCCGTTTCGGTTCGCTCGACCAGCCTCGCAACCGCTACCTGCTCAAGGGCGTCGTTGCCGGCATCGCCGGGTACGGCAACGCCGTCGGTGTGCCAACGCTGGGCGGCGAGATCGAGTTCGCCGACTGCTACTCCGGTAACCCGCTGGTCAACGTGATGGCGCTCGGCATCCTCGAGCGGGAGCAGCTCGTGCTCTCGGCCGCGTCGGGGGAGGGCAACGTTGCGGTCCTCCTCGGTGCCGCCACCGGCAGGGACGGCATCGGCGGGGCGTCGATCCTGGCATCGGCGAGCTTCGATGAGGGGTCGGGGGCCAAACGGCCGTCGGTGCAGATCGGCGATCCCTTCGAGGAGAAGAAGCTCATCGAGGCATGCCTCGAGCTGTATGAGCGAGGCCTCGTCGTCGGCATCCAGGACCTCGGCGCTGCAGGCATCTCGTGCGCCACGTCCGAGTGCGCCGCCAACGGCGGCATGGGAATGGATGTCGATCTCGACACCGTGCACCTACGGGAACACGGCATGACCCCCGGCGAGATCCTGATGTCGGAGTCCCAGGAGCGGATGCTGGCGATCGTGCGGCCCGAGGACGTCGCCGAGGTGCTCGCCCTCGCCGAGAAGTGGGAGGTCGACGCCTCGTCGATCGGCACGGTCACCCCGGGTGGCGCGTTGCGGGTCTTCCAGGACGGCGCCCTGGTGGCCGAGGTGCCGGCGGCGTCGCTCTCGGAGGACGCGCCTCGCTACGAGCGCCCCCGGGAACGTCCGGCGTGGCTGGATGCCGTCTGGGCCGACGCTCCCGACGTGCCCGATCAGGTCGATGTGGCCGGGGCGCTTCGGTCGCTGCTCGACGACCCGGCGCTCGGCGATCGGTCGTGGATCTACGAGCAGTACGACCACCAGCTCTTCCTCAACACGGTGGTGGGGCCGGGCAACGACGGCTCGCTCCTCCGCATCAAGGGCACGGAGAAGGGGCTCGCCGTCTCGACCGACGGCGACGGGCTGCGGTGCCGCCTCGACCCGCGCCGCGGCGGCGCCCGCATCGTCTGGGAGGCGGCGCTCAACGTCGCCGTCACCGGGGCCCGGCCCTATGCCGTGGTCGACAACCTCAACTTCGGCAATCCCGAGAAGCCCGAGGTGATGTGGCAGTTCGTCGAGGTCGTCGAGGGGATGTCGCAGGCCTGCGAGGCGCTCGGCGTGCCGGTCATCGGCGGCAACGTCTCCTTCTACAACGAGACCGGTGGCGTCGACATCCATCCGACCCCCGTGGTGGGAATGCTCGGCTTCTGCGACCCGATGCCCCCGCGGGCGCCTCGCCTCGACCGCGCCGAGGAGGGCATGGACGTGTGGCTGGTGGGTCCGGAGCATCTCGACGACTTCGCCGGTTCCGCCTTCGCCCGCGTCGTCCTCGGCAACGAGGGCGGCAGACCACACGACGCCGACGCCGAGGCGGGGAGCACGGTGATCGCCCACGCCATCCAGCTCGCCGGTTGGAGCCCGGTGCTCCACGACGTGTCGGCCGGCGGTGTGGCGGTTGCCCTCGCCGAGATCTGCATCCGTTCTGGGGTCGGGGCAGTGGTGGAAGCGGCCGACTGGCGGGAGCTGCTCTGCGAGTCCCCCCACCGGTTCCTGGCCGTGCTGCCTCCCGAGGCGGATCCGAGCGACCTCTCGCCGATCCGCCGCATCGCCACGATGGGCGGCGCCGCCATCGACTTCGGCCGGTACGGCGCCCTCCCGCTCACCGAGGCCACGGAGATCTGGCGCAACGCCCTGCCGCGCCGGCTCGCCTGAAGCGCGCCGGCTCAGCCGAGCGCAGCCTCCAGCGCTTCGATCAATCCGCGCTGCTCGGCCGGATCCCGGATCGGGTGGCCGTCGCGGCGGACGTAGAACGTGTCGATCACCTCGCCCGCTCGGGTGTCGAGGCGCGCGAGGGCGATGTCGAGCCCTGCGCCGTACAGGGCGGCGGCGATCTCGGCGAGCCGGCCGATGCGGTCGGGACAGCGCACCTCGACAACGGTGAATCGGCTGGAGGCCCCTTCCGGGAGGGTGACGCGAACCGGCGTCGTCGGTCGGCTCCCGTTGCGATAGACCCGCGCACGTGAGGCGAGCAGAGCGGTCGGGTCGAGCGTGCCCTGCACCGCATCGACGAGATCACGTTCGATGCGCCGCCAGCGCTCGGGCGCGACGGGCTCGCCGGTGCGATCGTCGACCACCTGGAACTCGTCGATCGCCGTTCCGTCGCTGCGGGTGAAGAGCTTGGCGCCGACGATCGACACACCCTGGCCGGCGAAGACGGCCGCCACGGCGCCCAGGAACCCGGTGCGGTCGGCTCCGACCACCAGCACGCGGTCGTACCCTTCCCCGGCCCGGGCGTCGAGCCCGGCGGCGGAATGGGTGCGGGCGAGGAGATCCAGATGCCACCCGATCTCCTCGACGGGAACGGTGGCGAGGTAGTCGTCCGACATGGCGGCGAGGTGCTCTTCGACCATGTCGGCGGGGAAGCGCCCTGCGGTGGCGGCGATCGCCGCCGCCACCTTGTCGGGCTGCGGCGGACCGCCGACACCGAGCATCTCCGCGGCGGCCTCGTAGAGGCGACCGAGCAGGGTCTCCTTCCACGAGTTCCACGTGCCGGCTCCGGTCGCCTCCGCATCGGCGATGGCGAGGAGGTACAGCAGCTGGAGCGTCCGCAGGTCGCCCGCGGCGTCCACGACCCGGGCGATCACCTGGGGATCGTCGAGGTCCCGCCGGGTGGCCGTCTCGGTCAGCAGGAGGTGATGGCGCACCGCGGTCGTCACGACGGCCGTCGTCGCCGGACCGAACCCGAGACGATGGAGGACCCGGTTGGCGATCCCGGCCCCAACGTCCGAGTGATTGCCACCGCGACCCTTGCCGATGTCGTGGAAGAAGGCGGCGAGCATCAGCTCCTCCGTCGAGCCGACCTCGTCGGCGATCTCACCCAGCTTCCCGGAGCCGGAGGCGAGCTGCTGCATCGCATCGACCGTGCGCCACAGGTGGGCGTCGACCGGGTGGTCGTGGAACGCGGCGAGTTGCGGCAGGTGCCTGACCACCGTCCACTCGGGGAGATGCGCGTCGACCCAGCCGAGCTCGTCGAGCAGGCCCCACGCCGCCCTGCCCCGCTCCCCGGCGGCGAGGAGACGGATGAACGCGTTGCGATCGTCGTCGGTCCATCCGGCCGGCTCCGCACTGCGGATGCGTTCGGTCTCCACCGTGTCCAGCCACACACCTTCGGGGCGCGCCGCGGCGCGCACCGCGAGGCCGAGCGGCGTCGTCGCGACGGGGTGCGGGGGCGAAGGCGCGCGCCGAAAGCGGCTCGTGATCCGGCCGAAGATACCGCGTCCCAGCGCCACCATGGGGTCGCCGCGGCCGCCGACGAGATCAGGCCAGCGGCGCTCCGCCAGCCGGTCGCCGGTGGCGAGGCTGCGGCACACTCGCGACGCGATCTCGAACTCGTCGCAGCCGAGCCAGTCGGCGGCCGCCTCACGGACATCGGCCACGAACACGTCCGACGGCCCACGGGCGACGGCGTGCAGCGCGTTGCGGACGGAGAGCAGCTCCTCATGGGCCGCTGCCTCCTCAGGGAGGGCCGTGTCGCGCCGGTCCCAGACGAGCGCCGCTCTGCGCCGTTCCCAGACGAAGCCCTGGAAGGTGCGGAGCCCGCCGCGTCCCTCCTTGAGGTCGGCCGCCATCACGGGATACGGCTCGAGGCGGCGTCTGCCCCACTCGTGCTCCGCGAGGAGGGGCGCGAGGGGGCGGCCCTCGAGGACCCCGGCGATCCTGCCCTCGAGGGCGGCAACGAGGGTGGCATCGCCTGCGATGCATCGCATCGTGAGCATGGAGGTGAGAGTCTCGAAATCCTCTCGTGCCGCGGCGACTGCTTCGCGCACCGTCCGCACCGAGTGCCCGACCTTCAGCTTGGCGTCCCACAGCGGGTAGAGCACGGCCTCGGTGGCGAGGTCGAGGTCGGCATCGGCGTGGAGCAGCATGAGGTCGACGTCGGAGTACAGGCACTGCTCGCCTCTGCCGTAGCCGCCGACGGCCACGACGGCGAGCGGCTGTCCGGCGAGGTGGGCGGCGAGCTCGGTGATCGCGTCGTCGAGCGCTGCGGTGAGCGCCGAGCACAGATCGCGGCCACCGTCGCCGATACGCTCCACCGCCGCTATGTCGCGGTACGCGACGAAGCGCTCGGCGGGGCTCGGCGCAGTCATGCGGGACACCTCCGGGATGGATGCCTGCGGCACGATGCCACAGCGACGTTTCGGGCGTGTTACGGGAGTGCGGCGATCAGGCGCGGAGGTCGCTGAGGTCGGCGCGCAGGAGCTCTGCGTCGTCCGTCTTCGAGATGTCGAGGCTCAGCTCCTCGGCCTCGGCGAGGTGTCTGCGCCTCGTGGCCTCGTCGCCGGCCACGGCGGCCGCCCTGGCGAGTGCCTCGTGGGCGTACCCGACGTAGAAGGGTCCCAGCTGGTACCGCTCCGCCATCTCCAGGGAGAGCTGGCCGTACACGGCGGCACGAAGGGCGTCCCCGAGGACGGCCCACACCCTCGACATCTGCCAGTCGCTGATGCACTGTTGCTTCGGGCCACCGACGACGCGCCAGTGGTACCGGGAGCCGGACGCTGCCGCCAGCATCTCGCGGTCCTCCTCGGGCGTGCGGACCTGTTGGTCGAGCAGCTCCCATGCCCGGTTGAAGAGCTCCGCCGCCATCCGGCGGTGACAGTCGTGCGGTTCCTTCGGCATTTGGGGATTATGCCCTGGGGATCGGTATGTTGCATAGGGAACATGGACGAACGCCTCGACACCACCGCTTGTTATCGCCACCCGGACCGGGCCACCCGTCTGCGGTGCAGCGAGTGCGGCAGACCCATCTGCGTGGAGTGCTCGCACGACGCGGCGGTGGGGCAGAAGTGCCCCGAGTGCGCCCGGCCCGAGGGCCGCCATCGTGTGGTCGACGCCCGACGGGCGATGGCGGCGCCGAGCTTCGCCACGGCTCCGGTGACCTTCACCATCATCTCGGTGGCCGTGGCCTTGTTCGTGCTCGGGTTCCTGTCGCCGAGCATCGACGCCGAGCTGGTGAACCGGTTTGCGTCGGCGAACTGGCTCATCGCCGACGGCGAGTGGTGGCGAGTGCTGACGGCTGCCTTCCTGCACGCCGGTCTGGCGCACATCTTCTTCAACATGTACGCCCTGTACATCTTCGGGCCCCGGCTGGAGAGCCAGGTGGGATCGACTCCGTTCGCCCTGCTGTATGCGGCGTCGGCGGCCGGCGGTGGGGCGGCCTCGTACTTCTTCGGCGCCACCCAGCAGGTGGCGGTCGGGGCATCGGGAGCGATCTTCGGGCTGTTCGGGGCGTGGATGTACGTGGCCTACCGGACTCGCCACACCCCCGGTGGGCGAGCGATGTTCAACCAGCTCGGGGTGCTGTTGCTCATCAACCTGGCGCTCCCGCTCATCATCAGGAACATCGACTGGCGCGCCCACGTCGGCGGTCTGCTCGCCGGCATCACCATCGCCGCCCTGTGGGCGCAGTTCGCCGTCGGCAAACCCGACGCGGTCCGCATCCGCTCGATGATCGCCGGCTCGGTGTTCGTCGTTCTGATGGGAGCGATCATCTTCCTGTAGCCGGTGCCGCCGCGGCCTACACTCCGCCGGTGGCGGAGACGGCCATCCAGATCGATCGGCCAGGCGAGGCATGCGGCGTGTTCGGGATCTACGCACCCGACGGCGATGCGGCGCGCCTGACCTACTTCGGGATGTTCGCCCTCCAGCACCGTGGCCAGGAGAGCGCAGGCATCGCCGTTGCCGACGACTTCCACGTGACCGTCGTGAAGGACCTCGGTCTGGTGGCCCAGGTCTTCGACGAGCCGACCCTCGCCGGGCTCGACGGCAGGATCGCGGTCGGGCACACCCGGTACTCGACGACCGGCTCGTCGTCGTGGGAGAACTCCCAGCCGGTGTATCGCCAGGTGGTGGGCAGCAACGGCATCGCCCTCGCCCACAACGGGAACCTCACCAACACCCGGCGTCTCGCCGAGGAGATCGGCAAGCTCTTCGCCACCACCGACTCGGAGCTCATGACCGAGGCGATCGCCATCGCCGTCCGCTCCGGGCTCACCCTGGAGAAAGCCGCGCTCGAGGCGCTGCCCCGGTTCGAGGGAGCCTTCAGCCTCGCCATCATGGACCAGGAGACGCTCGTCGCCGTGCGCGACCCGCACGGCTTCCGTCCGCTGTGTCTCGGGCGGCTCGACGAATCGTGGATCGTGGCGTCGGAGACGGCGGCGCTCGACATCATCGGCGCCGCATTCGTGCGGGAGCTCGAGCCCGGCGAGATGCTCGTCATCGACGACGCCGGGGTCCGGTCCCACCAGCCGTTCGAGCCCGCCCCGCGGCGGCTCTGCGTGTTCGAGTTCGTCTACTTCGCCAGACCGGACTCTGTGCTGTACGGGCGCAACGTGCACGCTGCCCGGCGCCGGATGGGATACCGGCTCGCCGAGCAGGCACCGGTGGCCGCCGACGTCGTTGTACCCGTGCCGGAGAGTGGCATCCCCGCCGCGCAGGGTTTCGCCGCGGCCAGCGGCATCCCCTACGCCGATGGACTCGTCAAGAACCGGTATGTCGGCCGCACCTTCATCCAACCGGCCCAGGCGATGCGCGACCAGGGCATCAGGATGAAGCTGAACCCGATCCCCGAGGAGCTCGACGGGCGCCGGGTCGTGCTGATCGACGACTCCATCGTGCGTGGCTCGACGACGCGGCGCCTCGTCGAGCTGGTCCGCGACGCCGGCGCCGCCGAGATCCACCTGCGGATCTCCTCACCGCCCTACCGCTGGCCGTGCTTCTACGGCATGGACACCGGCGACCGCAGCACGCTGCTCGCCGCCGAGCGGACCGTCGCCGAGATCGCCGACTACCTGGGCGTCGACAGCCTCGCCTACCTCGAGCTGCCCGGACTCCTCGAGGCGACCGGCGTCGAGGGCGAGGGATTCTGCACGGCATGCCTGTCCGGGACGTACCCGACGGACGTGACGGACGCAGGCGACAAGTACGTGCTCGAGCGGGCCTGATGGCGACCTACCGCGACGCCGGTGTCGATCTCGACGCAGCCGATGCCGTCGTCGCCTCCATCGGCGACGAGGTCACCGCCACGTGGAGTGAGCAGGTGGTCGGCGGGTTCGGGGGCTTCGCCGCCGGTATCCGCCTGCCCGCCGGCTACCGCGACCCGGTGCTGATGATGTCGACCGATGGCGTGGGCACCAAGGCCGAGGTGGCTCGCATGGCGGACCGCCTCGACGGGCTCGGGTGGGATCTGGTGGCGATGTGCGTCGACGACCTGGTGGCGACGGGTGCCCGACCGATCGCCATGACCGACTACCTGGCCGTCGGCCGGATCGACGTGGCGCGGGTGGGGCGCATCGTCCGCTCCGTCGCCGCAGCGTGCGCCGAGGCCGGCGTCGCCCTTCTCGGCGGCGAGACGGCAGAGCATCCCGGCGTCATGGAGGCCGATGCCTTCGACCTCGCCGGGGCGGCGCTCGGGGTGGTCGAGAGCGGGCGGGAGATCACCGGTGCGGCGATACGGCCCGGCGACGCGGTCATCGGGCTCGCCTCGCCCAATCTGCGGGCCAACGGGTTCTCCCTGGTGCGCAAGATCGTGCTCGGGACGCTGGGTCTCGACGACCTGTTGCCGGGCACGAACAAGCCGGTCGCCGAGGTGCTCCTCGAGCCCTCGGTGCTCTACACCCCTGCCGTGCTGGCGTTGCTCGATGCCGTCGAGGTCCGCGGCATGGCGCACATCACCGGCGGCGGCCTCCCGGGCAACCTGCCCCGAGCACTGCCGGCCGGCTGCCGTGCGCTCATCGACACCGATGCCTGGGTGCCGCCCGCCGTGTTTGCCGCCGTGCAGCAGCTCGGCAACGTGCCCGGCGCCGAGATGTTCCGCACCTTCAACATGGGCATCGGCTTCGTGGTCGTCGTGCCCGACGCCGCCGCCGACGAGGCCGTCGCCGTCCTCGAGGCGGCGGGCCGACCGGCGGGCATCATCGGTGAGATCGAAGAGGGCGATCGCACCGTCGAGCTGAGCTGAGGTGTGTGCTCCCACCCAGGGGGCGGGAGCACACACGTTGCGTCACCTCACAGCGGCGGGAAGATGTCGTCTGGGAAGTTGCCGCTCACCCAGCTGTCGTCGTTCAGCGTGACCGTGCCCGCCGGGCGGTAGATGCCTCCGCCCTGGATCGCAGCGGTGTTCCCGCTGATCCAGCTCGCACCGTTCAGGGTCACCGTCACGGTCTCACCGGCCCAGATGATGGCGATACCGCCCCCGCTCTCGGTCGTCTCGTTCCCGTACAGGTAGGCATCGTCGCCGAGGGTGACGTCTCCGTCCCAGACGAAGACGGCGCCCCCATCGGCACCCGCGGAGTTGAAGGTCCCGCTGCTGGTCCCGTTGATGGTCAGGGAACCGTAGAGCGAGATCGCCCCGCCGTTCAGCGCGGCGTTGTTGTCGTTCATCGAGGCGTTGCCGGTGAGCGTGATCACGGCCGTCTCGCCCTCGACGATCGGAGGTCCACCTGCATAGATGGCGCCTCCGAAGTAGCCGGTCGCATCGTTGCCCTGCAGGACGGCGTCGTCACTGAACGTCATGACGGTTGCTCCCTGCGTGGCGATGGCCCCGCCGCTGCCCGCCGCCGTGTTGTGGGAGATGGAGCTCGAGCCGTCGAGCGTGATCGCACCGTCCTGGGAGAAGATGCCGCCGCCGTTGTCGGCGCTCGTGTTGAGGGCGATCGCGCTGGCGTCGCGCAGCGTCACCGTGCCGAAGAACGAGTACACGCCCGCACCCCAACTCGACGACTCGTTGCGTGAGATCCAAGTGTCGTCGTACATCGCCAGCGTCGCCGGGTTCAGCCCGCCGCCATCCGCTGCGAGGTAGACACCACCGCCATCGACAGCCGTGTTGTAGGAGATGGTCGCATGACCCCGCAGCTCGAGAACGGCCGACGGACCGACCCAGACGCCGCCGCCGGCCAGGGCATCGCCTCCTGTGACGTCGACGTCCAGCAGCGTCAGCGTGGCGCTCCGCTCCACGGCGAGCACGCTGCCGAGGCCGTTGCCGTCGATGACCGCGCTGATCTCGCCGTTGTAGTCGCCGTCGATGGTGATCGCCTTGCCCTCAGGCACGACCAGCTCACCCTCGGTCAGCTCGACTCTCATGCCTGCCGGCAGGTGGACCGTGCCGCCGTCGCAGACCTCGGCGACCGCCTGCCGGAGCTGGCCCGCCCCGCCGTCGTCTGCGGGGTCGGTGACGGCGATCTCACACTCGCCATCGACTGCGACCGTCAGCACGATCTGTGGTGGAGGGAACGGTCCGTAGGGCGGGGTGGTGGCCCCTTCGGGCACCGGGCCGTACCAGGCCTCGACGGCCAGCTCGAAGACCCCAGATCGGGTGGGCGTTCCGGACAGCACCCCGGTGGCTTCGTCGAAGGTCAGCCCGGGGATCTCGCCCCAGACGACACGCCACTCGGCGGTGTCCGAGAACATGCCCGTCATCTCGAGCTGCTGTGCCGGATACACGTCGCCGACGAAGCCCTTCGGGACGGTGATGGGCACGATCTCGAGCTGGGCGAGCGGCTCCCCCGAGCTGATCAGGCGGAACCGCTCGGCAAACGAGCGGACGGCGCCGTTGGGTCTCGTTGCGGGTGCGGGCGTCCGGCAGACGCCCTCGTAGCCATCCCCGATGCCGGGGCCGTACAGTGAGCACGGCGGCACCGAGCCGGGGAACAGCACGTCGACCCACTTGGCGACGGGAATCTCCCCCTCCCAGAACCCGAAGTTCCACTCCTTGATCCACAGGTCGATCTCGAGGGACAGCTTTGCGGCGAAGCCGAGATCGAGCGCCCACCACGGCTTCGCCGGGTTCGTGGTGAGGAACGTCTCCAGGAACGGTCCGACCGAGACCCTGGGACCGATGAGACCATAGATCCTGACCTCGATGTGGAGCCAGAGATCGAGCATGGCATAGAGCGTCAGGTCACGCGCCTGGAGCAGCGCCTCGTCGAAGGGTGTGTGCTGGAAGTCCGCCCAGCCCAGGTAGTAGGGGAAGTTGTTCTCGTAGACACCGACCGTGACGCCGGCGGAAGCGGACGCCCCGAGCGAGAGACCGGCGAGGCCCGCATCGACGTCGACTCCGATGTTGCCGTCGAAGACGAGCACCACAGGCACCGGGCCGATGGTGAATGTCTTCACCTTCTGGAAGAGGTCGAACTCCCAGCCGCACTGGACGCTGACGTTCTCGAGGGCGATCCCGGCCTGGGCGCCCACCGTGGCGAGCGCGGTGAGGCTCTTCGGGATGAACCACTTCCACTTCACGCGCAGCTCGAAGTCGAAGAAGGGCGTGAGATACGCCGTGATCCCCGACACCTCGCACGCATCGGCGTCGCCCTTGCCTTCGAGCGTCACCGTGGTGGTCACGCCTTCGGGAGACGTGACCGTCCCGGTGACGGACAGCCTGCCGTCGCCGAGGTCGGTGGCGACCAGCCCGCCGGGCGGGAACTCCTCGGCTTCGGTGTCGACGACGATGTCGCCGCTGGGGAAGATGTCCTCGAGCGTCGCCTGCGCCGTGGCAACGTGTTGCGTGCCATCCGGGTCCGTGATCACGTCGGTCACGGTGCCGAGGTAGCCCTCTGGGGTGTCGTCGGTGATCCCGAGAACGACGGAGTCACCGGTGTCGACGGGCTCGGCCTCGGGGGCGAGGACGATGGTGCCGTCCTCGTCGACGGACTCCACGACCGTCTCGTCCGGGATCACCGTATCCTCGGGGACGGTCAGCTCTCCGCCCACTGCCGGGGTGGCGAACCACCCGACCACTTCGACGACGAGGTGAGTAGCCGACTCCAGGTTGGCGATCGACACCATGCCGTCCTCGCCGAGCCGCACGGCTGCGAAACCTGCCGATGCCCGCTGGCGGCCATCGGTCGTCAGCGAGACGAGGTCGGGCTGCTCGTCACCGGCCGGATAGACGGTGAGGCTCGTCGGACGCCCCGTCTTGTACGTCGTGAGGTTCAGCGCCACGGCGTACGGTGACCCTTCTGCGGAGCCCGGCTCGGGCACGCCGGCCCGGCCGACGACCTCGATGTCGATCGTCTCGCCGGGGCGGAGGATCCCGCCGTCTTCGCTCCTGGTGTCGAGGAGACCCTCGGGAGTCACGGCACGATATGCCGCATCGGCCGGGATCCAGCCGAGGACGTCGAGCGCGAGGTGGGTCGCGCCGCTCTGGTTGCGAACCGAGATCGCGCCGTCCGCACCGGGGGTGACGACGGCGAGGTTGCTTCGGGTGCGGCCCGGCTCGGTGACGAGTTGGAAGGTGGCGGGGCGATCCGTCCCGGCCGGCCACAGCGTGATGCCAGACCACCCGGTGGAACTCGTCGACGTGACGTTGAGCACCACGGCGGCAAGACCTTCCTCCGGCAGGCCGGCCACACCGAGCAACGGCACGTCGACCTGTTCGGCGGCAGCCAGCCGGCCGGGTGCCCCGGGTCCGCCGGTGTCGAAGATGCGCTCGGGACCAGAGGCGACGTACTCGCCACTCTCAGGGAACCAACCGAGCACGTCGACGTCGATGTCGACGTGCCCCCGGGTGTGGGCGATGGAGACCATTCCGCCGTCGCCGGGGGGAACGACGACGGTGGTTGCCCAGTCGCGCGTCCCGTCGACCGAGATCAGCGGGACCGCGGGGCGGGCCGCGCCCGACGGCCACACCGTCACGGACGATCGCCGCGTCGCAGCTCCTATCGCCAGGTTCAAGATGACGGCGCCGACGCCCGCGTCGGGGATTCCGGCCGTGCCGCCGACCTGGAACTCCGTTCCTTCAGCTTCCAATGCCTCGAGATGGGCGAGTCGCGCCGGTGTCACCGGGAGGTATCCCCCGGATCCGCCGGACACGACTTCACCAAGTGCGGACTCTTCTGAAGGGGCCGGCGCTCTCGTGGTCCCCACGTTCTCGGACGCGGCTGCAGGAAATGCCGCCGCAAGGAGCGAAAGGGCCGCCAACCACACACCCACTGACCGACGCATGACGCGTCCCCTCTCTCGTCAGGTGGTGGCCCGCTCCAGTGTCCAGGATCGCGCGCAGCGGGGGGAGCGGCGTTCGGCCCTATGGTGGCCCTGTTCTGCGGGGCATTTCGGCGACCGCATGATGGCTGCGGCGTATCATCGTCCGATGGCGCAGCTCGACATCCTCTTCACCGGCTACGTGGGGGAGCGGGTCGCCGGCACGGTCTCACTGGTGCGCACCGGGAACCTCGTCGTCGTGGTCGATCCGGGAATGGTGCCCGAGAGGAGTGCGATCCTCGACCCGCTGGCGGCGCTCGCCGTCTCGCCCGACGCCGTGACCGATGTGGTGCTGTCCCACCACCACCCCGACCACACCATGCACATCGCCCTCTTCCCCAACGTCCGGGTGCACGATCACTGGGCGGTGTACGAGCGCGACGTGTGGACGTCGCGACCAGCCGAGGGCGTCCACCTCGCCCCCGATGTCTGGCTGCTGGAGACGCCCGGGCACACCCCGCAGGACATCACCACGATGGTCGCCACCGACGACGGGGTCGCCGCGTTGACCCACCTGTGGTGGCACGAGCGGGCCGAGTCGGACCCGCGTGCGTGGGACCTCGGCGAGCTCCACGCCCACCGCGCCCGCATCCTCGAGCTCGCCGACCGCATCGTGCCCGGCCACGGGAGACCCTTCGCCGTTGGTCCCGACACGCTGCGGTGATGGACGCCGAGGAAGGCCCTGCACCGCGGGCCGTGGTGCTCACCGGCGGCCGCAGCACCCGGATGGGCGCCGACAAGGCGACGCTCGTGCTCGGTGGGATGCGTATGGTCGACCGGGTGACGGCGGCATGCCGGGAGGCCGGTCTCGAGGTGGCGATCGCCGGTACGGCGCCGCCCGGGCTCGAGAGGATGACGCTGCCAGATCCCCCCGGCATGGCCGGCCCTGCCGCGGGGCTGGCGGCGGGGATGCGGGCGTCTCCCGGCGCCGACATCCTCCTGCTGGCCACCGACCAGCCGTACGTGCGGCCCNNTGCACACCGGCGCTCGAGGCGCTGCTCGCCGAGCGGAGCGACCCCTCCCTCCAAACCCTCCTCGACCGGGTCGCCACCACCGAGGTCGCGCAGGACGAGTGGGCCCGGTGGGGCGAGGACGGCAGGTCGTGGATCAGCCTCGACACCCCTGACCGCTGGGAGGCGGCCGCGGCCTCGTGGCCGGACCCGCCGCTGGCTACGATCGGCCCATGACCGCACCCGAGCTCCCCAGTTCCGAAGTCGTCACCGTGGAGCGCCGCGGCCACGTGGCCGTGGTGTGGCTGGACCGGCCCGACAAGCTGAATGCCATGGCGCCCGACTTCTGGGTCGAATTCCCGGCGATCGTCTCGGCGCTCGGTGCCGACCCCGAAGTGCGCGTGCTGGTGGTGGCCGGCAAGGGACGCGCCTTCACGGTCGGGCTCGACCTGGCCGCCTTCGGTCCGGCCATCGCCGCCGGCGGCCTCACCGAAGGACCGGTGGGGTCCGGTGTTGCCGACCGCATGGCGCTCTATCACCAGATCAAGCGGATGCAGCACACGTTCTCGTCGCTGGCCGAGTGCCCGAAGCCGGTCATCGCCGCGGTGCACGGCTTCTGCCTCGGCGGCGGCATCGACCTGATCACGGCATGTGACATCCGCCTCGCCGCGGCCGACGCCGTCTTCTCGGTGCGGGAGACGAAGATCGCCATGGTGGCCGATGTGGGCACGTTGCAGCGGCTGCCGGCGATCGTCGATCCGGGCCGGGTCGCCGAGATCGTCTACACGGGTCGCGATTTCACTGCGGACGAGGCGAAGGAGATGGGCCTCGTCTCGCACGTCCTGGCCGACGTCGACACGCTCCACAAGGAGGCGCTCGCCATGGCCGAGGAGATCGCCGCCAACTCGCCGCTTGCGGTGCAGGGCGCCAAGGCGGTGCTCCGGGCCGGCGATGGCAGGACGGTCGCCGACCAACTCGACCACGTCGCGCTGTGGAATGCCGCCTTCCTGCACTCCGAGGATCTGCGCGAGGCCATGCTGGCATTCCTCGAGAAGCGGCCCCCGGAGTATCGGGGGCGGTGACACCGGCGGGCGTTCGAACAGAAACGGGCCGGAAGTCCCGAGCCACGGCGGCTTCTCGTATGTCACAATGACTCCGTGAGCACGCCGCGCATCGACCGCTGCCATCTGTTCGCCGCTCCGTAAGCGGCGGTCGTATCCCGCCTGCCTCGCACCCGACGCGCCTCACACCGACAGGAGACCCGAATGAGCGACCTCATCTCCCGCCACGAATCAGTCATTGCCCCGGTCATCGCTTTCGACACAGACATCGAGATCGTGGCATCCGAGGGCTCGTGGGTGACGTCCACAGACGGCACCCGCTACCTCGACTTCACCTGCGGTATCGCGGTATCGAACCTGGGGCACCAGCATCCCCTGGTGAAGGGTGCGATCCTCGACCAGCTCGACCGGGTGTGGCACGCCGGCGGCGTGTTCCGGTACCACACGCTCGTCGAGGCGGCCGAGCGGCTGCTCGACATCACGCCGGTGGGCATCGAGAAGTTCTTCTTCATGAACTCCGGGGCAGAGGCCGTCGAGGCTTCCGTGAAGCTCGCCAGGAAGACGAGTGGCCGGCAGGGCGTCATCGTCTTCCGCGGCGGCTTCCATGGCAGGACGATGGGGTCGGTCTCCTACACCACGTCGAAGGCGAAGTACCGCCAGGGCTACCACCCGCTCGTCGGCTCGGTCTTCGTCACGCCGTTCCCGCGACCCTTCCGCTGGCGGATGAGCCTCGAGGACGCAACCGCCAGGGCGATCGACGAGCTGCACCTGATGCTGAAGCACGAGATCACCCCGGGCGAGGTCGCCGCCTTCCTCGTCGAGCCGCTCCAGGGCGAGGGGGGCTACTACCCGGCCGGCCGGGAGTTCCTCCTCGAGCTGCGCCGGCTCGCCGACGAGCACGGCATCTTGCTGATCATCGACGAGGTGCAGACGGGCTTCGGCCGCACCGGTGACTGGTTTGCGAGCCAGGTCTACGACATCAGGCCCGACATCCTCGTCATGGGCAAGGCGATCGCCAACGGGCTGCCGCTGTCGGCAGTCGGTGCGTCCGCCGAGCTGCTGGACGCCTGGGTGCCCGGGTCGCATGGCACGACGTTTGGCGGCAACCCCGTTTCGTGTGCGGCGGCGATGGCGACGATCGACGGGCTGGCCGACGTGTTGCCCCAGGTGCCGAAGCTGTCCGAGCACGCGTTCCGCCGGTTCAACGAGCTGAAGGACGAGCACCCCACGATCGGAGAGGTCCGGGGGCTCGGGCTCATGATCGGCGTCGAGCTGGTCGGACCCGATGGGCACACGCCGTCCAAGCTCGCCATCGACGAGGTGCGTCGCTACTGCCTGGCGCACCACATGATGGTGCTGCCGTGCGGTCCGGATGAGAACGTGATCCGGTTCATCCCGCCGCTCAACGTGTCGCTCGAAGACCTCGACCTCGGCATCGACACCATCGCTGCAGGGCTCGAGGCGTACGAGGGCTGAAGCCGACGAGGCCAGAGGGCAGACGTCAG
>DKBA01000128.1 GCA_002450985.1 Acidimicrobiia bacterium UBA6912
TCCGTCGTCTGGGGGTGCGCCGGGGCGGCCGGCAGCGCACCGAGTGCGAGCGACAGCACGGCGATGGCGCCGATCCTGGGGAAGACGGTCCTGGCGAGCACGCCCTCAGCCTGCCACCTTCCGGCGCGGCCGCAAGCTCACCCGCGCGCGATGTCGGCGCCCATCGCCGCCAGCTTCTCGACGAACCCGTCGTAACCGCGGTCGATGTGCCCCGCATTGGTGACGATGGTCTGCCCCTCTGCGGCGAGACCGGCGAGCACCAGCGCCGCCCCCGCGCGGATGTCGCAGCCGTCCACCTCGCAGCCCGACAGCCGCTCGACGCCCCGGATCACCACGTGGGAGCCGTCGGTGTGGATGTCCGCTCCCATGCGGTTGAGCTCACCGATGTACCGGAACCTGGCGTCGTACACGTTCTCCGTGATCAACGAGGTGCCGTCGGCGAGGGAAAGGAACGCAACCATCTGCGGGTGCATNNTCGGCCATCTTGCGGAGCTCCATGCGCAGGTGATCCGGAACGCAGTGCCGCACGGTGACCCGCCCGCCGGAGACCGCACCGGCCAGGGCATAGGTCCCCGCTTCGAGGCGGTCTGGCACGACACGATGTTCGACGGCCGCGAGGTCCGACACGCCGACGATCTCGATCGTCGAGGTTCCCGCCCCCGAGATCTTGGCCCCCATCTTGTTGAGCAGATCGGCGAGGTCNNTACACATCGGTGCCGCTGAGGCCGGAGGGGGCCCGTGCCTCGAGCACGCCGTGGCGAAGCTCGAACTCGCCGCCCATGGCCCGCAGCCCGTCGAGGTGCATGTCGATCGGCCGCGACCCGAAGTCGTCGCCGCCTGGCAAGGCGACACGAGCCTCGCCGCACCTGGCGAGCAGCGCGCCGAGGATGAGGATCGACGCCCGCATCTTGCGGACGAGGTCGAGCGGCGCCTCCGGCAGCGGCTGCTCGGGGACGTCGATGACGAGGGTGTGCCCCGATCGGGTGCACCCGGCGCCGACGTGCTGGAGGACCTCGCCCATGATCTCGACGTCGGCGATGCCCGGGACGTTGGACAGCACGTGGCGGCCGGGAGCGAGCAGCGTCGCCACCATGTGTTTCAACACGGCGTTCTTGGCCCCGAGGACGGACACCTCGCCGTCCAGCGGCGTCCCGCCGACGACGCGAACGACGTCCGTTGTCTGATCGAGCATCCGCCGGATTGTACGCGTCACGGCTCACTTCGTTCGTCGACCGTCGACCGGCCCGTCGGGCTCATCCTCGTCCGACAGATCACGGCCTCCGGCCGATCAGTCGCGCGGCGTCACGGGACCAGCGTGAGCGACTCGAGCATCGCGGTGGCGTGGCTCGCCCAGGTCGAATTGGGACCGCGCACCTCGAAGCCGATCGCATGGCGGCCTTCGAGCGGTGTGAGACGCCACCAGAGCCTGCCGCCGGCGAACCTCCCAAAGGAGATCACGGAGCCGTCGCGCAGCGGGTCCATCGTGGAGAGCTCGGCTCCCCCGCCGTCGATGATGGCCCAGAAGCTGCGCACCACCGTCTCGGTGGTCTGCGGCCACGACTTCCCGTCTGCGGCGACGATCCCCTCCATGTTCACCTGACCCGCGGTGGCCACGACAACGTCGGGCGCATCAGGGTGGCGCAGGGACACGAACTCGCCGGTCTGCTCGACGACCTCCCAACCTTCCGGGTACCCGAAGCAGAAGTCATCGGCGCACACCGTCACCAGCGCACCGACCTCGGGAGCGTCCGGACCCGAGTCGCCGCAGCCGGCGAGCAGTCCCCCGAGGATCACGAGGGCAGCGACGGCGGCACGCATTCGGGCAGGCTACCCCTGGGCCGGCGGGCATACTGCGTTTACCATGACTGATCCGATGACGACGACACCGATCCTTCCCGAGCACTACGTCAACCGCGAGCTGTCGTTGCTCGACTTCCAGCGGCGCGTGCTCGCCATCGCCGAGAACCCCGAGCTCCCCATCCTCGACCGGCTGAAGTTCGTCGCGATCGTCAGCCAGAACCTCGACGAGTTCTTCCAGGTGCGGGTGGCCGGCCTCATGAACCAGGTGGCCAGCGGGGTGACCTCGACGACGGCCGACGGCATGACGCCGCGCGAGCAGCTCGACGCCATCCGGACGACGGCGACGGCGCTGTTCGATCGGATGGATGCCTTGTTCATGGATGAGCTGGTGCCGTTGCTCACCAAGGCCGAGGTACACCTCGTCGACTACGCCGACCTCGACCCCTCCGAGGTCGCCATGCTCCACGAGCGCTTCGATCAGCAGATCTTCCCGATCCTCACCCCGCTCGCCGTCGACCCGGCGCACCCCTTCCCCTACATCTCGAACCTCTCGCTCAACCTGGCGGTCGTGGTGCGGGACCCGGACCGAGACGAGGTGCAATTCGCCAGGGTCAAGGTTCCGCCGCTGCTGCCCCGGTTCATCGCCCTGCCGCACGACCGCTTCGTCCCGGTCGAGCAGGTGATCGCCCACAACCTCGACCGGCTCTTCCCCGGCCACCCCGTCGTCGGCTCGTTCGCGTTCCGGGTCACTCGCTCGGCGGATCTCGCCGTCGAGGAGCAGGAGGCCGACGATCTGCTCGAAGCGATGGAGACGGTGCTGCGGTTCCGCCAGCGATCGGCGGGCGCCATTCGCCTCGAGGTGTCCCCGGATGCCTCGCCACGTGCCGTCGACCTCCTCCTCCGCGAGCTCGACCTCGGTCGGGAGCAGGCGTACCACCGGGCGGCTCCGCTCGACCTGGGTTCGCTCTTCGAGCTCTACGGCCTCGACCGTCCCGAGCTGAAGGAGCCGACATGGGTGCCGGTCACCGGCCCTCGCCTCACCGCGCCGCCCGATGCCACGGTGGACTTCTTCGAGGAGATCCGCAACGGGGACATCTTCGTCCACCACCCCTACGAGTCCTTTGCCACCTCGACGGGCGCCTTCCTGGCGCAGGCCGCCGCCGACCCGAACGTGCTGGCCATCAAACAGACGCTCTACCGGACGTGGGCGCCGGAAGACCCCGCGATCGGTGGCGAAGCCGCCATCGTCCAGTCGCTCATCACCGCCGCCGAGGCGGGCAAGCAGGTCGTGGTGCTCGTCGAGTTGAAGGCGAGGTTCGACGAGGCGGCCAACATCACGTGGGCGAAGATGTTGGAGAGCGCGGGCGTGCACGTGGTCTACGGCGTCGTCGGGCTGAAGACACACGCCAAGATCCTGCTCGTCGTGCGGCGTGAGAAGGACGGGCTGCGACGCTATGCCCACATCGGCACCGGCAACTACAACCCCAAGACGGCCCGGCTCTACGAGGACTTCGGCATCTTCACGGCCGACCCCGACATCGGGCGCGATCTGTCGGAGCTGTTCAACACCCTCACCGCCTACGGGGAGGCCCACTCGATGCGCCGGCTCCTCGTCGCTCCCGCCACGTTGCGCCGACGGATCACCGAGCGGATCCGCGAAGAGGGCGCCAAGGGGCCGGAGGGCTGGATCCTCTTCAAGATCAACCATCTCGTCGATGCCGACATCGTCGATGAGCTCTACGCAGCGTCGCAGCGCGGCTGTCGCATCGACCTCATCGTGAGAGGAATCTGCTCGCTGCGCGCCGGCGTCCCCGGGCTCTCGCCGACGATCCGGGTGCGGTCGATCGTCGGGCGATTCCTCGAGCACTCCCGCATCTACCGGTTCGGCCATCCCGATCGCGGGGCCGTCTACTACACGGGGTCGGCGGACATGATGACCCGCAATCTCGACGGACGGGTCGAGGTGATCACACCGATCATCGACCCCCGCATCAGGGCGCGCATCGAGGAGATCCTCGACGTGCTGCTGACCGACGACGAGCTCGCGTGGACGCTGGAGGACGACCGGTGGCAGCCGGTACCGCACGTGCTCGGGTTGAACTCGCACGACCGGCTCCAGGAGTTCGCCCTGATGCGAAAGCGCTCCAGCGAATCGATGCGCTGATGAGCCGGGGAACCCCCGAATCGATCGTCCGCGCCGCGGGCGCAGTCGTCCACCGATCCACGACGAGGGGCGCCGAGTACCTGCTGGTGCACCGGCCCCGCTACGACGACTGGTCGCTCCCGAAGGGCACGCTCGACGATGGCGAGTCCTACCCGGTCGCCGCCCTCCGCGAGGTCGAGGAGGAGACGGGGTTCGTCGGCAGGCTGGGCCTCGCCGTCGGTTCGATCGGGTACACGGTCAAGAAGGGCCCGAAGGTCGTCCGCTACTGGTTGATCGAGGCGGACACGGGGAAGTTCTCCCGGAACGACGAGGTCGACGAGGTGAGGTGGGCGCCGGCCGACGAGGCGCTCGAGATGGCCAGCTACGCACGCGACACCAACGTGATGAGGCGTGCGACCGAGCTGCTGGCACAGCCGAAATCCGCCAGGGTGTACTTCATACGCCACGCCAACGCGGGAAGACGCAAGAAGGGCGATACCATCGACCTCGACCGATCGCTGTCGGGGCGGGGCCGGATCCAAACGGCCCAGATCACGCGGCGCCTGCTGCGCACTCCGATCAGCCGCATCGACTCCTCGTACTACCTGCGGTGCGAGGAGACCGTCGAGCCGCTCGC
>DKBA01000002.1 GCA_002450985.1 Acidimicrobiia bacterium UBA6912
GAGCTGGCGCGCCGTCAAGGGATCGAGCCTCTTGCTTCCATCGACGCCCTCGCTCCCGGCGAGCCCTTCTTCGATGACGAGGAACACGCCGCGTTCTTGAACTGGCTCGAGGAGCTGCGCCACTCCGAGGTCGCCTGAGCCACGTCGATGCACGCAGTCGTCATCGACACCGACGTCGCATCGACCAATCCTGCGCGGCGAATCCTCCGAGCCGTGTCATTCATCACCGCCGACGAGTTGCGTCGGTGAACCCATGTCCGGAGCTGGGGCGCACCACGTCGTCGCCTGCTCGATGATTGGCTGGCGGGCGTCCTCCGTCACCCGGACCCCAGAGCACGTCTGCAGTCAGGTGCGACTCAAGGCGGCGGGGTGAGCGTTCGTGAACCCGATCTGGTGACCGGGATGCCTTGCTGGAACCAGCCGAAACGGCCGGACGTCATAATGACGAAGTGTCCTCACGGCTTGCATCGTTCGGGGTTATGGCTCTCCTCTTGTTGCTCTGTTCGTGCAGGAGCACCACGCAGGCCACGGACGCCACGACCGCGTGGTCCGAACGACCGGCCCGCACTGTGCTCCCCGCCGCCGACGCGACGCTGCCCCCACGACGAAGCCTGGCCGCTGCCCCTGGTCGACCGATGTGATCCCGACAAGAACGGGAACGCAACGTCGTGTTCCAGCGGGTTCGTCGTGGCCGACATCCCCTACGCCATAAGCTGCGCCAAGGTGCTGGAGGACCGGGTTACACCAATCGTGCTCGCCACGGGGGCTCTTCGCAGCATGAACACCCCCTTTGCTGAGGTTCATCTCATCGACAGTGTCGACGCAACAACCATGGTCGCCGTCAGAATGCCGTCGATCCCATGCACGGACGCCGACCCTTTCGGGATCGAGACATGGCACATGGCGTTCCCCGATGATGCTCACCTCCGAGTACCGCAGGCGCTGCAGACCGCCCTCTGCTCGGTCGTCGACTCCACGCCCGCACAAGCCCAAGCCAACGGGTGGGTCGGCGCGGGCTGTCGCCCGGCGGCTGTCGAGTGTTCGTGGTCTGTTCGAGTACATGGCAGCGCGCGGTGACGTGGACGTCGACGCGAACGTGGTGCCCCGCAGTCTTGCGGCGCGTCGTCCCGGTGGGCGTAGTGGTCGACGCGTGCCGGTGGTGCGCACACCACGAACGTTGCCCCGCGTGTTATCGCCGGCGGCGGTTGACGAGTTGATGGGGGCGCTGCGAACGCACCGGGACCGGGCCATGGTCGAAGCCATGCTGTTGGGAGGGTTGCGACGCTGCGAAGTGCTCGGTCTGCGCCTGGAGGACATTCGGGTCGGTGAACGACGGGTATTCGTAGCCGCCGCAACGGTGAGCAAGATCGTCCCACATGCCTCCGTACGCCGATCGACGACGATTCCGGATCGCGCCGCTCGTCGTGCGACGGTGCCGACCCGCCTCGAGCCGGCGATGCTGCAGGCAGACGGGGCCCCCATCGCCATCATGACCCTCGTCCTATGACCCTTCACCCAGGGTGGGGGTGGTCGCGTGACCCAGTCTCAGCTCAGAGTGTGCCGCAATGGGAGCTCGCCACCACCTGGCACTGGTTGCGCTCGCCTCCGCCATGCTCTTCGGTGCGGCCTGCGGAAGCAGCGCCGAGTCGCCATCGGTGTCGGGAGGCTCGTCGGACGAAGTCCGCCCCCTCCCTTCGCCCGAGAACATCGGGGACACACCGACGACCTCCGCGGCGACGCCACCAGCGACAACGACCCCTGGGACGGCCGGGCCTGAACCGACCGTCGCCAGCCCGATCCCTGGCGATCGACAGGTGATCGAGCCCGAGGACGTGTACTCCCAGGCCACGGCAGAGAGGCCGAGTCCAGCGGTCGCCGGGGTACCGGCCTACGTCTATGTGCCCACATACGACGCAGCGACGGTGTTGGTCATCGACCAGGAGACGTTTGAAGTCGTAGCCATGTACCCGATCGGCGGGTCCCTGATCGAGCGTGTCGTGCCGTCGCTGGACCTGTCCGTCCTGTACGCGACGGCGAGCGACACCAATCGACTGGTGCCCTTCGATCCGACGACCGGCGAACCGACCGGGGAGGAGCTCACGATCGAGGCTCCGTACAACGTGTACTTCACACCTGGCGGCCGAAGAGCGGTCGTGATTGCGAAGAGCCTCGACCGGATCGACTACTACCACCCGGCCATGTGGGCTCCGATGGGCTCCGTGACCACTCCGTGTGACGGGCCGAGCCACGCCGCCTGGTCTGCGGACGGGTCGTTCTTCGTCGTCACCTGCGAGTTCTCCGGTGACATCATCAGACTCGACACCATGACCGGAGAGGTCCTCGATGTGATCGCCCTCGGCGACGACGCAGAGCCCCAGGACGTCCGGCTCGGACCTGACGGCTCGACCTTCTATGTCGCCGACCTCGCCGCCGGGGCAATCGTCCTCCTGGATGCCGAGACGCTGGAGATCACCGGCAGCATCGCGACAGGGGCGGGGGCGCACAGCATCTCCCCGAGTCGCGACGGCATGCTGCTCTACGTGGCCAACCGCGACGCCGGCACGGTCTCGATCGTGGACCCGTCGATCAACGTCGTGATAGACGAGTGGGCGATTCCGGGCGGTGGCTCACCGGACATGGGAGGAGTGTCGGCGGACGGATCGACCTTGTGGCTGTCCGGACGGGGCCACGAGGAGGTGTACGCCTTCGACACCGCAACGGGCGAGCTGAAGGCCCGCATTGCCGTGCCCGGCGAGCCGGGTGGACTNNTGCCCGCCGTCCTCGATCCGTGACCGGGGGCCGCGGGACACCAGGCTGCCCTGGGAGCAACGCAGGGCGATCTCCGGCCCCGTGGCATCGTTTCGACTTGAGTCCGCTGCCGCACGGACAGGGATCGTTGCGGCCCGCGGCTCGCACCCTGCGCAGGAACGGTTCCTCCTCGCGGGCGAGGATCGCCATCACGTCGGACGCCGGCCGGCCATTGCGCATCAGGTCGATCATGATCTTCATCGGCCGGTCGACGTGGTGGAAGAAGTCTTTGAAACCGGTGCACAGGAAGTTGAGTCCAGGCTCACCGTCCGGCGTGGTGATGAACCGGTTCTTCGGGCATTCACCGTGGCACGCAAAGCGGACGTCACAGTCGAGGCAGTACTGGGGCAATGAGTCCCGCTTGTCCTGGCCGAACTCGTACTGGCCCCGATCGGCGACCAGCTCGTCGATCGTGTGCTCCCCGATGTTGCCCACCAGGTACTCCGGGTCGACGAAGTGATCGCACGAGTAGAGATCCCCGTTGTGCTCGAGCGCCAGGCCCAGTCCGCACGTCTCGTTGAACACGCACATTCCCGACTGCCCGAGACCGGCCCAGTTGCGTGCCGCGGCCTCGATCGTCTGCACGAAGACGCTCCCCACGTCGTGATGCAGCCACTCGTCGAAGATCGTCGTGAGGAAGGTGCCGAACTGCTCGGGCCGCACCGACCGCTCGGAGGCGAAGCTGCCCCGCAGGTCCGCAGGGTTGCCCTGCTCGTCGACACGTTCCACGACGGGGATGAACTGCATCCAGTCGGTCCCAGCATCGTCCCGGAGGAACCGGTACACCTGGAGGGGGTAGTCGCCGTTGAGACGGTTCACCGTGGTGAGGATGTTGTATTCCACATCGTGTTTCTGGAGCAGTCGCAGCCCCCGCATCACCTTGTCGAACGTGCCCTCACCGCGCTTCGTGACTCGATAGGCGTCGTGCAGCTCCCGCGGGCCGTCGATGCTGATCCCGATGAGGAAGTCGTGCTCGGCGAAGAACTCGCACCAGTCGTCGGTGAGCAGGGTCCCGTTGGTCTGCAACGTGTTGAGGAACGTCATCCCCGGCTCGCGGTATCGCTCCTCGAGCTCGATGGTCGTGCGGTAGAAGTCCAAGCCCATCAACGTCGGCTCGCCGCCCTGCCACGCCACCGTCACCTGCGGTGCCTTGTGGGAGTCGATCAGTGATCGGATGTACGTCTCGAGCATCTCGTCGGACATGCGGAAGCGATCGCCTTCGTAGAGCGCCTCCTTGTCGAGGAAGAAGCAGTAGCTGCACCCGAGGTTGCAGATAGCGCCCGTCGGTTTCCCGAGGATGTGGACGGCATCGGGCGACCACGCGCGTGGTCCGCCGGCGTCGCCTCGACGGCGGACCGTGGGCATCGGGAGTTGCGTCGAGGGTGCGCTCACGTGGCCTGCTTCACAGCCCCGGCCCGGTCGCGGCGTGAGTGCGATACCCGGTGCAACTACTTCTTGGTCGTTGCATCGGTCGCTGCGTCGGTCGCCTCGTCAACCGCCTCGGCTGCCGACGTTGCGGCCGGATCCTCGATCGCATCGGCGATCGACTCTTCGATGGCCCGGCTGCGACGGCCCTTCATAGATTCGACCGCATGGCGCATCTGGGCGGCCAGCTCGGCCCTGTCGATCTGTCGCAGCCGATCCCGCTGCACCACGATCGTGGCGATGGCTGCTGCCACCAGGGCAGCGATCAGAATCCGAGTCAGTTGCTTCACGTTCCCTCCTTGTTTCCCGCCGTCCTCCCACGTCGGCCGACACCCGCCGTGGCCGGTGCGGTGACTCCTGGGGGCCGGTCGGTGGAGGCGATACCCGCGTGGACCCGCGGGCATCGCCTCCACCTCGATCATCCGATCAGCGGAGGCCGGAGCCTGCAGCGTCCGTGACCGCCTTCATCACGTTGTCCAGGTTGAACGAGGCCGGGTCCTGACGGGGCGGGAACTCGACGAACGTCTGAATCTGTTCGGCCGCCAATGCCGTCACCGGGTAGAGCACGAAGACGTGTTCCACCACCCAATCCCAGTAGGAGTTCGAGTTCTCGTCTGCTCGCTCGAACGGGTCACGTCGCAGATGGAAGATCTTCGGGAGCCGGAGCTTGACGAAGGGCTCCGACCACACCGCCAACTGCCTGGCTCGTTGCTCGTAGAAGACCACTTTCCAGTCCTGCAGCCGGATGGCGACGACCAGCCCGTCGTCGTTGGTGTAGAAGAACCACTCACGCGGCGACTCATCCGTCTTGCCCGACACGTAGTCCAGCGCGTTGTAGCCGTCGATGTGGACCTTGAACTCCTTGTCGCCCGCCTTGTGGCCCGCCTTCAGCTTCTCCACGATGTCGGGTTCGCCGGCGGCGGCCAACAGCGTCGGGAGCCACTCCTGATGCGTCATGATCCCGTTGCGGACCTCGCCGGCCGGGAAGTGTCCAGGCCAACGGACGAAGCACGGGACCCGGTAGGCGCCCTCCCAGTTGGAGTTCTTNNGAGTACATCACGATGGTGTCGTCTGCGATGCCGAGCTCGTCCAGCAGATCGAGCATGCTGCCGACGAGGCCATCGTGCTCGACCATGGCGTCGTTGTACTCGCCCTGACCGCTCAAACCCCGCGACTCCTCCTTCAGCCGAGTCCACAGGTGCATCTTGGTGGCGTTCCACCAGACGAAGAACGGCTTGCCGTCGTCGTGGGCCTGGCGGATGAACTGCTGGGCTCGCTCGGTCACGTCGTCGTCGATGGTCTCCATGCGCTTCTTGTCGAGCGGGCCGGTGTCTTCGATGCGGCCGTCGGCGTAGGAGTGGATGACGCCGCGAGGCCCGAAGCGCTTGCGGAACGCCGGGTCCTTCGGGTAATCGGGGTGCTCCGGCTCGTCCTCGGCGTTCAGGTGGTAGAGGTTGCCNNTCGCCGAGGTGGTTCTTCCCGAACTGACCAGTGACGTACCCCAGCGGCTTGAGGAGCTCGGCGATGGTCGGGTCCCGCGCATCGAGTCCGACGTCGGCGCCGGGCATGCCGACCTTAGTGAGTCCGGTGCGGACAGGGTTCTGCCCGGTGATGAACGCGGCGCGGCCGGCGGTGCAGCTCTGCTNNCTGATGTTGTACCAGCCGATGTCGTCACCCCAGAGGATCAGGATGTTCGGTTTGCCGCCGGGCATGGCGCACTCCTTTCGCTTGCGACTCGACCATACGAGCGACCTGGGTGACTCGTCCTCACCCAGGAAGCGGGAAAGCATCGAGCCGATCCGGGGTTGGTGCGGCGTAGGTCCCCGCCGAGGATCCGGTGCAACCTCGGTGGGCGGTATCGGCGGACGCATCGACCATCTCGGCAGCGGGGCCCGGCACCAATGGGAATCCGTGGCCGGTGCCGGCGTGGCGATCGAGACGACCGCTCTCCGCCGCCGGCCGGTCGGAGGCTCAGGTGCCCGTTTCGACGCCCTCGTCGCCGACGGCGAACAGCTCGGTTTGCGTGGTGGTCACCTCGTCGATGTCCACAACGGCCCTGTCTGTGGGCAGGCCAAACCAGCCGACACCTGCAGTCAGGGTGTAGGAAGTGATCACCGCAACTCCGGCCACCGTGGCGTTCACCGCGCCGGTGCCAACCGTCAGGCCCGCGAGGAGCACCATGCTGAACGGCGCACCCACCGAAACACCGGGCACTGCGACCAGCATCGCCGAGAACGCCAGGGCAATGGGGATGTCAGGCACGAGGACATGGATGGCGAGGCCGGAGATGCCGCCGATGAACAGCGAGGGCATCACGGGTCCGCCGATGAACCCCGTTGCCAAGCTGAGGGAGAGCGCAAGGATCTTGGCGACGACGACGACGACGAGCAGCAGTGCCCCCAGGTTTTCGAAGTCGGCGATAGCTGCGGCCATTTGGCCCTTTCCAGAGGCAAGCGTCAAGGGAACGAGCAAGGCGATCACTCCGAGGGCGAGGCCGCCGATCGTGGACCGCACCACCTGGTGCGTGAGCAAGGGTATGAGCCAGCGGCGCAGGTAGTACACCGTGGTCCCCATCACCCACACCAAGCAGGCGGCGACCACACCCAGCACGACCGCGAGCCCGAAGTGCCAGTAGCGGACGTCGTAGTCGGGAAGCCCGAAGACGCCGAGGAAGGTGTCGCCAACCACCGCAAAGTTGACGGCGAAACCGAACAGCGCCGCGGTCAGCGACGGCAGGAGGACGCGGTAGTAGTCGCGCCGCTCCGGCCAGCGCAGCTCCGTTGCCAGCAACGTCGCCAGGATCGGCGCAGTGAGGAGGCCGGCGAGGGAGCCATTGATGCCGCTGGTCGTGGCGACTTGCTTCTCTCGCTCCGGAAGACCGCGCACGGTCGCATACCAATCACCGACCATCGCTCCCGAGCGGATGCCGCCGTCGAAGGGTCCCAGGCTCGACCCGCCAACGAGCGAGACCACCGAGATGGCGATGGCCTGCAGCGCCGCGCTGCGGTCGACGGCGCCCTGTTGGAGGATCGTGAGCGACCCGCTGAGGTCGTCCGGGACCCTCAGGACGACTCGCATCACGCCGACGATGAGCCCGGCGGAGCCGAGCACGACAACCCACCACCACTCCCCGCCGAGCCAGCCGTAGTCGATGTCCTCCGGCCAAATCAGGTCGGTGCCGAGCTTGACGAGCTGGGTGAACGCCACGACCGCGGCACCGGCCAGGCTGCCGATGACGACGGCGCGACCCATGCGGTCCCAGAAGGTCCGGTCCCTCGCAAACGGCGCACTCACAGGGAACCTCCAGAACGGCTCCACTTCCCTTGCGACCCGTCAGGCATTCAGCACGCCCTCCTCCCTGTCGCGTTCAGGGGTGTCGCGGGCCATCCCGTGACTGAGCTTGGGTTGCGAGTGGGTGACGTCGCCACCCCCGATCTGGGTGGTGGCGGGAGCCCCCGGTCATTGCTCATGGCACCGGGACGCTGAGACTGTAGATGACTCGGCTTCCACCGCGTCGGGATCTCGCCCCAGATCCCAGGCTGGGACGTGCTCCGGGCGATCGCCATCATCGCAATCCCAAGCAGAATCGCAGCCGCCGGTTCGATTCGGTCGAAGCCCGGCGTCCCGTCGTTGGCCACAGCGTCCTCGCCCTCTGTTCAGCCCTCCGCCTCGGCTTCGCCGCGAGTCGGCAACGTGAATGGATCGGGCAGCTGCCCCCTGCTGATCTGCCTGCGCCACAGGCCCACGCTCACCCAACCGATGGGGATCGGGAGGAACCATTGCGCCAGGCGGAAAAGCACGATGCCGGCGGCGATGATGTCGCTGAACTCGCTCCCTGCGATCTGGGTGAAGAAGAAGATGTACGCCGTCTCGGCGATTCCGATGCCGCCCGGCGTGATGGGAATCGACGTGATGAGCATGACGACCACCCACACGACGAAGATCTGCCCGAGCGAGAGCACGTCGGCATCGATCTCCACGATGCGGAGCGCGATCACCAAGATGACGAAGGCCCAGAGCTTGCCGGCTGCAGACAGGCTGTAGGCGACGAGACCGCGATCCTTGACGATCCCGGCGGCGAGATCGCGAAACCCGACGACCTTGCCGCTGAGCCCCTCCACCGGATCGCGCTTGATCTTCCCAAGACCCCAGTTGGCGATCGCTTCGGTCCGCTCGGCGAGCCAGCGCGTGAACCGCTCGGAGCGCACCATGCCGATGACGACGGCAGCGCCGAGCACCAGGACGCCGAGCGCAATCAACGCGATCCACACGAAATCCCCGAGTTCTTGCCCGCTTGCGGCAAACAGCAGAACGGCGAGCGCAGGGAAGCTGAACTTCACGATGTTGTCGAACAGTCCACTGAGGAAGATGCCCAGCATCGTCCGGTCGACGCCGAAGCCCCACGACCGGTACATGCCGTAGCGGACCACCAGATCGGCGCCGGGTACGGTCGTGCTCACTGCGGTCGAGGCCACCCAGGCCGACATCCCACGCCGCAACCCCATGCCGGGCATGAGAGCGGCGTAGAGCGCTCCCTCGGGGATGTAGAGGAGAAGCCCGACCACGAGCATCGTGAGGTAGTCGGCGGGTTCGAGGCTGCGGAGGACCTCGAAGACCGTCTCGTAGTCGATCACGCTCGGCAGGACGAAACCGAAGATGAAGATCACGACGACGAGGCCGACGCCGGCGGCGATGAGCGAGCGGCGACGATCGCTCGCAGTGCGCTGCGGAGGGGCCGCCGGCTGGAAACCCGATTCGGATGGTGATTGTTCGGTCACGTCGACCTCCGGTCCTGTTGCGAGCGGCTGCGCCTCTTGCTCATCCGCCGTCCCCCTCGCCGAGCGTCGCCGGTCGACCGGTCTCCGGCCACTCCGCGCCCTGCTTTTTGGTCGCACGTCGCTGCACCATGCCACGCCGCCACGCCATCAAAGGGTAGAGGCCCACCACGATGGGCAACAGCCAGGTGAAGATCCGGTGAACGAAGGCCCCGGCGGTGACGGCGTTGGCCAGGTCGCCGTCCTGCGCCTCGCCGACGATGACTCCCACGTAGGCGAGCTCCACGACGCCGAGGCCGCCTGGGAAGATCGGGATCATGCTGAGCAGCAGCCCAATGGCGTACGCATCGAAGATGATCGCCAGTGAGGCCTGCTCGGACGTGACCCCAACGAAGCGCATGGACATCACCAAGGTGATGAGGAAGACGGCCTGTGACGCCACGGCAGTGATGGTGGCGGGGAGCCAGCGCTCACGCAGCGTGCCGATGACCTGGCTGCGCACGTCCACCATTCTGTCGCCGAGACCTGCCGCCTTGGGGAACTTCCACCTGCCCCCGGCCAGCCGGTCGTACGACCGCTCCAGGAGGTTGCCGATGCGCAGCGCGATCTGTTCCCGGTACATGATCATGCCGGTCAGTCCGGCGCCGGCGACAACCGCAGCCAGACCGATCACAGCGAGCGTCACCAACGCCGTGTCGGTGACTCCTTCGGCTACGACCACCCACACCAAGGCGATGACCGGAACGGCGAGCTTGTAGCCGGTGGTGAAGAACCAGCTCAGGATGATGCCCGTCCCTGCGGTGTCACCTCCGATACCGGCGGTGCGATACATCCCGAAACGGATGGCGAGGTCGGCACCCGGCGGGGCAACGAATGCCACCGAGTTGGAGGATGCCCACGCCTTCCACCCGTCCCACCAGCCGAGCCCAGGGATCAGCGAGTTGTAGACCCCGGCGTCGAACCAGGTCTTGAGAAGTCCCAGGGCGGACAGCAGCACGATCTGGCCGATCGTGAGCTCGAACATCGCATCGACGACCTGTCCGTAGTCGATGAACTGCGGCAGGAACACGACGAAGATCAAGAACAGCACGAACACCACGATGAGGATCTCGCGTCGGTTCGAGCTCATCGGTCTGCTCCCCTTGGTCGTGTCCAATCGTGCGGCACGACTGGGTTACCAATCCACCCCCACTGTGGGTGATGCAACTGAGGCTGACGGAGCGCCTGCCATGCTGGGCCGAGGAGCTCACTGGCGTTGTCCGCCGGCATGTCACAGGAGTCTCTGCGCGGAGCGGTCAGGCTCGCGCTCGGGTGACGAGCATCGACACGCCGGTGAGGACCACCGTCAAGACGACGCTCCCCGCAATCGAGATGTTCCACCCGAAGAAGTACTTGAGCACGGCGAGGGTCAGTACGAAGGTGGCCAGGCTTCCGAGCCAGCGCATGAGATCCTTCCTTGGTAGCCGTGGGGATCGAGGTTCCAAGACCCGTCCCTCTCGGTGCAGACTCGTTGCGACATGGGCTAAGCCGAAACCCCCAGCCTGGGTGAGGAATCCGCACCCATCACTCGCTCGGATTCGGCGTGGTGGGCCCAGAGGTGCAGTTGGCCGGGAGATCGTTGCCGCTGACCTTGAAGTCGTCGCAGTTGAGGAACAGATCGTTGCGGGCACCCAAGCCGAACCCGGCGAGGGCGAACAGGAGCACCGCCGCCAGGATGGCGGCGCGATGGGGGCGCGGGAGATGGAGGAAGTCGGGATTGATCGCCGAGATCAGAATCCACGCGATGAATGGGAGAACGACCAGGGTGATGATGAGCGTGACGGCATAGAGGATGTCGCTGGCCGCGTCTTCTCCCGATGGCCCGGCGATCCACGCCAGGACGATCCACAGCGAGGGCGTGAAGAGCACGAGCCGGCCGAGCCAGCCGTTCGGCGGAAGGCCGGTGAACAGGGATGCGATCAACACGATGGTTGCCGTCACCCAGACCGAGAGCAGCGCGTCGAAGAACACGACATTGAAGGCCCCCAGGTTGAACCCCAGCATGAAGGCGCCGCTCGAGGCGGCGACGGCGATCAGCAGCGAAGCTCGTTCGGCGGTGGAGCTCTCCAATGACGGCGTCCTCTCTCTCAGACCTGCCGGGCATGCTCGCTCTCAGTGTCGTCGCTCGGCGAATCACCGGAACGCTGGGCATGACTCACCGACCGGTTACCCACGGTGAGCATCGCGATCGTGGTGGCGAGCAGGCTGGGAACGATCAGGCCGGGCTGGCCGGTGAGCTCGGCGATGATGATCACCCCGGTGAGGGGAGCGGCGTAGCCGGCGCCGAGCATGGTGGCGCCGCCAACCATCACGAACATCGTGAGTTCCTCGGAGTTACCGACATCGGCGAAGATCCGACCGACAATGGCGCCGGTGGCGATCAACGGCACGAAGAGGCCCCCGGCACCCCCTCCCCCGACAGCCACCGACGTCCCCAGAGTGCGGATGAGCAACACGGCAACGAGGAGCCAGATGGCATGGTCGGGCTCCAGCGCCCAGTCGACGGCGGGGAAGCCGGAGGTGATGGCGATGTTCTCGCCGGTGAGACCGCGCCCGAGGGCGAACAGACCGGCGAGCGCTCCCCCGGCGGCGAGGCCCCGCACCCAGGGGAGACCCCTGGCGCTGTACTGCTCGGCGATGCGGATGAGCTCGATGATGCCCCGGGCGATCAGCCCGACCACTGCACCCAGAACGAGCGAAGCCATGGCCTTGCCGAACGACACCTCGACGGCGGGGATCCCGTATTCGGCCTCGATGCCGTCGAGAGCGGTCAGCGTGAGGTAGCCGGCGGCGGATCCGAACAGCGCAGGGAGGATTCGCTGTCCGGCCATGCGGTCCCGGAAAGGGACCTCGAGGGCGAAGATGGCGCCGGCCACCGGGGCCTTGAACACGGCGGCAACGCCCGCAGCGGCCCCAGCCGCCAGCAGAGCGTTGCTGTGGAGGGAGTGCGTCCACTTGAAACGCCGCAAGAGCGTGGCGATCACGGCTCCGCTGTACACCGCAGGGCCCTCCATGCCGAGGGGGGCGCCCGAGCCGAGGCTCGAAACGGACGCCGCCAAGCGACCGGGTGCGTAGACGGGATGCAGCGGCGGATCTTCGTCGTGGAACTTCTCCACGTAGGTCTCGGTGGTCGAGCTGGAACGACCGCCGAGGAACCAGGCCAGAAGGGCGGCGAGCACGGCACCGATGACGAGCACCGCGGCGATCACTCCCGGTTCGGCTTCCTGTACCTCGTGGAGGATGTCCTCGACCAGGTGCTCGACACCGATGACGACGGCTCCGGTGAGCACGCCCACCACNNGCCAGCCAGACGACGATCAGGAGCAATGCCAGACCACCGGCGATCGCGGCCATCCAGTTGATCGAGTTGAAGCCGATGGAGTCGGCGAGGAACCCGCCGAGCGCCGCACCGATGAAGCTGCCGACGGCGCTGGAGGCAATCACCCAACCTTGGACCGCACCCTGGGGGAAGGTGGCGAAGCGTGCCGCATTGGTCGGCTGCCCGAGCCTGACGAAGGGATTGCCCTGATAGAGGAGCTGCATGAATGCCGCGCCCAGGATCACCGCGTTGTCAAGGGCAAGCCCAACCACGGCCATGCCCAAGGCACCAACGGTACGGGCTGCGACTCCGGCGACGAGCACCGGGAA
>DKBA01000108.1 GCA_002450985.1 Acidimicrobiia bacterium UBA6912
CTGCTCGATGAAGGCGTTGTTGTCCGCACCGACCACGGGCACGTAGGGAACACCTGCGACTGCGAACTGCTCCACCACGGAGTAGTCGATGCCGGAGGTCCAGATCCCATCGACCTGCGTCGTCGACAGGAGGTCGAGCGCCTGCTGAGCACCGGTGCTGGGGTCCCAACCGGTCCAGTTCTCATAGACGATCTCGATGCCCGGGTATTCGGCCAGGGCGGCCTGGAAGCCCTCGTCGCGATCGACGTCGGCCGGGTGACCGTCGAGCCCTCTCATGTAGGCGACCTTGCCTTCTCCACCGAGAGCCTCGAACAACCACCGAGCACCGACCTCTCCGTACTCGACCTGGTTGTTGGAGACGAAGTACGCGCTCGGGGCCGTGACCGGAGCATCGATCGAGATCACCGGAATGCCCTGCGCCGCCGCTTCCTCGATGACATCATCGAGTGCCGAGCGATCGGCGGGATTGACGAGGATCGCATCCACACCCTGCGAGATCAGGGTCTGGATCTGGGCGATCTGACCGGCGACGTCGGTGTTGTCGTTCTGGAGCACCACTTGGTCGACGTTGCCGCGGGCGAGCGCCTCGGCCTTGATGGCGCAGATCATCTGCTCCCGCCAGGCGTTGCCCACGAGCGTGTTCGACACGCCGAGGGTGAACATCTCGTCGGCCATCGCCTCCGTGGTGGTTGCTTCTCCTCCTCCATCGGCAGCCGTCGTGTCCGTGCCGTCGTCGTCGTCGCCGCCGCACGCAGCCACGACGAGCGCGAGTGCCATCAGCACGGCCCACAGCTGGAGCCATCGGTATCCACGCTGCATTACGTNNGCGCTCGTGAGCACCTGGAGACGGTTCGTTGCGAGCGCCGTCGAGCGCTGGTAGACGACCTCGCGGATGCCGGCGACGAGCTGCTCCCCGGCCTCGGCGACGTCTCCACCGATCATGATGCGCGCCGGGTTCAGCAGGTTCACGGTCGTAGCCAGCACCCGGCCGATGAGCCGGCCGGCGTCGCGCACGGCCTGGATCGCTTCGTGGTTTCCCTCCCGCACCAACGCCACGACGTCGCGGCTGTTGGCGGCATCGTGGCCCATCGCCGACAGCGCCCTGGCAAGGGCGGCACCGCCCGCCGACGCCTCGAGGCAACCCATGTTGCCGCACCGGCACATGACGGCGGCTTCACCGGCCTGGACGTGGCCGATGTCACCTGCGGCGCCGCGGGCGCCGCGGTGGAGCCGGCCGCCGAGAATGAGGCCCGACCCGATGCCGGTCCCCACCTTCACGAAGATGAAGTCCTCGACCCGCTGCGGCATGGCCCAGTACTCACCGAACGCCATGATGTTCACGTCGTTGTCGACGAGGACGGGCACGCCGTACGTCTCGACGAAACGGCCCCGGATGTCGTACCCGTCCCACCCCGGCATGATCGGCGGGTGGACCGCACGCCCCTCGGCGAACTCCACGGGGCCGGGAACGCCGATGCCGACACCCCGCACCTCCTCGACCGAGTGACCCGAGCTCTCGATCATCCCTGCGAAGCCGGCGGCCACCCAGGAGAGCACGGACTCGGGCCCCTCGGCGATGTCGATGTCTGCCGTGGTCTCGACCAGGGCGACTCCGGCGAGGTCGGTGACGGCGAGCCGCGAGTGTGTGGCGCCGAGATCGGCGACGAGCACGATGCCGGCCGACTCGTTGAAGCCGAGCACGGCAGGCGGCCGGCCGCCGGTGGACGGCGCTTCGCCGATCTCCCGGACGAGGCCGCTGGCGAGGAGCTGGTCGATGCGCTGGGCGACCGTGGATCTGGCGAGCCCGGTGAGCCTGACCAGATCGGACCGGGTGCCGGCGCGGCCGGAGCGGATCAGTTCGAGCAACTCGCCCGTGGAGCCGAGCGCAGGACGGGGGGCGGACGTCGCCATCGAATCGCCAGTCAACCACCGACTTTTGTCGTCGTCAACACCAAAGTATCCGCACTTTGCGGCGGAACTGCCGTGCTTTCGATCGTACGGCCGCCGTAAGTGGCGCCGGCACCGCCGTCGAAGGTGTGCGCTCATCGGCGCACCAGCGCCCCTCTCGCCGTCTGCGGGGAAGCTCTGCGCAGCAGCTCCGTGACGATGACGAGGCCCACGGCGATCACCACCAATGCCGGCCGCACGAGGCCGAGACCGTGCCAGGACACGAGCGCCCCGATCGCTCCGGGGAAGATCGCCCCGCCGAACGTTGCTGCGGCGATCTGATAACCCACGACCGCTTGGGCCCGGCCGGCGCCGAACCGGTGGGTGGCCAGCAGGGTCTGGACGGGAAAGAACGGCCCGTGTGCCACCCCGGAGAGCACGAGGCCGGCCATCCGCACCTCCGGCACCGGCCCGAGCCAGAACACCACGAGGGCCGCCAGCGTGGCCAGCGCCGTCACTTGCGGCAGGAGCGGGAGAGGAATCCTGCGCTCGATCGCACCGAGCAGCAGACGAGACGCGGTGAGCCCTGCCCAGTAGGCGGCGACGGCCACGCCGGCGACGGCAGCCGACACCGTCCCGTGCTCCGTGAGGACGGTGTACGCCCAGGTGCCGGTCCCGCCGGCCACCCCTCCGTAGATCATGAACGTGAGCACCGAGAGGACGAGGGTGCGGCGTCGCACCCTGGCGATGTCGGCGGCGGCGACTGGTGATTGCCGGCGGTGGTGCTCGACCCTGGCCAGCCGGACGGCGGCGAGAAACCCACCGGCAACCCCGGCCTCGGCGAGGGCGAGCACGGCGATCGCCACGCGCCACGACATACCGGCCGCGGCGAGGGCAACGACGAGCAACGGGGCGAGCGCAACCCCGAGTCCATAGCTGGCGTGGATGATCCCCATCGACGTGACCTCGCCGCGCACCGAGACGTATGCGTTGACCGCCGCATCGACCTGGCCCCCCGTGATCCCCAGCACGAGCGTCGCAGCGATGAGCACGCCCCACGCCGGAGCCAGCGCGATCCCGACGAGCGCGACGCAGCCCGTGCCCACCGACACGGCGAGCCGCACCTCCGTCGTCGCCCGCCGCGCCCATGCCCCGGCGGCGAGCGTCGACAGCGTGTAGCCACCACCGAAGGAGAGGGACAGCACGCCGAGCGCCCCGAGCGGCAGCCCGAAGTCTCCGGCCATCGACGGCCAGGCGACGGCGACGGCCGCCATCGGGGCCCCGAGCACGACGAACGATCCGAGCATCGCGCCGAATGGCCGTACCGCCCGCCTCCTGGCGCCGAGCCCATCGAGCGCTCTGAGCGCAGCGGTCACGGCGCCGGGCGCTCCACGACCGCAGGGGCGCCCGGCACGGGCTCTGGGCCGGCGAGCTCCCGACCGAGCCGCCGGGCGTGCTCGCCGTAGGCCGCCTCGAACAGCTCACGGGAGCGGTCCGCGCCCACCACCGCCGAGCTCGTCAGCACGGGCGGCAAGAGCCCGCGCCCCGCCAGGTGCTCGGCGGTCTGCACCTTCAACTCGTTGACGATCACTGCGTTCGCCACGGTCGAGCCGGGCCCTACCGGAGTGTCGACCCCGTCGATCGGGACCATGGCGTCGCCCACCGGGGTACACAGGTCGATGACGATGTCGGCGTGGTCGAGCAGTCGGGTGCCGGAGCTGTGACCGGACCGACTCGCCATCGAGTGGGCGACGGACGTCACGGCAACCACGGCGAGCCCGCGAGCGCGTGCCGCCATCGCCATCTCGATGGGGACCGCCGTCGTCCCGCCGGCGCTGAACACGACCATCGCATCCGTGTCCAGAACGTGGAAGTTGGACAGGATCACGTCGGCGAGCCCCTCGACGCGTTCGATGAACATCGCCTGGCGCTGGCCGTTGGCCCCCGCGACCTGGGTGTGGAAGGTCATCGACAGCTCGCCGATCGGATTGAAGCCCGGGTACGAGCCGTAGCGGGGGAACATCTCCTCGATGGGGATACGGGAGTGACCCGTACCGAAGAGATGGGCGAAGCCGCCGGCGGCGATGGCGTCGGCGCACACCTCCGCCGCGGCGGCGATGGCGGGGAGTTGGGTCCGCTCGATCTCGTCGATCAGCGCTCTCGCCGCAGCCATGAACCGTCCGTTCGACGTCATGCGCCCGTCCCCTGCCCGGTGTTCGGCGTCCGGTGCGGCATGTGTTGCGATCGTGTCGCCATCGCGCCAGCCTGTGGTCATGACCCGTTCGGGGAAATGTCTAGACAGGCTAGTTCGCCGGGCCGGGAGCGGCGAACGGCCGCCGGGCCTCCACGTCTGTACCGCCCCGACATGACGCCGCCTCGCCTCCCCCGCTACGAGGAGATCGCCCGCCATCTGCGCACGCTGGTCGCCGAAGCCAGGCCGGGCGATCGGCTCCCCTCCGACGCAGAGCTCTGCGAGCAGTTCTCGGTCAGCCGGATGACGGCGCGCCATGCGGTGGAGGTGCTCGCCAACGAGAACCTCATCGTGCGCAGACGCGGCCAGGGCACCTTCGTGGCCGCACGCAGGGTTCCGCGGCTGCTCGGCTCACCGCTGTCGTTCACCGAGAGCATGCGACGGAGGGGGTTGACGGCGACATCGCGCGTCCTCATCCGCGCCTTCGGGTCGCCCTCTCCTGAGGATGCCGCCGCCCTCGGCATCGCGCCACAGGACACCGTCCTCGTACTCGAGCGGCTGCGTCTCGCCGACGGGACCCCGATGGCGATCGAGCGGGCGGTGATCCACCCGGAGGTGGCCTCGCAGCTCCCGGACGATGCCCGCATGCCCTCGCTCCACGAGGCCTTCGAAAAGCTCGGCCACATCCCGATGCGGGCGCTGGCGACGGTGAGCGCTCGCACCGTGACGGCCCGGGAGGCGCGCTACCTCGAGCTGCCGAGGAACGGCGTGGTCCTCTGCGAGCGGCGGATCATCGAGGACCAGCACGGCCTGCCGCTCGAGCACACCGAGACCCGGTACGCAGCCGCGCGTTACGAGTTCGACGCCGTGCTGCACCGCGAGGAAACGGACGTACTGGAGTGAGCGAGACCCGGGTGCTCGGCGTCGACCTCGGCGCCACCAACACCAAGTGGGTGGTGCTCGGCATCGGATCCGATCCGAGCAGCCCGAGCCTCGTCGCCAGCGGCAGCATCCCCACCCGCGGCGAGGAGGGACACGACGTCGTGATCGAACGGCTCGTCGCCGAGGTGCGGCGGGTGACCGACGAGCACGGCGCCGCAGACCGCTGGGGTCTGGGAACGCCCGGCCTCTTCGACCCGGCCACCGGCGTCGTCACGATCTTCACCAACCTGCCCGGCCAGTGGCGCGGCGTGCCCTTGCGTGCCGCACTCGAGGACGCCCTCGACCGTCCGGTCACCCTCATCAACGATGCCCGCGCCTTCACCTTGGCCGAGGGCAGGGTGGGGGCGGGCCGGGGCTGTGCCGTCGTTGCGTGCCTCACCCTGGGCACGGGCATCGGCGGCGGCATCATGATCGACGGTCGGCTGCACACGGGGGCCACCGGGATCGCCGGCGAGATCGCCCACCAGACCGTGCTCCCCGACGGACCGACGTGCGGGTGCGGCAACCCCGGCTGCGCCGAGGCGATGGCTCGCGCGGACGTGCTGGCCGCCATGGCGGGAAGGGCGTCGGTGGCGAAGGTGTTCAGGGGCGTGCGGGCGGGCGAAGCCCGCTGCATCGCTGCGGTGGAGACTGCGGCTGAGTACCTCGGGATCGCCCTCGCCAACGTCTTCACCGTGGTCGGTCCCGAGCGGATCGTGATCGGCGGCGGCATCGCCACGGCCGGCGATCTGTACCTCGACCCGATCAGGGCGGCGACCAGGCGTCGAGCCACGCTGCTGCCTCCGGAGGCGATCCGGATCGTCCCCGCCGCGCTCGGCGCAGTGGCTGGTGCGGTGGGAGCCGCCCTGGCGGCCTACGACGACGCACGATGACGCGCCCCACTCGTTCGAGGCCGCCTCTCCGCCGAGCCGCCAGTGCTGCGACACGAAACGTTTGCGTGGGTGTGGGTCGACCCGTTTCGTGGCGCAGCTCGACGGATCGGCCGCAGGCCTTGATCGGTCGGAACATCGATCAGCCCGACGGAGTCGGACCATCCCCACGAACGTAGTGAGTGGTGGCACGAGCAGGGTGCGGAAAAGGCGCTAACGCCACTCGGCAGGCAGCGTTGGCAGCCCGTCATCAACGTAGTCTGCTGCCGTCACGAGTGCGCCAGACCATCTATCCGCACCCTGCTAGGGAGGACCCTCGGAGACGCTCCAGCCCCCGTCGACGGCGAGCACCTGTCCGGTGATGGCAGCAGCGTCCGGTGACAGCAGGAACAGACCGGCCGCCGCCACCGCCTCCGGCGAGACGAACCCGCGCACCAGCGGCTGCTTCTGTGCGGCATACGCCATGATGTCCGGGTCGGCCGCGGCACGGGCCGCCATCGGCGTGTCGGTGAGCCCCGGCGCCACCGCATTGATCCGGATGCCGCTGGGTGCGTAGTGGGCGGCCGTGGCAATCACCATCCCGTGCTCGGCCGCCTTGGCCGCCGCATAGGCGTGGGTGGTGAAGCGGCCCGGCGAGGGATGGTCCGCCAGCACACTCGACACGACCACGATCGCACCCCGGTTCCCGGACGCACCGGGCTCCTGACCGAGCATCACCCGCAGCGTCTCCCTCACTGCGAGGAAGGGCGGCAGCAGGTTCAGTGCCAGCGTCGCCTCCCAGCCGTCGACCGTGATCTCGTCCAGCGGACCGTCGCCGAACCGTCTCCCGCTGCCGCCGGCGACGGCAAACAGCGCATCGAGGCGACCCCACGTCGCCGCTGCCCGGCCAACGGCAGCAACGGTCGCGGTCTCGTCTCGCAGATCGGCGGCCGCCCACTCGCAGCTGCCGCCACCTGCGGCGATCTCGCCGGCGAGCCGGGCGCAGGTCTCCGTCGTCTTGCTGATGACGAAGACCCGGCCACCGGCGGCGGCGTGACGCCTGGCCGCGGCGGCCGCGATCCCGGACGCGCCCGTGACCAGCAGGACGCCGTCGGCCGAGTGGTCGTGCATGCCCGGAGTTGTAGCAGGCGACACCGTCGACGCGCGCTCGGGCGAAGACGGCGAACGAGCGCCGAGACCGGGCCGCCCTATCCGGCGATACGTTGCGCCGGCTCGGCGGTGAGCTCCTCCACCGCCCGCGCAAAGCGCCGGAGCACGGAACGCCGCATGCAGTACCAGGTTCGCGGACCGTCCTTGCGGGCGAACAGGAGCTCCGCCTCCCGCAGGATGCGAAGATGCTCGGAGATCGTCGACTGGGCGAGGTCACACCCTTCGACGATGTCTTGGACGATGTGCGGCGTGCACTCCTCGAACTGCTGCAAGATGCGGACGCGCGCCGGATGGGCGAGACCCTTGGCGATCCTGGCGATCTGCTCGTCACTCAGCGGCGACGGGTCGGGCAGTCCTTCCTCACAGCACTGGGGTGGCGTTGCGTCGTACATCGGTCACACTACCTGGTCGGATTTGTGAACCGCTTCACAAACTCTGGGCATGATCTCGCCGATCGTCGATCTTCGATAGGGACCTTGGTCCCGACACAGGCGTGACTCGCCGGGCCATGGCGCGGGACTTCCGGCGGGCCGCCGTGGCCGCGCCGCGTGGCCGGACCCACCGGACGCCTCGAACTCAACGTTTGCAAGTCTTTCCGCCTCATCGGAGGGCACCACGAAGAGTCCCTCGAATGTGGGCCGCGTAGGCCGACGGACCTAGCGGACACCCCCGATCGATTCCGGGTCAGGCCAAAGGGACTCGGAGGGAAGGGACCAATGGGCCCTATCGCCAATCGACGATCGGCGAGATCATCAGGCCCAGAGATTGTGAATCAGTTCACAAAAGCCAGGATTCACAAGCCAGGACCATCAAGCGTAAGGAGCAATCTGATGGCAAAGCGTCTCCGAGCTCTCGGAGTTGTTCTCGCGGTCATCGGCCTCGGGTTCGTGGTTGCGGGCGGCGTCGCCTACACGCGAGTGCAGGACGGCTACAACTCGCTGCAGACCTTCAGCGAGGCCCAGAACGTCACCCTCAGCTACAACGAGGACGGCCAGCTCATCGATCGTGGCACCACCGAGGGCGCCGACGCGATCATGACCATGCTCACCGAGAACTGGGGCTACCCGGTCAACATGTCTGACCTCGACCCCAACGATCCGCTGGTGAACACCGCCTCCGAGTACATGTTCCAGATGGCAACGATCGGCTACCACGTGCTGCACGGCACTCAGACCGTCGTGCTCACGGAAGATGCCGAAGGCCCGGACGGAGAGATCGTCCCGGCAGGTGAGTACGAGGTCGTCGTGAACGAGGTCGGCAGCCCTGAGCGGGTTGCGGCAGGGAACGGCGGCTACTGGACCGACTTCAACCGGCTCGACCCGCTCGAGGGTGCGGCACGTGCCCAGGCATGGAGCGGTACGGCCCACGGTCTCATCGCTGAGCTGGGCGTCGGCACCGTCACCCACTCGACCCTGCAGATGGGTCTCGCCCTCGCCGGCATCCTCGCCGGGCTGGGACTCACCTTCATGTTCTCGGGCGCCGGCCTCTTCTGGGCCACCCGGGGCAAGGACGAGACGATTCCGGACACCATCCCCGAGATGATGCTGGAAGCCCGCAAGGAAGTCGTTCCGCAGAAGAGCAACTGACCAACCGAGCGTTTTCGAGAAGTCCGGGCCCCTGCTCCTTGCAGGGGTCCGGGCGCGTCTGGGGTGAGGCCGGCCAGGCGTGATCAGCGTGGTGAAGGTCTTCGGGGCGACGTCGGCCGCCTCGTCGGGCGACAATCCCTCGCGAAGGGGACTCGCGTAGACCAGCCGCTCGTAACGATCCACCACCTGCGACCACGCGTGAGCATCGCCCGCGGCACACGCAAGCACGAGCGCGCGGTCATCCGGAAAAGGACTCGCGGGACGCCGGTCTGTCGCCTCACTACCACATCCCCCTGCTGCCNNCGGGCCTGCCGGCCCACGCACGCCGGCGACGCCAGGACGATGGATGGTCTGAGCGACGTGCACCCGAGTGATCCGAACGGCCGCGTCGGGAAGCTCGGCGCCCTCCCGAACCTTCGCGACGCTCCCACGCCGAGGCGCGGCCTGCCGCCCTCCCGCCCCCAGACGATTCCGGCTCGACGGCGTCGGTGCCGCGACGACCAGTCCGCCGAAAGCGGGTTCCGAACGGTGCGCGACCCGGTAGTTTGCGAGCGCACGGCCACCGGCACGGCCTCGGTCCGCCGGCCCCCGCCCGCTCGATGGAGGAGCGCTGATGAGCATCGACGTCTACGACCAGGCGGCCTACGACGCGCTGCAACGCAAGCTCGTCCCGCTGTGGCGCTCGATCGAGCGTCTCAACACCGACGAGCAGACCATCGTCGTCGTGCCGTCCGCGGAGGTCGACATCGAGCTCACCGCGGCCGAGATGCAGGCATATGAGGAGCGCTACCTCTTCCTCCTCCTGCTACTGCGCCAGCCGCGGGCGCGGATGATCTACCTCACCGGCCAGGCCATCCACCCCGACATCATCGACTACTACCTCGACCTCATGCCGGGCGTGATCTCCAGCCATGCCCGCAGGCGGCTCTTCCTCCTGTCCCCGATGGAGGCGACGTTCCGGCCGCTGACCCACAAGATCCTGGAGCGGCCGCGGCTGATCGAGCGCATCCGGTCCCTCATCATCGATCCCGACCGCGCCCACCTCGTGCCGTTCATGACGACCTGGGCGGACCGGGAGCTGGCGATGCGTCTCGGCATCCCGATGTACGGCGCCGACCCCAAGGACGCGGTGCTCGGCACGAAGAGCGCCGGTCGGAAGCTCTTCACCGAGGTCGGTGTGCCCCATCCCGCCGGCCGCGAGGATCTGCGCACGAAGGACGATGCGGCGGCCGCCATCGTCGACATGCGGGCGGCGAACCCGGCGCTGCGGGCCGTCGTCATCAAGCACAACGAGGGGGTGTCCGGCTTCGGCAACACCAAGGTCGAACTCGGCGGTCTCCCGCCCGTCCGCGACGCAGCGGAGCGAGACGCTCGAGCACCGCGGCTCCCTCCGCTGCGTCGCGGACGGGCGG
>DKBA01000312.1 GCA_002450985.1 Acidimicrobiia bacterium UBA6912
GCCGCGTCATCAAGATCAACAAGTGACTCGTAGCTCGTAGCCCGTAGCCCGTAGCCCGAACCAGTGTCGGGATACGGGATACGGGATACGGGATACGGAACGAGGAGCGAAGCGACGAATGGCCAGTGACAAGCGGCCGCCGATCACGCTNNGGCGGGGCCTCTCTCGTAGACGTCAGACGTCAGACGTCAGATCGCTCGCCTTCGGCTCGCCTCAGACCTCAGACCTCAGAGCCCAGATTCGGACGTCTGACTTCTGACTTCTGACTTCTGGCATCTGTCGTCTGTCATCTGACTTCTGTCGTCCTTCGCAGCTACCCTGCGCAGCCATGTCACTCGAAGGGCTCGCCGGTCGGGTGTACGGACCGGTCGCCGGACACGTCTCGCACGCCAAGTCCGCCGAGTATGTCGCCGCCACCGGCGACGACCCCGATCGCTGGCGGACCGCAGCGCCGCCGTCGTATGCCGGCGCGTTGCTGTTCCTCATCGCCCCGCGGTTGATCGCCGACCCGGATGTTGGAGACCACACCAGGGTCCTCGTCCACAGCGACCAGCACTTCACCTGGCGCGGTGCGCTGACCCTCGGTATCCCCATCGCGGTGACCGGCACCGTGACGAGGGTGCGGGAGCGGGCCGGACTCAGTTTCGTCACGTTCGACGTCACCGTCACCGACGGCGCGGGAGGGCCGCTCGTCGAGGCGACGTCGACGTTTCTCATGGGGAGCGGTGCCGCCGGGGAGCCGGGGCCGGACACCGGCGAGCCCGCCGTGACCGAGGGCAGTGCGCACCGTGCGATCTCCGCCGGCGATACGCCCGGCGAAGGGGTGCTGCCCACCAGCGTCCGGGCGGCCAGCCGTCTCGATCTGGTTCGCTACGCCGCAGCGTCGGGCGACTTCAACCCGATCCACTTCGATCACGAGGCGGCGCGCGCCGCCGGCCTCGACGGCATCGTCGTCCACGGTCTGCTCATGGCGGCGTGGCTCGCGCAGCTCGCCGCAGCGGCAGCTCCGGGGGACGCGCCCCTCGCCGAGATGAAGGTGCGGTTCCGCAATGCGCTGCGACCGGCGAGAGAGGCCGTGGCCGCAGGTGCGGTCGACTCGGTCGCCGGTGGCTCCCGCAGTCTCCAACTCGCACTGCGAGACGGGGACATCGACCTCGTGACGGCACGGGCGGTGACTCGTGCGTAACCCGGTCGACACGAGCAGAGTCCAATCCGACGCCCACGCGCTCGTCGAGCGGGCCAGATCGGGAGATCAGGCGGCCTTCGCCGAGCTGGTCAGGATTCATCAGCACGAGGTGTACACGGTGGCCATTCGGCTGGTCGGAGACCGGGAGCTCGCTGCAGACGTCGCCCAGGACGCCTTCGTCCGTGCCTGGCGGGCACTTCCCAAGTTCCGCGGCGACGCCAAGTTCGGGACATGGCTCCATCGCATCACCGTGAACACGGCGTGGTCGACGCAGCGCAGGTGGCGTCGCCACCGCACCGAGCCGCTCGACGCGGGGGACGCCCGCCTCGCCGACGGGTCGGTCGGCCCTGAGCAGGCCGGAGTGGATGCGGTACTCGGGCTCCACCTCAATGCTGCACTCGCCCGCCTCTCTCCGCCGCTCCGTGTCGTCGTGGTGCTGAAAGACGTCTACGACTGGCCGCACGTCGACATCGCCAAACACCTCGGTATCTCGGTCACGGCGGCAAAGGTGCGCTTGCATCGCGGCCGTCGGGTGCTGCGCGAAATGCTGGACGACGATCTGGGGGAGCGATGAGCCCGCTGGCGTGTCGGCTCGCCGAGCTCGGCGAAGACCTCGAACGGCCGGCGCTCTTGCGGCGTCACCGTGTCGGATGTCTGCACTGTCAAGCGAGGGCGGCGCGAGACCACCGCGTGCAGCGTCTGTTGCGGACGCTCCAGCCGACGATCGAGCAGGCTCCGCACGGATTCGCCGAAGGAGTCGTCGGGGCGCTGCCGATCGACGGCGGCCCACGCCGTCGTGCCCACCTCGGCACTCCGACGAGGGTGGCGGCGGCCGGAGGCGCGGTCATCGCTGCGGCGGCAGGCGCCACGGCCCTCGTCGTTTGGAGGCGAGGCCACCTGCCTGCGTGATCGAGGCCGTCCGACCGGCTTGCCCGGCGAGGGTTTTACACTGTCAGGGTCCGGCTCATATACTCCCCCGTCCGGGCCCCGGCCTCGGAGGGGTGTAGCTCGAATTGGCAGAGCGCCGGTCTCCAAAACCGGAGGTTGTGGGTTCGAGTCCCGCCACCCCTGCTCCCTCAGGAGGACACTCACGTGAACCGAGAAATGCGCCGACTCCAGGAGAAGGAGGAAGAGCGCGCCCGCAAGCGCCGCAAGGCCGCGCCGCGGCCCCGCAACCGCGAGCGGGTCGGGTTCCGTCAGTACCTGCGCGAGGTGCGCCAGGAGTTGAAGAAAGTCGCCTGGCCCACTCGCGAGGAGACGACCACCTACACCGTGGTCGTGCTCACGGTGACGATCATCCTCACCGCAGTCACTTTCGGTCTCGACTTCTTCTTGAAGAACGGCGTCCTTCAGCTCCTGAATGCGGCATAGCCATGGTTGAGACGGCACAAGACCACGACACCGACGCAGCGGCGATTCCCGGAGACGAAGCCGCAGAGGCCGCCCCGGTCGCCGAGGAGCCGCGCAGTCCCTACGACCTGCCCGGCGGCTGGTACGTCATCCACTCCTACTCGGGGTACGAGAACAAGGTGAAGGCCAATCTCGAGACCCGGGTCAAGTCGATGCACCTCGAGGACAAGGTCTTCGACGTCGTCATCCCGATGGAGGAAGTGGTCGAGTTCAAGGCCGGCCGCAAGGTCAATGTGCTGCGCAAGAAGTTCCCGGGCTACATCCTCGTCCGGCTCTACATGGACGACGACTCCTGGTACGCCGTGCGCAACACGCCGGGCGTGACGGGTTTCGTCGGCTCCGGCTCCAAGCCGACTCCGCTGTCGCGCCGCGAGGTCGAGCGCATCCTCGGTGTCCGCAAGGACGAGGAGGAGAAGAAGGAGCCCCGCTTCAAGCCGGCTTGGGAAGTCGGGGAGACCGTGCGTGTCGTCGAGGGCCCGTTCGCCGATTTCAACGGTGTGATCGAGGACATCAACGTGGACCAGTCCAAGGTCCGCGTCCTCGTCGACATCTTCGGCCGGGAGACGCCGGTCGAGCTCAATTTCGACCAGATCCTCAAGTTCTGATTCTCTCGGAGGAAGTTTCCCGATGGGCCGCAAACGACTCGTGACCGTGCTCAAGCTGCAGATCCCGGCAGGGCAGGCGAGCCCGGCGCCCCCGGTGGGGCCGGCGCTCGGTCAGCACGGTGTCAACATCATGGATTTCGTGCGGGCGTACAACGACGCCACGGCGAGCCAGCAGGGCACCATCGTGCCCGTCGAGATCTCGGTCTATGAGGACCGATCGTTCACCTTCGTCACCAAGACCCCACCTGCGGCGGTCATGCTGCGCCAGGCCGCCCGGGTGGAGAAGGGCTCGGCGGAGCCGCACAAAGTCAAGGTCGCCTCGGTGACCCGCGATCAGGTCCGCACCATCGCCGAGACCAAGATGCCCGACCTCAACGCCAACGACGTCGAGGCGGCGATGAAGATCGTCGAAGGCACCGCGAGATCGATGGGGATCACCGTCGACGGCTGAGCCCCGCGAGGTACTAGGTACCAAGTACTAAGTACCAAGTACTGAGTACCAACAAGTGGGAGGAGCCTCCGGCTCCGCCTGAACCACCAGGAGGAAACCAATGGCCAAGCTCTCGAAGGCACAGGCGGATGCCCGGCGCCGCTATGACAAGCTCACGTCGTACCCGCCGCGGGACGCCGTGCAGCTCGTCAAGACCCTCTCTCACGCCAAGTTCGACGAGAGCGTCGACGTGGTCTTCACGCTCGGCATCGACGCCCGCAAGGCCGACCAGCTCGTTCGCGGCACGGTGAGCCTTCCCCACGGGACGGGCAAGCAGGTTCGCGTGCTCGTCTTCGCCGAGAGCGATGCCGCACGGGCCGCTGAGGCCGCCGGTGCCGACATCGTCGGTGGCAAGGACCTCGCCGAGCAGATCGCGTCGGGAGGCGCGCTCGAGTTCGACGTGGCGATCGCCACGCCCGACATGATGCCTCAGGTCGGCAGGCTCGGGCCCATTCTCGGTCCCCGAGGTCTCATGCCGAACCCGAAGTCCGGAACCGTGACGCCCGACGTGGGCAAGGCGGTGGAGGAGTTCAAGGCGGGCAGGGTCGAGTACCGCAATGATCGCTACGGCAACGTCCACGTCCCCATCGGCCGGGTCTCATTCGACGAGGACCGATTGGCCGAGAACCTCGGCGCCGTCGCAGACGAGCTGATCCGCAACCGGCCGGCATCGGCCAAGGGGCGGTTCATCCGCAAGGTTGCCGTCTCGTCCACGATGGGACCCGGTGTCAGGGTGGATCCGGCACAGATCGAGGATCTCGTCAAGTCGCTTCGCTGAGCGGGTCGCGTTCTTCGCGATCTCGAAATATGCGAAGAAAGGCACTTGACCCACTACGGGGCATACCGGCTACAATTGGCCTATCTTTGACAGAACACGGGGATCGTGCGAACGGTCACGGGACGATCCACCACCGTCCTGAGGGCGGTCATTCGGCCACAGCGGCACTTATGACCAGCCCCTACCCTGGTCGCCGCGAGTGGAACGTGTAGATGGCTTCCTGGCCCGCCGTCTGCCCGAATCCTCAAGAGCGAATCGCCCTCCCGGGCGCCGATCCCCGTTCTCTTCCGAGAGCCCCCTTCCGAGGGGGCTCTCGTGCGTCTGGCCCCGACCGGGGCCAGACGCACGAGATCGCTCGCTGACGCTCGCTTCGAGATCGCTCGCTGACGCTCGCTTCGAGATCGCTTTGCTTCGAG
>DKBA01000296.1 GCA_002450985.1 Acidimicrobiia bacterium UBA6912
TTGAGCTGCTCGAGATCGACGATCGAGTTCATCCGCATCAACACGAGGTTGTCGCACTGCGAGACCACGTTCTGGTGGAGCTTCTCGGGGCGCTGGGTGGCCAGCAGCAGGTACTTGCCGAACTTGCGTCCTTCACCGGCGATCTTCACCGCATGCTCGGTGGCGAGCGCCTGGTTGGCGTCGATCGGTGCCTGCGGACTGATGTTGTGGGCCTCGTCGATGACGATGAGCACCGGGACCCGCTCCGTTCGTTGCTCCCAGAAGTTGGCGAGTACGGCTGCGGCGGCGATCGAGCGCTCACGGTCGGAGGGCAGGCTCCCCAGGTCGAAGACCAGCATGCGCCAGTCGGCCGGAAGTTGCTCCCGGATGGCCTGCTCTTCCCGGCGCGCCCAGATCGACAAGTCGACGACTCCGAGGTTGGCGATGCGCATCCCGAGGCGGCGCTCGTCCTCGCCGAACGAGTCACGGAGCCGGTCCACGATGTCGTCGAGCGTGTAGTCCTCGCTCTGCATGTCATTCGCGGCCCGGAGGAAGGCGTTGTACTCGTCGGCATCGGCGATCGGGTCGAGTCCCAGCACCATCGCCTGCTGTTCCTCGGTGAGTCTGCCGAAGCGAGCCTGGAGACGACGGGAAGATCCAGGTCCGCCGTAGGCGTAGATCCGGGCGGCGATGGGTGCGAAGCGGTCGGCGAGCGCCTCGTACTCGCCGGCGTCGAGTCCTGTCTCCTCACGGGGGCGCAACGAGCCGATGTTCACGTAGTCGGAGTTGGGATCGAGCACCACGATGCGGATGTCGGTCTCGAGCAAGAGTCGCTCGAGGATCAGGCCGAGGGTATAGGTCTTGCCCGAGCCGGATTGCCCGCACAAGAAGGTGTGCCGACCGAAACCCTTGGCGGCGAGAACGGCGGGAACCTCCCCGAGCACGCCGAGTGAGCCGAGCTGGAGCCCGGCGCCTCCGGCCGTCCCCCTGGCCAGATGCGATGCGACCGTGGCCGCATCGGCCCCGGAGACACTGCCCGAGCCGAAGACGTCCGTGGTGTCCGCCCGCGTGGAGCCCTCCTCGGTGAGTCGGGCCAGCACGACACCACCACCGGTGATCGCCCGCTCCGTCTCCGCGGAGTCGGGCCGGCCCGTTGGATCGAGGACCGCTTCTTCGAGCACCTGGCCGAGATACGAGCGCCCGGTGTCGGCGGTGATCCGCACGTAGCTCCCGATCGGCAACGCCTCGTCGAGCGCTGCCTGGAAGGCGAAGTGACGGCCATCGATCGAGTGGGCGCGCCTGGTCATGGATCCTCCCTCGTGAACCGGCCGATCAGCATACGACGTGGAAACCGGCAGGCCCGCATCGGCTCACACCCGGTCCTCGCCGTTCATGGTGAGCGATCGCGTCGCCTGCCGCTTGTCGAGCCAGCGGGTGAGGGGGGCGGGGAGCTCGGCACGCCGCTCACCCCAGTCGTAGACCACTGCGGTGCGGGCGATCACATCGTGGAGGGCCCTGCGTTCGTTCCCGAACAGGATGCCGGCAAACCCGAGGCCGAGCACGAGGAAGCTCAGCGGGAAAGCGAGCACGCGCACCAGTGCCCGGCGCGGCGCAAGCGGAGAGCCGTCTCGGTTCACCACCCGCAGCCCCACCACCGCCTTTCCCGGCGTGCGCCCGGCCACCGCCAGCGAGACCGTCGTGTAGACGAAAGCCCACACCAGCAGCGCGAGCACCCAGACGATCCCGCGACCCTGGTCGAGGTAGAACTCGTCGCGCGTGATGATCCTGATGATCAGCGAGAGTGCGCCCAGACCGAGCCCGAAGAGCGTTCCGATCAGGAACCAGTCGAGCAGGAAGGCGGCGAACCGGGTGACGGCCCCTGCGTAGTGGCCGGTGACCAGTTCCCGCCCGTGCGCCGTCACGATGATGCCGCCGGGGCGTCGGCGTCGGTGTCCTCGGCAACGAGCCGCCCCGGTCCGGCCGGCATACGATCGGGATCGCGGCCAATCAGCCGATTGACGGTCCGTGACAGGACGACATCCAGACCGACTCCCTGGCGCCGCGCCAGGTCGATGGCCGACCCCGCCACCTCTCCGGTCCCACGGCCGAGGATATCTCCGACCTCGACTCGCTTCATGATCCCGTCGATGTCAACCCGCTCGAGCAGGGCGTCGATGTCCACGCGTTCGAGCAGCGCATCGACATCGGCGCGGGCGAGGAGGGCATCGACATCGACACGGTCGAGCAAACCATTCACATCGACGCGAGCGAGGAGGGCGTTGACGTCGACCGCGTCGAGCATCGCGTTCACATCGACGCGGCCCAGCAGCCCGTCGATGTCCACCTGCTCCATCAGGGCGTTGACATCGATCCGGTCGACAATGGTCTCGGGGTCGATGGACTCGGCGACCACCGGCACGACGACTGCGATCACCCGAGACAGGCGCTCCTCGGCGCGCCGCCCGGCGAGCGCCCAGTCGATGCCGGCGTCGTCGGTCACCGCCGCCGCCACTCCCGCCGCGACGTCGGCCACCACGCGGCCCACGGGGCTCGCCGCCACCAGCTCTGCCACGCGCCCCGAGGCGTTCGCCACCGTCCTCACCCCCGAGATGCCCGTAGACACGACGGTCTCGGCGAGACGCCCCAGGATCCCGGTCGGACCCGGGCGCAGCGGGCCACTGCGGTCGGCCGGCGTCTCGTCGCTGCGGCCACCGCTCGTGATCTCGAAGACCTTGACCTCTGCCGCCTGCGGAGTCTCGGTCGCCCGTACAGCTTGCATCGCGTCGTGCACGATCTCTACCGCAGGTTCTGCGGGCTCTTCGCCCACTTCGATCCTCCTCCGACGAACGCGTCACCTCACCCCGTGCGCGGAGTGCGTCGACCCGCAGAGCCTAACCCGGCGACCCTGCAGCGTCACGGCGGGAGCCACTCCTCCGATCGTCCAGGACCTTGGTGAGCACGGCCCCACCGAGCACGATCTGCGCCTCGTAGTACACCCACAACAGGAACGCCACGACGCTGCCTGCGGCGCCCGAGACGGAGGTTGTGGCGAACCGGGAGATGTACGCCCCGATCAGCGACGTCCCGAGGGCCACGAGCATGGCGGTGATCGCAGCGCCGATGAGCGCACTCCGCCAGGAGACGACGGCGTAAGGAAGCACGCGGAACAGCAAGGTGATGGTGCCGACGCCCAGTGCCCACGTCGCCGCCGTCGTGAGGACACCGGCAAGTGACTCGAATGCTGGGACGTCACCGGGTACGAGCCGCTCGGCGAAGCCAACGATGGCTTGCACGAGGAAGCTGCTGATGAAGAACAGNNACCCGCACCGGCGCCTCCCAGATGACGTTGAGGGCATCCTGGAGGGCCACGAAGACGAACGAGGCGCCGACGAGCGCGCTGAGGGCGCCAATCAACCCGAGGCCCGAGGTGGAGCGGGTCACTTCGTCGACGATGTCCTGCGCGAGGGCCTCCGCATCGATGCTGGGTATGCCATCGATCACCTCGCGGACGAAGGCGACCGTCTCATCCGTCGAGATGAGCGCCCCCACGAGCGCTGCGGCGAGGACCAGCAGCGGAACGATGGCAAACAGCCCGTAGTAGGCGAGACCTGCCCCGAGGCGGACCGTCCGCACGTTGCGCCAGTGGTCGTACGCATCGCGGGTGAGTGCGACAGAGCGCTCTGCGAGGCTGCGCACCGTACGCTTCGTGATGCGGCGAGGTGTTGCAGACGACACGGTTGGCCCCGATGATGGCGATTCGAGCCAGCCTACGGCCTCGCGGCCACGGCCGCCCTCCGTGACCGAGGAGGGAGTTCTTCACGACGGCGATCGCCGACGCGACGAAGCGGCTGCCAAGGCGAAGGCAATCGACCTGGCCCCTGCCTGCGCCGTTGTGGCGGCCAACCTGATACGCCGGGACCCCAATCAGACCCGATAAGAAGCGCGGCGCCGTCCGCCTCGGCCGGATCGGACAGAACCAGGACGGGCGCCGACGCGACCGCGGCGACCGCCGCCGCACGCAGCAGCGAAGCCAGCGCCAGTCGCCCTTGGTGACGACCCACAGACCAACCCCGACGAGCCGCGCCGCCAGCCGGAAAGCGAAGTGGTGGGTGAGCGCGAGGCCAAAGTACTGCCCCAGATCACACCGAGCATGGGGGCCATCGTGCAGGCCTCCCTGCGGAGCTCGACCACGTCGGTCGCCACCTGCGTCCCCTCAGCGGACATGACGCGGCGCTGCGCAGCGATCGATCCCTCCCGACCGAGATCGGTACGGCTCTCCGGATCGACCGCTCAACGTGAAGCGATCTCGCCGGCCCAAGGAGCCGGGAGACGCAGGGGCGTGGGCAGCCGCCGAGCCCGGACCGCGATGCGAGGCGACCCGTGCGTGACGCCGCGGCGGACGACGCCCATCACGACTCCGCCGAGTACCTCGCCAGCGTCTCGCCCGAGTCGCCGATCAGCTGCAACTCGCTGCCGGAGATGGAGAACTCGGTGGTGGCGGCGAGCGCCTCGAACACCGCCGTCTCCTGGTTCATCACCGGTTCCTCGCACGCCCGCAGCGTCGCTGCGGCAGGCTGCGTCACCGTGAGCGACGAACCGTCGACCTCGTACGACGTGGTGAAGTCGTTGCAGCCGGTGTTCCCACCGACGGTGCCATCGTCGGAGAACGTCAACGTGGCGAGGGCCGTCGGCACGGCCGGCTCGCCACCGACCTCGGTCAGCGTCCAGGTCTGCGCCGCCAGACCGGCGTCGTCGCCACCGCACGCCGAGAGTGTCCCCGCGAACACCCCCAACACCAGTATCAGCCCCAGCCTCGACCTCTTCACCTGCATGCTCCTCTCACGGACGCCGGCAACGGCCTCGCGGACTCCATACCCGTCGACGTTCTGTGCCGCGCAGCATACCCAGCGTCGAAGCGCCCGGCGGTCATCGTTGGGGCCAATTCTCCGTCGCATCACGCAGGCGCCGTCGATGCCAGAATGCGCGCACCACGCAAGGAGCTCCTCAGGTGTCTTCCGGCTTTCCGATCTCCTGGCGCGGTTCGTGTTCGTCGAGGGCCGGCCATCTCCTCGCACTGCGCAGCCTCGATGTGTTCGGCGCCATCGGAGTGGGACTCCTGATCGACGATGCCCCATGGCCCGCAGTCGTCTACGCGGTGCTCAGCCTCACGGTGGTCCGCATGTTCCCCGTGGCGCCGCGGGTTGCGAGGTCCGGACTCGGGCACCCTCATCGTCGCCCAGGGGCAGACCTCGAGGGTGCTCGCGCACGGCGTCGCGGCAGTGTGGGGCTCCAATGCGTATGCCGACTGATGCGACGCACATCCGGCAGGCGCCGCCGCTCCCAAGGCGGCCGGCACCCTGCCCGTGAGCATTCCGCGCCGGTTCGGGGGCCAGCGCACGTGACGCACATCGACCGATCGGTCGATGTGCAAGAATCCCGCGACACAGGAGGTCGATCGTGAGCGGGTCACCCGAGGAACCGAAGGCGTCGGCGAACGGAGGCAACGTCCCCGCCGGCGATGTGAGCGGCGGTCGAACGGCCGGTGAGCTGGAGGCCGAGGTCGCCCGTCTGGAGCAGGAGCTCGCGGCCGCGAAGGAGGTCGCAGAGGGAACGCCGCCCCGGCGCACCGTCCGCAAGGTCGTGGCCGGCATCCTGGTGGCGCTCAGCGTTCTCGGCGTCGTCGCTACGACGGTAGCCTTCTGGGTACACGACCGGCTGCTCGACTCCGAGACCTACACGGCGGCAATCCTTCCCGCGCTCGAAGACCCCGCCGTCACCGATGCCATAGGCGACTACATCTCCGATCAGGTCTTCGAAGCCGTCGATCTCGAGGGCCGCTTCGAAGCCCGCCTGACGGCTGCCGACGAGTTCCTCGCCGAACAGCTCCAGGAGCTGCTCGGACTCGGCGACCTGGCGACGGGCCTCCTGAGCCGCCTCGACCCGCCTCAGCTCGCAGATCTCGCCGGCCCTCTCGCCCTCGCCATCGAGACGCCGGTTCGCAACGCAGTGAACGACTTCGTGGGCTCCGAGGAGTTCCGCAACGGTCTCGAACGCGCCATCGTCGTCGCCCATGCCAAGGCGGTCGCCCTCCTACGCGGTGACTACGACGAGCTTCCTCGCCTCGTCGTCGACAGCGGCGAGGTCCGCCTCGATCTCGTCCCGCTCATCGCGACGACGCTTCGTGGCGTCGTAGAGCGGGGCCTCGACTTCATCGGACTCGATGCCGTCATCCCCCTCATCCCCGTTGCCGAAACGCCGGGTGCCGGCATCGAGCAACTGGCGACTGCGCTCGGGACCGACCTCCCTCCCGACTTCGGACAGCTCGTCGTCATGTCCCAGGATCAACTGGAGGAGCTCCAGTCGGCGATGCGGGCATTCGACAGGCTCCCGTGGTTCTTGCTCGCCGCCACGCTCCTGCTCATCGCCGGCGCCATCGCCAGCTCGCTGCGCCGGCTGCGCACGGTGGCGAGCCTTGCCATTGGCACCGCGTTCGGCATGTTCGTTGCGCTCTTGGTGATGCGGCGCGTCGAACAGGCAGTCCTCGATGCGATCGCCGACCCCGACGGACGTGCCGCCGCCGGCACCGTTGTCACGACTGTCTTGGGAAACCTCCGCACCACGCTCGTCGTGCTGATGATCGTCACGGTGGGGCTCGGGATCGTGATCATCCTGTCGGAGCGCGGCTGGCTCCAGGCGGGCTGGGGCTGGATCCGGGAGACCACCCGCCCGACGCCGGGCGGAAGCGTCGCCCAGCGGTTCACCGCGCACTACGCCGATCCACTGCGGGCGGGCGGCCTCGCCGTGGCCGCCATAGCCCTGTTCTTCGCCGGCATCGGGTGGCCCCAGGTGATCATCATCGGAGGCCTGTTCGGCCTCTACTGGTGGTGGATCACGGCGAGCTCCGCGGCAATCGCGGCCGAGTCGGGCGAAGAGCCGGTAGAGGCCGGCGTCTCGAGCTGATCATCGTGACCGCCGGTGCCGCGTGCTCGCACCGGCTCGCCGTTCATTCCAGCGGGCTCGAGCCGAGCTCGTCGGAGCCGATCGTCTGAACGAGAATACGGTCGTAGCCCTCGATCGTGTTGACGACGGTCCCGTACCACTCGTGATCGGCAACCGCGATCACCGCCGACCGACCAGGCTTCAGCTCCGCACCGAGGGTCTCGAGCATCCGATTGGCGATGCCCTGGTCGGTGGCCTTGCCGACGACCGCACCGGCGGCGGCACCGAGCGCAGCCCCGGCGAGGATGGACGGAGGGAAGACCACGCCGATGACGGCACCGATGAGCGCCCCACGTTTGGCGCCCTTGCGTGGCGTCAACTCGGCGCGTTCCTCGACCTCCAGCTTCCCCGAGTACTGGCGGACCAGGAGTGCCGCGTCGACCAGCTCGATCGATCCGGCATCGTGGAGCTTCACGAGATCATTGAGTCGTGCCCGCGCTTCGAACGTGTTCGGGTAGACGGCGGCGACGAGCTCCAGGGATCCCTCGGTATCGGACATCCGGCGCTCCTTTCCGGTGTGGCATTTCTGCGCGTGCGCGGCGCGGCACGGCACTCGGCGTGCACTCTGCGCCCCAGTGTCACGATGGTCACTCTCCGAGCCTACCCACCGGTGGAGGCATGCTCTCCCGTCGCACGGGCCTACGATCAGCCCACCGTGGACGCAGCCGGATCCGGATCACAGGGCAACCAGCCCGGCCCATGGCCGCCGGGAGGCGAGTCCGAGCCGCAGCCGCGCCGACCAGAGAAGACGGCCCTGCTACCCGCCGATCTCTGGCGACCCTCATCGTGGGGCACGAGGGCGCTTCCGCCTCCCTCACATCGGCCGTGGGCAGAGTGGGCTGCCGTTGCGCTCATCGTGCTCTACAACCCGCTGGTCAACGAGGTGATCCCCGAAGCCCTCTACATCCCGGCCAATCTCCTCGCTGCGGCAGTGCTCGCCTGGCTCGCGTGGAGATCGGGGGCGACGGCCGACCTCGTCGGTCTGCGACGCGACCGCCTCGGGCGCGGGATCGCGGTCGGGTCGCTGGCGGCCGCCCTGGCCATGCTCGTCGTCGGGGGGCTCACGATGCTTCCGTGGACCCGGTCGTTCTTGGCCGACGATCGGTTCATCGGCGTCCCCGGCACCGAGGTGCTCTACGAGACGTTGGGACGGATTCCGCTCGGCACCGCCGTCGGCGAGGAGATCATCTTCCGTGGCGTCCTGCTCGGGCTGCTGCTACGCCGTTTCGCCGTCGGCCGCGCCGTGCTCGCCGCAACGGCCCTCTTCGGCCTGTGGCACGTCCTGCCGACGCTCAACTCACTGGAGACCAATCCGGCAGGAGATGTCCTCGAGTCGCCGGCGGAGACCGTCGCCGCAGTCGCCGGCGCCGTCGTCACCACGGCGATCGCCGGCGTCGTCTTCTCGTGGCTGCGCTTCAGGGCGTCGAGTGTCGTGGCGCCGATCCTGCTTCATCTGGCGATCAACAGCTCGGCGTACCTGGCCGGATGGCTGGTGGTGAGCAATGGGTGGGCCTCGTGACGCACGCAGGACCCGGCCGGACCGACGACGGGTCGGGACCCGTGCCGCGCTCCGACGACGCGAGACCGGAGCCGAGTAAGAGATCGAAGCTGCGATCGGCGATCCTTCGCATCGCGCTGCTCGTCGTGGCGGGCGGTGTGTTGTGGCTCGTATCCCGACGCATCGTCGACTGGGCAGCGGTGCGTGATGCCGTGGTCGGCCTCACCGCCACCGAGTGGCTGCTACTCAGCGGTGTTGCCGCCGTACGACTTGCGATCGAACCGCTGCTGCTCATGGCCTCGACCCCGCACTTGACGTGGCCCAAGGCACTCCCGGGCTACCTCGCTCCGGCGGCGACGGCGAGCGTGATCCCCGGCCCGTCGGACCTCGCCGCCCGCTACGCGATGTTCCGGAGCTGGGGCTACAGCGGAGCTCAAACCAGCGCCTCG
>DKBA01000250.1 GCA_002450985.1 Acidimicrobiia bacterium UBA6912
TATCCGGTATCCGGTACTGGCTACTGGCTACTGGCTACTGGATACCAATCTCGTCCGGGGTGACCGAGCCCGTCTCCCGGTTATCCTCAGTGGGCATGTCGCTCCTCGATGATCTCTGCGACCTCCTCGGAGCCGGTCGGGTGAAGTCGTCGCCACTCGAGCTGCGGTTGTACGACAAGGACGCAGGGGTGACCAGGGGCACGGTCGTCGCCGTCGCCTTCCCGGAGACCACCCAAGAGACGGCCGCGTGTGTGCGTATCGCCGCTCGATGGGGTGTGCCNNTGGTGCCGCGGGGCGCCGGGACCGGGCTTGCCGGGGGCGCCGTCGCCGCCGAGCCGGGGCTCGTGCTCTCGATGATGCGCATGAACCGGATCTGGGAGGTCGACACCGTGGGCCACACCGCCTGGGTCGGCCCCGGAGTCATCAACCTCGATCTCTCGAACCACACCACTCCGATGGGCTTCCACTACGCCCCGGATCCCTCGTCGCAGTCGGTGTGCACGATCGGCGGCAACGTCGGCACCAACGCCGGCGGGCCACACTGCCTCGCCGAGGGCACGACGGTCGCCCACATCCTCGGCGTCGAGTTCGTGACGCCGCAGGGCGAGGTGGTGACGCTCGGCGGGGCCGCCCCCGACCCGATCGGGCTCGACCTGCGCGCCGTCGTGGTCGGGTCCGAAGGGACGCTGGGCGTCGTCACCAAGGTCCTCGTGAAGCTCACCGAGAACGCCCCTGCGGTGCGCACCTTGCTGCTCGCCTATCCCGAGGTCTCGGGTGCTGCGGTCACCGTCTCAGACACCATCGCGTCTGGGATCATCCCCGCCGCCCTCGAGATGATGGACCGGCCGATGGTGCAGGCGGTGGAGAACTTCGTCCACGCCGGGTATCCGACCGATGCTGCGGCAGTGCTCCTCGCCGAGGTGGCGGGTCACCCCTCCGCCGTCGAGGCTGAGGCCGGCATCATCGCCGAGATCGCCCGCCGGGCGGGCGCCGAGCAGGTGCGGGTCGCCGCCGACGACGCGGAGCGGGCCCGCCTCTGGCTGGGTCGCAAGTCGGCGTTCGGCGCCGTCGCCCAGGCTGCACCCGACTACTACCTCCACGACACGGTGGTGCCTCGCACCCGGCTCGTCGAGGTGATGGACGGGCTCTACGAGATCTCGGCCCGCTACGACATCCTCATGCTCAACGTCTTCCACGCCGGCGACGGCAACCTCCATCCGCTCATGGCGTTCGACGGTCGCCAACCCGGCGTGATGGAGCGGGTCGTCGCGGCGGGCGACGAGATCGTCCGCCTGTCGATCGCAGTCGGCGGCAGCTTGTCGGGCGAGCACGGGATCGGCCTCGAGAAGCGCAAGTTCATGGCGGAGGTGTTCGACGAGGCCAGCCTGGATGCCCAGGCGCGGCTGCGCGACGCCTTCGACCCTGCCGGTGTGATGAACCCCGGCAAGGTGCTGCCTGCCGGGTCGCGCTGCTTCGACTTCGACTTCCCCGCCGTCGCCGAGGCGGTGTGATGGCGCTGGCGGCGGCAGTTGCGGAGGCGCTCGGCGCCGACGTGCGCGACGAGCATCCGGACGTCCCCGCCGCAGACCGTGTCGTCGCCCCTGCGTCGCTCGACGCGGCGGCGACGGCGCTGCGGGCGGCGTCGGAGCATGGGCTGCGCGTCCTGGTCTGGGGCGGAGGCACCCACCAGGGCATCGGCCATCCCGTCGACGCCGACGTCGTCATGGTCACCACGCGGCTCGACGGCCTCATCGACTGGCAGCCCGAGGATCTCACGATCGTCGTCGGCGCCGGGATGCGCATCTCCGCGCTCCAGGAGCTCCTCGCCGAGCGTGCGCAATCGGCCGTGCTCCCGGAGCGGCCGGGAGCGGCGACCGTCGGGGGTGTGGTGGCGACGGCGTCGTCGGCGTGGCGCCGGCTGCGCTACGGGCCGACCCGCGACCGGATGCTCGAGGTCGTCCTCGTGACCGGCGACGGCCGAATCGTCACCGGCGGGGGCAGGGTCGTGAAGAACGTCACCGGCTACGACCTTCCCCGGCTCGCCACCGGCTCGCTCGGCTCGCTCGGGCTCATCGGGTCGGTGTGCCTCAAGCTCTGGCCGGTACCCGCCCACTCCGGCACCATCTCGGTGGGGGACGCCGCGGTGGCTCGTGCGACCGCCTACCGGCCCCTCGCCATCATCGAGACAGAGACGGACGCCAGCGTGTTCGTCGCCGGCACCGCCGAGGAGGTGGAGGGCCAGGCAGCCGACCTGGGCGGCGCCGCCCGCCCCGGGCTCCACTGGCCCGATCCGCTCGCCACGCAATGGGTGCTGTCCGTGCGGGTCCCGGCCGCGCACACGGCCGACGCCGTCGGCGAGATCCGCCGGCTCGGAGACGCCGTCCGCTTCCAGGCGGCGCACGGTGTCGGGGAGGTGATGGTTGGGACGGACGAGCTCGACGTCGCCGGCGCATCTCATCTGCGGCGGTGGGCCGAGGACCGGCACGGGGCGGTCGTCGTGCTGGGGCGGCCCGACGGCGACGAGAGCGGCTTCGATCCGTGGGGGACGCCACCGGCGACCGTGGACCTCCAGCGCCGGATCAAGGCGGCGTTCGACCCCGCCGGAGTCGTGAACCCCGGCCGGCTCCCGGGACCGATCTGATGCCGTGGGTCACCCCATACGCTCCGACCCGAGCCGAGCTCGATGCCTGCATCACCTGCGGGCTGTGCCTCCCGGTGTGCCCGACGTTCCGGCTGACGGGGGACGAGACGGCGTCGCCGCGGGGTCGGCTCGCCGCAATGGCCGCCGTCGGCGAGGGCCTCGAACCGGTCGATGAGACCTTCGAGGAGATCATGGGGTTCTGCCTCCAGTGCCGGGCGTGCGAGGTGGTGTGCCCGTCGATGGTGCCGTTCGGCCGCGCCATGGAGGGGGCGAGAGCCGAGATCGCGGCCCAGCGGCCCCGAGCGGCGCGCACCGTGCGCGAGTTCGCCGTCGGCAAGGTGCTCGGCTCCCGGGCGTCGCTCAAGGCGGTGACGGCAGGGGCGGCCGTTGCGCAGCGCATCAGGATCGATGGCATCCTGCCCGGCCCGCTGCGCCGCATGAAGGGGCTCCGTGCCCTCCCACTCCGGCCGTCGAGCATCGTCGGGGAGGTGCGGAGACCCGACGGACCCCCGATCGGCCGCGCCGCAGTCCTCGCCGGGTGCGTGATGGACCAGTGGTTCGCCCCGGTGCACGAGGCGACGCTCGAACTGCTGCGGCGCGGTGGGTATCTCGTCGAGGTGCCGGAGCAGCAGGCATGCTGCGGGGCGCTGGCAGCGCACGACGGTGCCGCCGATGCGGCTCGCGACATGGCCGTCCGCAACCTGGCCGCGTTCGGCGGGTACGACGTCGTCGTAGCCGATGCGGCAGGCTGCGCCGCGCACCTCAAGGACCTCGGCCACTGGGTCGACGGGGGCGAAGAGCTCGGCGGCCGCGTGAAGGACGTCACCGAGATCGTGGCAGGGCTCATCGACGCCGGCAGGTTGCCCGAGCTGGCAGGCGACCTCGGCGAGGTGGCGGTGCAGGACCCGTGCCATCTGCGGCACGCCCAGCGCATCATGCGCGAGCCGCGCCGGATCCTCGAGGCGGCGGGGTACCGACCGGTGGAGATCGATCCCGTGGGGATGTGTTGCGGCGCCGCCGGCATCTACATGGTGCTGCACCCCGAGACCTCCAACGTGCTCGGGCTGCAGAAGGCCGACCAGGTACGTGCCGCCGGCCCCTCGCTCGTCGCCTCGGCCAACCCCGGCTGCGAGATGCAGCTCCGTTCGCACCTCGGCGGCGACTTCCGCATCGCCCACCCTGTCGAGCTCTACTGGGAGGCGCTGCGCACCGACGGGTCGTGAGCTGGGCGGCGGTAGATTGCCGGCCATGGCAGACACCCCCGTGAATCTCACCCCGTCGGGTCCGCCCGAGACCGTCCTGCCGCCCGAGCCGGCGGATGCCATTGCGGCCCTCGAAGCGGCGCTGGCAGGTCCGGTGGAGGAGCGCAAGGCGGCCACGGCCGAGGTGGTCGCCCGCTGGCCCCGCTTCCTCGATGCGTGGGCCCGGCTCGGCCAGCTCGCCGCCGACCCCGTCGAGTCGTACGCCTACCACCGCATCGGCTATCACCGTGGCCTCGACAAGCTCCGTGGCTCCGGGTGGCGGGGCAGCGGTTACGTGCGCTGGCGCCACGAGGAGAACCGCGGGTTTCTCAGGGCGCTCGCCGGGCTGGGTAGGGCAGCCGCCGCCATCGGTGAGCAGGACGAGGTCGACAGGATCGGCCAGTTCATCCGCCAGCTCGACCCCGATTGGGACGAATCCGGCGGGGACGATCTCACCGGCTGAGGTCGAGGCGGCTTCCCGGCCGGCGCGTCAGAGCTCTTTGGCGTAGAGCACGATGCCGCCGGTCGAGTAGCCGGCCCGTTCCAGCGCCGGCTGCGCCCATTCGACCGCGGGCATCTTCAGCGTGATGCGCTCTGCGGAGAGCTCGGCTGCGAGGTCCAGCACGGCCCGGAGCAACTCGACGACCTCGTCGGGTCCGGTCTCCAGCCACCCGATCTCCAGGTCGCCGTCGTCCACGGCGGCGAGCGCCCACCCTGCCGGCGACATCCAGAATGCTCTGCCCCGAGCCGCCTTGGCGAGGTCGTCGAGGGTGAGCCTGCGCCATGTCCACCCGATGGCGAACAGAGCCCGCGCGGCGCGGCCGAGCGGCCCGGCCGACCACGCCATGAATGCGGGGGCCGCTTCCGCCGATGGCGCCGCCACCAGCCTGTCCTGGGGAGGCCGGCGGCGGCCGCCGTTGCCGCCGACCACCGGGCGATCGTCGCCGGCGTTGCGCCACGCCGTCCACCACTCACCGATCTGCCGCATGCCGAGGTTCTCGACTTGGGCCCGCGCCGGCGTGTTCCAGTCCTCGATGGCGAGTCGGGCGACGAGGCCGCCCCGCTGCCTCGCCCATTCCTCCATGTCACGGTCGAGGGCGGAGGCGATCCCGCGGCGCCGCCAGTCGGGGTGCACCCTGGCACCCTGCAACCACAGCTCCGTCGGCGACAGCATCGTCCCGCGACCGATGGCGATCGCCGTGTCGTCGGGATCGGCGGCGACGAGGAGCACCCCGTTCGGGTCGGCGTGCCAGCGGTCGAAGGCATCGACGACATAGTCGCCCCACTCGAAGGTGCTCTCGGTGAAGGAGGCGATCGCCGCCTTGTCCTCGGACCGCGCCGTGCGCACGTGGTACTCCATCGCAGGCGAGGATAGGGCGTGGGGTGGCAGCGGAAGCCACGGCAGCAGTGGGTTCTTGGGGGGTGCACGAGGGGGGCGAAGCTCTGCTGCCCCCCCNNCTCCCCCGAGAATCACTCGAACTCGCCGACCCAGGCTCGGGGGCCGGGTTCGATGACGTCGCCTTCGACCCATCCGGTGAGGAGGATGCGGTCGGCGCCGAGCGCCGCCACGTTGGGGTAGAAGCCTTGTCCGATTGCGCCGGTGTCGATCCTGGTCCACGCCACGCCGTCGCGCGACAGTGCCATCGCCCACGACGGCACCTGCCCCTCGAACCCGCCCCGCCCCTCCAGCTCGCGGTAGACCAACTCCCAGGCAAGGTCGATGTCCCGCTGATCGAGGGTCACGACCACCTCGCCCGTGTCGGGGTCGGCGAGCACGACGCCGCCCTCGGCCCCGTACTGCACCTCGTTGCCGAAGAGCTCCAGCAGGACGGTGCCCTCGGCATCGGTGACGACATGACGTCCCGTCGAGTCGATCTCGACGACGAGGCCGTCCCCGGTCTCGACGACGGCAGGACCGATGACCTGGGCCGAGCCGAGGTCCTGTCCCACCGCGAGCACCCCGTAGGCGCCGACCGCAAGCCGATCGACCTGCATCCCGGCGAGTGCGTCGTCGGACGACGGGGACCAGTTCTCGCCGTCGGTCGAGCGCCACACGACACCGCTGGTCCCATCGGAGCCGGCCGCGAGGAAGCCGTCCTCGAGGCGGGAGACGGCGGTGACGGTGGCGCCGCGGCCGAGATCGAGCTGTTGCCAGCCGTCGCCCGCATCTGCCCACAGGGCGCCGCCGAACTGCCCGTACACGAGCGCGACCACGGTGTCGCCGGAGAATGCGACCTGTCCGAGGTAGCCGTCGGGCCCCGGACCGCTCCCGAGTGACTCCTCTTCCCAGGTGGTGCCTCCGTCTGACGAACGCCACGCCACCGGGCGACCCGTCGACATGAGACGGAAGAGCTCGGGGTCGAGACCCAGTTCCTCGGGTGCGACCGTGCGGATGAGGTTGCCGTCGAAGTCGTAGAAGTCGACCCCGCGCGGGCCGAAGCTCCAGTTCTGGTTGCCGGCGAGGTCGTCGGGAAGGCCCTCCCTGATGAGCCGGGAGAGATCCTCCTCGGCGTTCTGGTTGCCGATGACGACGATGTCGTCGCCCGATCCGGTGACCGCGGTGACATTCGTGTACACGCGGAGCGACGTTCCGGCGATCTCCACCGTTGGCGACACCGGGATGCTCAGCGATTCCCACGTCTCTCCGTCCTCGGACGTGAGAACGATGGGCGTGTCGCGCCCGTTCAACTCGTCGAAGCTGCTCCCGACGCCGAAGTAGCGGCCATCCTCGTACACGATGCTCTGGACCCAACCGTTGCGGGGGAGCGGCGCCTCGACGAGGATCCAGTCGTACCCGCTCTCCGACACGAGCATGCGCAGCGAGCCGGTGGGATCCGAGTAGTCCTGGCCGACGGCGACGAACCCGTTGGGCCCCGCCGTCGCCGACGACAGCTCGCCCTGCCGGAAGGGGAGTCCGGTCTCCACCCACTGGACCGTCTCGGGCACGGGGGCCACCGAGACCGCGGTCACCGTGGCGACGCCCGGCGACGTCGGCGGTGAACCGTCCGGTCCGGCCACGTCGGTCGCCGGGGAGCTGCGCAGCAACGAGACGCCCAGCCCTACACCCCCGACGGCCACCAGCACGATCGCAGCGGCCGCCGCGGCGATACCGAGCCGGGCGAGGCGGCCCTCGGCTTTCACGGACTCGAGCCGCGACAGCGGGCGGGAGACGCCGTCACCCGCCTCCGTCAGCGCGGCGGCGATGTGAGTGGCGGCCGACTCCTCGGGTATGCCGAGCTCGGCCGCCATCGAGCGGTGGGATGCGGCGACGAGCGCCCGAGCGTCCGAGACGCCCGCGGCCTGCGTGATCGCTCCGGTGCCCCAACCGAGGTAGGAGGCGGCGACGACGGCGAGGCGGGCATCGAGGTCGAGGTGGTGGAGCGCGGCGACGACCGCCTTTGCGGCGTCTGAGGTCTCGGTGTCGGGGAGTCGGAAGCCCCGCATCTCGTGTGAACGGTCGCGCCGCACGGTGCGGAACGCTCGCCGCAGCACCTCTGCGGCGGGCTCGTCGCCGGCGCGGCGGAGGGCCCGTCGTCCTGTCCTGGCGAACGCTCGATCGACAGACTCGAGCGACAGGTCGCGGTCGTCGGTCACCAGCACCATCGCCCGGTACAGCCGGTCGCGGTGCTGCGCGTACAAGGTGTCGAACGCCGGCCGGCTCGAGTCGCCGCTCATCACTCCCGCACTCTCGTGACGCCGTCCCCGGTGAGACGCCTGCTCGCCTCGGGAAGTTCCCGGTGGGGTTCCGTCAGTATCGCGCCAGGAGGCGGGCGCGCTCGACGATGCCGTCCGTCGACGGCAGTACCTGCCGCTCGAGGCCGCCGGCGAACGGGAAGTTCGGTACCTCGGGGGCGGTGTAGCGCTGCAACGGCGCATCGAGCCAGTCGAACGCCTTCTCGGCGATCTGGGCGACGATCTCGGCCCCGAAGCCGACGAAGCCGTTGTCCTCGTGCACCACGAGCACCTTGCCGGTGCGATGCACCGCAGCTTCGATCGACGGCCAGTCGAGCGGTCGCAGCGACCGCAGATCGAGCACCGTCGCGGCGATCCCCTCGGCGGCGAGCCGGTCGGCCGCCTCGGCTGCGAAGTGGGCCATCGCCCCGTAGGTGACGATCGTGACGTCGTCGCCCAGCCTGCGCAGCGCCGCCTTGCCGATGGGGACCACGTGCTCGCCTTCCGGCCACGGTCCCCTGGCGAGCCGGTAGAGCCGCTTCGGCTCCAGCACCATCACGGGGTCCGGATCACGGATCGCCGCCCAGAGCAGACCCTTGGCGTCGGCCGGTGTCGACGGCGCGACCACTTTGAGCCCGGGCACGTGGGTGTAGAAGGCCTCGATGGACTGGCTGTGGTACAGCGCCCCGTGGATGCCGCCGCCGAAGGGGACCCGGATGACCAGCGGGCAGGTCCAGCGCCCCGCGGAGCGGTACGAGATGCGGGCCGCCTCCGACACGATCTGGTCGAACCCGGGGTGGATGAAGTCGGCGAACTGGATCTCGGCGATCGGCCGCCCACCCGCCGCCGCCTTGCCGATGCCGACGCCGACGATGAGCGACTCGGCGAGTGGTGCGTTGAACGATCGGCTCCCGAACCTGTCGGTGAGCCCGACGGTCGCCTTGAACACGCCGCCTTTCGGATCGGCGACGTCCTCGCCGAAGATCGACGTCTCCGGGATGGCCTCGAAGATCTCGTGCAGCGTCTGGTTGATGGCGGTGATGAGGTTCACCTCGTCGCCGGCGAGCGCGGGCTCGGGCTCGGTGACGGGTGAGCTCGGCTCGATGGCGGCGGCGTACACGTGGGCCAGCGGATCGACGGGGTCCNNAGCGTCGGGCCTTCGCCGCTCCTCGCCCGATCGACGGCGGCAGCCATCACCCCGTACACCTGGAGCACGTCGTTGCCGTCGACCTCGATGCCGGGGATGCCGTAGCCGTCTGCCCGCCTGGCGACGCTGCCGGCGACCTCCTCGGTGACCGGCACGGAGATGGCGTACAGGTTGTTCTCGATGAGGAACACGATCGGCAGCTTGTGGATGCCGGCGAAGTTCATCGCCTCGTGCCAGTCCCCCTCGGACGTCGCGCCCTCGCCCGACATGACGGCGACGACTCCGGGCCGCCCTGACGCCCTCAGCTCGTGCGCGATACCGCAGGCGTGGGGGAACTGGGTGGCGATCACCGACGAGTGGGTGAAGATGTGCAGGTCGGGCTCGGACCAGTGGTTCGGCATCTGCCGCCCGCCGCTCGCCGGGTCGTCTTCCTTCGAGAACACCCCGAGGAACACGTCCCGCGGCGAGACGCCGAGGGCGAGGTTGAAGGCGGTGTCGCGGTAGTAGGGGAGCGACCAGTCGATGCTTGGATCGAGGGCGAACGCCGCACCCACCTGGGTGGCCTCGTGACCGGCGACCGACACGACGAACGGGACCCTGCCCTGGCGGTTGAGCGCCCACATCCGCTCATCGAGGCGGCGCGCCAGCAGCATCTTGCGGTACATGTCGACGATCTGGTCGTCGGTGAGGCCGAGCGCCTTGTGGTCGCGTACGTTGTCGATCTCCAGCATTCGAATCTCCTCCTACTGCGCCCGGCGCAGTCCCCGGTGCCGGTGCAGGGTCCCGATGCGGTCGATCCGCTCCTCGGCGACCCGAACGGCGGCGCGATGAGGATTGATGCCGTACTCGTCCGCGGTGGCGAGCACGTCGGACACTGCGATCTGGATGTTGTCGATGGCGGTGGCGGCCCGTCTCACGTCGTAGCTGCCGATGCCGACCGCGACGTTGATGATGCCGCCGGCGTTCACGACGAAGTCCGGGGCGTAGAGGATGTCGCGGGCTACCAGCCGGTCGGCGTCCTCGTCGGTGGCGAGTTGGTTGTTGGCGGCACCGACGATGGCGGCGCACCTGAGACGTGGGATCGTGCGCTCGTTGAGCGATGCCCCGAGGGCGCACGGCGAGAAGATGTCGCAGTCGACGTCGTAGATCTCGTCGAGCCCGACCACCTCCGATCCGTGCTCGGCGGCGACGCGCTCGGCGGCGATCTGGTCGACGTCCGTGATGACGGTCGCCGCCCCCGTCTTGGTGAGTCGGGCCACCAGGCTCGACCCCACCTTGCCGACACCCTGGACGGCGACGGTGCGACCGCTGAGCTCGTCGCTCCCCCACAGGTGCTCGGCAACGGCGCGCATCGCGTTCATGACGCCGCGGGCGGTGGCGGGCGAGGGGTCGCCCGATCCTCCGAGCTCCGATGGGAGCCCCGCGACCCACTGCGTCTCGCGCGACACCATCGCCATGTCGGCAGGGGTGGTGCCGACGTCCTCCGCCGTGATGTAGCGGCCGCCGAGGGAGTCGATGATGTTGCCGTAGGCGCGCAGCAGGCGCTCCGTCTTCATGGAGCTCGGATCGCCGATGATGACCGCCTTGCCGCCGCCGCACGCAAGGCCCGCCAGGGCCGCCTTGTAGGTCATGCCGCGCGACAGGCGCAGCGCGTCGACCAGAGCGTCCTCCTCGGTCCCGTAGTCCCACATCCGGCAGCCGCCCAGCGCCGGGCCGCGCACCGTGTTGTGGATCGCGATGATCGCCTTGAGGCCGGAGGCCGGGTCGCGGCAGAACACGACCTGTTCGTGGTCGTCGAAATCTCGCATCGAATAGACGGGCATGTTTCCTCGCAATCGCCCGCCCCGTTTCGCGGGCGCAAACTGATGGAAGTCCTGCCGTCAGCATACGCCCGCAATCTTTTAACGAGAGGTAACGAAACCGCCATTGAGCGCAAAAAGACCGGAAATGATACAAGGTTACCCGGGCCGGCAATGATTGCGTCCGCAACGGCCCCCGGGGCGCAATTTCCGGACCGGGGCGGGGACAGGATGTTTGCCGGCGCACTGTCCCTCCCTTGCGCGTGAGTCGGTCGTGCCATGGACGCGTGATTTCGTCGGCGCGGCGCAATCCGCCCCAGATGCACCGCCTGAAAGCCGCAGAAATCGCCGGTGCATGGGGTTGTTCCCCACGATCGGGCCGGTTCGGCGTCCGCGCTCTTGACAGACCGGCCGCCGGCCGGGACGCTGGGGCCATGACGGCGCGCCCCATCATCATCGACTGCGATCCCGGCCAGGACGACGCCGTGGCATTGTTCCTGGCGATGGCCTCGCCCGCGGACTTCGAGATCCTGGGCATAACCGCCGTGGCGGGCAACGTGCCGCTCGAACTCACGCAACGCAACGCGCGCATCATCTGCGAACTGGCCGGCCGGACCGACGTCCCGGTGTTCGCCGGCTGTGACAAGCCCATGCGCTATGAGCTGATCACGGCGGAAAACGTGCACGGCAAAACCGGTATCGACGGCGTTGCGGTTTACGTGCCCGGAATGCCGCTGCAGACGCAGCACGCGGTCGATTTCATCATCGAAACCTTGCTCGCCGCCGACGACGGCAGCATCACCCTGGTGCCGACGGGTCCGTTGACCAACATCGGCCAGGCCATCTCGAGGGAACCCCGAATCCTGCCGAAGATTCGCGAAATCGTACTGATGGGCGGCGCCATGCGCGAGGCCGGCAATACCACGCCGAGCGCCGAGTTCAATATCCTGGAGGATCCGGATGCGGCGCAGATCGTCATGCACTGCGGCCGGCCGTTGACGATCGTGCCGCTGGACGTCACCCACCAGGTGCTGGTCTCGAGACAACGGCTTGAGCAGATTCGCGCCATCGGCACGACGGTCGGAGACGCCATCGTCGGCATGATGGAGTTTTTCAACCGCTTTGACAGCATCAAATACGGCAGCGACGGCGCGCCCCTTCACGACCCCTGCACTATCGCCTACCTGCTCGAGCCGGGTTTGTTTGAGGGTAAAATGTGTAACGTGGAGATCGAAACCGGTTCGCCGCTTACGCGCGGCCACACCGCCGTCGATTTCTGGGGTGTCACCGGCAGGGCCCATAACGCAAACTGGCTTTACAGCGTGGATGCGGATGGTTTTTTTGCACTACTGATCGATCGGCTTAAAGCATGAACCGGACTGTTTCAATCGCCGTGATCGGCTCCATCAACCTCGATATCGTCGCGCGTGTGAAAGCGTTCCCAAGGCCTGGCGAAACCGTCACCAATGCGACGGTCAGCCGCTTTCCCGGGGGCAAGGGCGCCAACCAGGCCGTCGCCGCCGCGCGCGCCGGCGCCCGCGTCGCCCAC
>DKBA01000254.1 GCA_002450985.1 Acidimicrobiia bacterium UBA6912
TCGGCTTCGTACTTCCTCCCGGTCGCGATGCCCTTCCCGATCTCCCAAACGATTGGGAGCGCCCTCGTTCACGCCCCGACGCCAGGATGGACCGCACGAAGCCCGCCGGCACGATGAGGGACCGCGCTCACGGGCCGGTCTCCACCGTGACGGGATGCGTTGCCAGTCCGTAGATCACCGAGCCGTAGATGAGCGCGGCGATCAGTGACTGGGTCGGCTGGATCTCGGCCCACCCGACCGCCCACGCGATCGCGACCACGGCGAGCACGATCCCGGTCCAGCGAGCCCAGTCCCTTCCGTAGAAGACCCCGATGCCCGTGCCAAGCATCAGGACCCCGACGGTCAATGCCGTCCATCCCCAGAGTCCGAGGTTCCTCTCCGCGAGCACCAGGTCGGCCACCCGATCTTGGTAGCGCAGAGCCCACACTCCGTTCACGATCCCGACGAGCCCGCCGCCGAACAGCATGATTCCGGCGTAGGTCGCCCATCCCGCCTGTTCCCATCGTTTGGGGGTCTCGTTGGGCACTCGTTCGCTCCCTCCGACCGTCTTCACCGAGCGACGCCACCGCAGCCGGCCGGCCATCGCCGCAGAGCCTGACCGTGTGGCGCTATGGTCCAGCCACCCTACCCGTGCATCGGGCCCGACGCCCCGCAGGAATCACGCCGGCCCGACCTTGGTGAGCCGAAGGAGTTCTCGATGCGGACCTCGAGTGACGAGTTCATCGCAGTCGGGTTGGGGTTCTTGACGATTCTCGTCCTCGCCTATGCGCTGTACCGACCTCGCGTGCAGCACTCCAAGCAGTACCAGGCCACCGTGGTGCCGTTGGCCAACATCATGGACGTCGGCTTCATCCTGTTCTCGCCGGCCATCGTGCTGCTCGTCGGTGTTCGGGCGCCGTTCTTCATGTTGGGCATCTGCCTGGTGGCGGTCGCCGCCGGATTCGCCATGGCCTACAACATCCGCCACTACGAACCCATTCATGGGCAAGGAGGCGTCCCGGACCGGATCGAGACCATCTCCGAGTGGTCACTCCTGGGTGCATCGATGGTCAACATCTCCTACTACACCATCGTCCTCATGGCCCTCGTGCTGCTCCCCTTCGACGCCAACAGCCCCGACCGGCGCAGCCTGTTGGGCGTGCTGCTGCTGAGCGCCCTGATCGTGATCGGCATGAGGGGAGGCATGAACAAGCTGAACCAGGTCGGCGACCGGACCACCGCATTCAACCTGGCCGCCGTCATCGGCATCGTCGTAGCGTTCGTGGTGGCCAACGTCCAGGCGGCCCTCGGCGGCAGATGGGATCTCGGCCACTCCCCCGAGTTGGGCCCCGATGAGATCCGCAGCATGCTCGGGCTGTTCGCCATGGTTCAGGGCTTCGAGGCGTCCCGTTACATCGGGGTCAGATTCGGGGCACAGCAACGGGTGACCACGATGCGCATCGCCCAGCTCATCTCGACGGTGGTGTTCGTCGTGTTCGTCGTGGCCCTGATGGCCGCCTTCCTCCCGCCCCGGCCCGACATACCCGCCGACGGCAGGGCGATCTTCGCAGTCTCCGAGTTGATCGGAGGATTGCTTCCGTGGCTGCTGCTGTTCGCTGCCATCGGCAGCCAGACCTCCGCCATCATCGGCGCCACCTCATCACGCAGTGACATGCTGGTCAACAACAAGATCCCCCGGGCGATCACCTTCCCGATGATCCTGGTCCCCGCCATCCTGCTGGTGATCTTCGTCGACCTGAATGTGGCTGTGAACCTCGCATCCCGCGTGTTCGCCGCCTACTTCACGATCCAGGCCTCCTTGGCCACGCTTCTCGCAGCGCGCAAACAGAATTGGTGGGCAATGGCCGGATTCGTCGCCGTCGCCCTGATGATGCTCACCATCCTGATCTTCGGTCTGCCGCTGTCGTGATCTTCGGTCTGCCGCTGTCGTGATCTTCGGTCCGCCGCAGTGGCGGCCGCAGGCACGACACTCGACGGCAAGAGGTAGCGTCGCACCGGATTCGGCCGGGCGTCGCTGGTCTCGACGGGGGATCAGCACCACGGCCGCAGCCACGGCCGGCGTCGACGCAGACAGCTTCGTCGCCTGTGCGCAGCCCCCAACATGAGGGCCGCGCTCTCCTAGAATGCTCGAAAGTGGAGGTTCGCTCGGCTCTCGCTTCGGCCACGTTTCGCGTTCCCAAGACGGGTTCACGGGTGGTTCTGCGAGCCGAGCTGTTCCCGCAAATCCGGGAGGTCTTCGATCTGGGCATCGGGCTGGTGACCGCCGGTGCAGGATTCGGCAAGACCACACTGCTCTCGTCCTGGGTTGCGGCACTCGATCGCCCATGCACCATGCTGTGGATCACCTGTCGGGAGGAGCACAACGACCTGCGCTTCCTCGTCAATGATCTCGCATCTGCCCTCGGCGAGGACCTGGAAGAGCATCGCTACCCATCGCTGAGCACGGTGGTCGGTGCCGCGAGCCAAGCCCACGAGGAGGTTCTCATCGTCCTCGATGATGCGCACCTTCTCACGGCGGACTCAGTGGTCGGCGCTCTCGGCCAGCTCCTTGAGTCGCGGCCCAGTAACGTCTACATCGTCCTGAGCTGTCGAGAGACGCCCGATCTCCCCTGGTACCGGCTGCGGGCGCGGGGTGAGGTGGTCGAGATTCGGGGCCGCGACCTGCGTTCGATCGCACCGAGGCCGGCGTGCTCCTGACCAGGACGTTCGGCTTGTCGCTCTCTCGCGAGGAAGTCGAGAAGCTGTGGCGGGCGACCGAGGGCTGGGTTGCGGGGTTGTGCCTGACCGGCCATGCACTGCGGCACGAATCGTACGATCGGCGACAAGCCCTGGGTCTCGGCAGCCTTCCCGACCTCCGACGGTTCCTGGACACCGAGGTGCTGCCAGGACTGCCCGCCGATCATCTTCGCTTCCTCGAGCAAACCTACTGGCTGGAGAGGCTCGACCCTGATCTCTGCAACCTCATCACGGGCCGGATCGATTCGAAGGCCCTCCTCGAGCACCTCGTCGAGATCAACATGTTCACCGAAGAGGTATCGGCCTCACCGCCGGTCTACCGCTATCACGCCCTGCTCTCCGATTGGCTCGAAGCACGAGTCAATCGGTCAGGGGAGGCTGACATCTCTTCGGTTCTCGGCGTCGCATCACGCTGGTATGAGAAGCATGGGCTCACGGATCTTGCGATCGGCGCTGCGCTCAGGGAGGACGACCCGTCCCGCGCCGAGCAGCTGATCAGGATGGCCTGCGGCCCGGCCTTGCGCAGGGGTCTTGCCGGCACGGTTGCCAAGTGGGTCTCGAGCCTCCCGGTCGAAACGCTCGACTCGAGTCCGGACCTTGCGCTCGTCCTCGCCCGGGCCGCCGGGAGTTCGGGCGACATCGTGATGGCCACCGCCGGTCTCACCACCATTGGACGGATCATCGACGGCGACTCCGCAGCCGCCTCCCCGTCTCTCCGGCTCGCCCACTTGCAGCTCGACTTCTTGGTTCGACTGTTCAAGGGTGACCTGAGAGGAGCTCTCGAGATGTCCACCCAGGCGAGAGCCTTTCTGGCGAACAATCCCGATCAGTCCGCGTACGCGATGCATGCGTTGTCACCCGACATCCTGCTTGCCCACTCCGCGGCCGCCAATCTGCTCGTTGGCGAATTCGATCAGAGCATTGCCGATGTCGATGCGGTCCTCTCGCCGAGCCAGATGGCTCATCCCAGCATGGCAACGGTGCTTGCGGTGGGTATCCGCGCTCTTGTCGGGGCGTGGAAGAACGAGATCGCGGCAACGCGCCCCTTCCTGGAGGCTTCTCGCCGCGTCGTCGACGACTTCCAGGGGTCGACTGCCGACCCTCTACCGCTGTACCTGGCTGGGGTGTGGTGTGCCGACATCGAGCAGGCAGAAGAAGACCTCGCTGCTGTCGCAGCGATCACAACCCAGCTCCATTGGCCGCTCTACGCGGCACTCCATCGGCTTGCAGCTGCAAGGTACGAGATGCGAGTTGGGCGGCTCAACCGGGCACGCTCGGCGCTTACCGAAGCCGGCGAACTCATCGGAGCGATGCCCAGTCCCGAGTTCCTGGCTCGGCTGGCGGCGAACCTCGATGACGAGCTGGTACGAACTACCTCCGAGCGGGCAGGCGCAGAGTTGAATGATCGCGAGGTGGCGGTTCTCCGGGAGATCGCCGATGGTGCCTCGAGGCGGGAAGTGAGCGAGCGACTTCACCTGTCCATGAACACGGTCAAGACCTACCTGAGAACTGCCTATCGGAAGCTCGGGGCGATCGACCGTGACGACGCGGTGAAGCGGGCACGCCGCATGGGACTGTTGAACGACTACTGACCGTCTGTCCACCGCGGGAGTCGCCGGTCCCTGCCTCTCGACGTCATCGACGGCGAGCCGGGTCCCGGCTAGTCCTCTTCTTCCATCTCCTGGCGGACCTTCTCCACGAGATGCGAGGGCAGCTCGTCGTACCGGAAGTGCTCCGTCGTGAACGTGCCCCAGCCCTGGGTGATCGAGCGCAGGTCGATGGCGTAGCGCATGATCTCCGAGGTCGGCACGAGGGCGGTGATGCGCTGCATCCCCCCGTCGGCGACCTCGGTGCCCTGGACCTGGCCGCGACGTGACGACAGGTCGCCCATGACGTCACCTTGGTACTCGGGCGGCACCGTCACCTGGACCCTGGAGATGGGCTCCAGCATGATCGGGTTGGCGNNCCGAGCCGGCCCGCCATCTTGAAGGACATCTCGGATGAGTCGACCGAGTGGTACTTGCCGTCGACACAGTGCACCTTGACGTCGACCACCGGGTACCCGTTGACGCCGCCTTCGGTCATCGTCTCCATGATGCCCTGCTCCACCGCGGGGATGAACTGGCGGGGGATGGATCCGCCCTTGATCTCGTCGAGGAACTCGAATCCCTCGCCGCGTGCTGCCGGCTCGACCTCGATGACGGCGACACCGAACTGGCCGCGCCCGCCGCTCTGTTTCTTGTACTTGCCTTCGGCCCTCGCCCGGCCGGTGATCGTCTCCCGGTAGGGGACCCGGACGTCGTGGGTCTCCACCTCGACGCCGAACTTGCGGGCGAGCTTCTCGATGGTGATGGCGAGGTGGGTCTCGCCCATGCCCCGCAGCAGCGTCTGCCTCGTCTCGTCGCTGCGCTCGACCACCAACGCGGGGTCCTCCTCCTGGAGTCGGCGCAACGCGTTGGCCAGCTTGTCCTCGTCGGCCTGGGTGGCTGCCGTGATGGCCATGGCGAGCACCGGGACGGGTCGCTCGATCTCGGCGACCCGCACCGGCTTGTTCTTGGGCGCCAGCGTGTCGCCGGTGGCGGTGTCGTTGAGCTTGGCGACCGCCCCGAGGTCGCCGGCCGGCACCTCGGGGAGCAGCTCGGACTCCTTGCCGACCAGGTAGGCAACCTTGGCGAAGCGCTCGTCGCTGCCCGATCGGGTGTTGTGGAGCGTCATCTCCGACTTCACCGTGCCGGAGAGCACCTTGAACATCGAGATCTGCCCGACATACGGGTCGGCAATGGTCTTGAAGACGAAGACCATCGGATCGCCGCCCGGTGAGCTCTCGATCTCCACCTCCTCGGCGCCGGCGATGATCTTCACCGTGTTGCGCACGGCGGGGGAGGGGCCGATCTCNNACGACGGGGAACACGGTGGCGGCGGCGACACCGACGGCCATCGTCTTCTCCAGTTCGTGGAGTGAGGGGATGTCGCCCTCGAGGTAACGCTCCAGCAGGTCGTCGTCGGCAACGACGATGCCCTCGACGAGGTTGTCGTGGACGCGGTGCTCCCGCTCCTCCATCTCCTCGGGGATCTCGCCCTCCTCGCCGTGGCCGGAGTCGTACACAAAGGCGGTGTCGGTGAGCAGGTCGGCGATGCCGTGGAACGCCGCCTCCTCGCCGATGGGCAGCTCGAGCGGCGCGATGCCGGCGCCGAAGCGGTCGCGCAGCTGTTCGAGCGTGCGGTCGAAGGAGGCGCGCTCCTTGTCGAGCTTGTTGATGAAGATCATCCGGGGGATCCCCATCTTCTCGGCGAGACGCCACACCCGCTCGGTGCCCACCTCGACGCCGTCGACGGCGCTCACCACGAAGACGGCGAGATCGACCACGCGGAGCGCAGCGTGGACGTCGCCGACGAAGTCGGCGTAGCCGGGGGTGTCGATGAGGTTGACCTTGTGACCCTTCCACTCGAACGGGGCGTAGGTCAGCGACAACGACATGCCCCGCTTCGCTTCCTCGGGGTCGTAGTCGAACACGGTGTTGCCGTCCTCGACTCGGCCCAGGCGGCTGATGGTTCCGGCCCGGTAGAGCAGCGCCTCGGCCAGCGTCGTCTTTCCCGACCCGCTGTGGCCGACGAGGGCGACATTGCGGATCTTCTCGGGCGGGTAGACCTTCACGGGGGCGTCCTCCATACGTTGTCGTCGAATCCGGCAGGTTAGTGAGGGTGGCGCAGCCCCGCATCGGGGCTGGGTAGCCTGCGGATCGCCCGCCCGGGTGGCGAAACGGGCAGACGCGGCGGACTTAAAATCCGCTGTCCCTTCGGGGGCGTGAGGGTTCGAGTCCCTCCCCGGGCACGGCGGATCGCTTGTGCTGCAATGGTTTCTGAGTCTCTCTCCTTCCGGTCACCCCAGACGCCCTGAGTGGCGCTGACCACAGTCTGACCACAAGATCCCAGCGAAGTGGGCGATAGGCTGTCTGGTGAGAGCATCAGGGCCCGGGGAACCGACAAGAAACTCGCGCTTGCGCTGTGGCGAGCGGGTGCGGGAGAGGAGAGCGAGACCCCAACCTCCATCCCCCTTTCGTTCGACGTGACAGTGCCCCCCATCCGCGAGATGGATGCGATGGATCCAGCAACTCCGTACTGCCTGAGGCTTCTCGATCACCTCAGAGGAAGCTTGCGGGAGGGCAGCCTCACAACGGATCTCCGGAGCACTTCGCTTCTTCGCCCGGGCGAGCCCCTTCCTCGAAGCCGACTGCCGGCTGTTGACCCTGCAACGCCCCTGAACGCCTCGGTCAGGTTGCTGATCGGTACTGTCCTGCAGTCGGGAACTCCGACGGACCGTTCCGGCCATCATCGCAATCCCTGACGGACGCTCCGGCAATGCCGATCTCAGCTCCCCCGGTGCCTCAGTGATTGCTCGCGAACTTGGGCCACCCATAGCCCGGTGGCCTGGCCTTTTGCAGCCGGCTGTCGGCCCCACTCGGCGCAACTTCTGTGAGTCAGCAGCATTCTCCACCCCGAGGAGACGGAGGACGTTCGCCTCTGGCAAGCGTCTAGGCCGCACTGCAACCTCGAGCTATGGCGTATCTCTGGCAAGAGGTGCTGGTGATCGTGAGGACGAATCTCGTCAGCCCCTATCGCAATGCTGGTGATGCCCACGATTGTCAGCGAGCGTTTGCCAGCCGTGGCAAGTCCACCATGCCCGCAGAAACCGGAGCGTGAACGAGAGTCGAGGGGAGAGCGATGAGTGTTGACCCTCTGATAGAGAAAGCGGTCGAGGTAGCCACGGCGGGCGATCTCACCGGCGCGCACGCGGTCCTGGATGAGGCGGCGGCGACGGAGCCAGACGATCCGGCCGTCTTGCGGGTCAGGAGTTGGCTCCTCGGGCTCGATGATCGGTGGGCCGAGGCGGCCGAGATCATCGGGTCCTACCTCGACGCACACCCGGCGGCAGTGCCGGAGCTGTGGGTGGAACTCGCCAAAGCACGGCAACAGCTGGGCGAGCATGCCGCAGCCGATGAGGCGATTGCCAAGGCCGTTGGCGTCGGGGGTCTCACATGTGAGGCGTGGAAGAAGATCGTAGAGATCCGGCTAGACCAAGAACGTCCGCACGATGCTCTCGCGGCGGCTGCAGAGCTATGCGCACTGGCACCGCATGAGCGCGAGAACTGGCAGCTCCGGGCAACGGCCGCAGCCGGTGCGGGAGAATTCCGAGAGGCAGCTGCGTCCCTCGACCGCGCCGTCAATCTTGGAGCCCATGATGCGCGCATGCAGGCTCTAGCTGCCAAGTTCCACCGGCTTGCAGGCGATGCGTCGGCTGCGCTTGCTGCTGCCAAACGAGCCGTGGAACTCGAGCCTGAGGATGGCACGTTCTGGTCGGAGCTGGGTTTGGCTCGGAGGGAGGTCGGTGATAGCGAGGGTGCGCTTGAGGCTATGCGGCGCGCGGCGGCGCTTGACGACTCCTCTGAAGCGATTTGGTACAACCTCGGGTCAGTCACCGCGAGCGCCGGGAATCTATCCGATGCAGTCTCGTGCTTCCGACGTGCAGTGGAACTCGAACCAAACGCACCGGAGAACCACAAGGCCCTGGCGGAGTGCCTTGCTGCCGAGGGAGAGGTCGAGGAGGCAATCGCCACGCTCGACAACGCGGCGGCCATCATGCCGGACGAGGCATTGATCGCATTGACCCGAGTGCAACTTCTGACCGAGGCGTTGCACGACTACGGCCGTGCGCTCGATGAGATCGACGCAGTGATGCCGGACCTAACTGGCGACCTGCGAGGGTACGGGCTGCTACAGCGCATGGTTGCCCTGAACGGTGCGGGCCGGTCGGAAGAGGTCTTAGCTATTGAGGATGTTGCGCGCTTGGCCCCGCATCTTGCGGATGCGGCTGCGCTGCAGCGGGCCATCGCGTTGAATCGGATGGGACGGCACGAGGATGCACTTGAGGTCCTTGAGACCCTGGGCGACACGCTACGGGGCCTGCGTGCAGCCGTTGCTCTCCAGCGCGGTTGGGCGCTCCTCAGTCTCGACCGACCGACAGCCGCGATAGAGGCAATGGAGGCCCTCGACGGCTCTGATCTCGGCGCAACTTGGGAGGCCCGCGTTCAGCGAGCTGTTGCGTACAACAAGGTGGGAGATCACGCAGCTGCATTGCGGATCCTGAACGGGGCCGAAGCGACGGTAGCGGGTGAGGGGCTCGTTGCGATACGCACCCAGCAGTTCGTGGCATATGAGCGAAGCGGCAACCTGGATGCGGCACTCGGCTGCCTGGACGCCCTTATGGAGATACGTCCCGACGAAGCAGTGGAGTTCCTGCAAACCAAGATCCGGCTGCTGGGGAACGACGGGCGGTCAGACGACGCGCTCGATGCTGTGGACGCCTTTGCCGCATCGGTGCCGCCAGAATCGGATGAGTACCGCGACGCTTGGGTGATGCGCCTTCACCTCGAGAGCAGACTACGCGGTCTCAACCGAGCACTTGCCTGGCTGGATGCCTTTGAGGAGGCCCACCCAGAACTCCGCCTCGTGGCGGAGGATCAGCGCTGCAATGTGCTGATGCAACACCAGCGAACAGACGATGCTCTCCGCGTCATGCAGCAGATCGCCGACGCAGGCCAAGACGACATCCAATCGGCCGAGGACGGCATGCTGGTGGCGATGATGCAGGCAGTAGTCGGCGATGCCCGCGCGCAGGCAACCCTGGACCAGGCCGTTGCCCTCGATCCTGCGATCGTCGACCATCCCGCATACCCCCTTGCCGAGGTTGCACTGCTGCGTGCTGGAGCACGCTTCGATGCTGCGTTGGACGTGCTCGAGAGGTGGAATCCGCCCGGCATGCTCTTCCCGGTGAGTCTCAACCTTAAGGTGCAGACTCTGAAGGACCTGGGGCGGCCGAATGATGCCCTTTCTGTCCTGGACGAGTCACTCGCACTGTTCGACGAGCACCCGCATGGCGAGTATCTGAAAGCGACGGCCCTGCTCGCCAGGGGCTGGATCCTCCTCGAACTAGGCCGGCCCGAGGAGGCCAAGGCGGCGTTTGCCGAAGTCGAATCCGAGGACTCAGAGGCTGACATGGGCGACATGTTTCGAGTTGCCGCGGTCACGGGCATGGCAATTATCGCCTGGACTTCCAACGAACTGATCGAGGCGCTTCGCTTGAGCAAGGATGCCGTGGAGCGGGTACGAATGCACGGCGAGTACACCATCGCCAAACTCGCATTGAGTGCCTGGTTGATTCGGGCAGCGATCCTCGCCGACGCCGAGCGGCACGACGAAGCCTTGCAGGCTTGGCGCGAAGTCCAGCAGCGAGATCCCGACAACGTCGATGCAATGACAGGAGAAGCAACTGCACTTCTCGAACTCGAAGACCCCGAACGCGCTCTGCAGACGGCGACCACGGCAATAGGATTGGCAACGTCAGATGCGGACCGGCTGCGCTTGAGGAAGCTCTGCGGACGATCGCTCAACGCTAGCGGAGACCATAATGGAGCGGCTAGCGCGTTCCGAGAGGCGATACACCTCGCTCCCGATGACAGCCCTGTATGGATTGCCCTGGCCGACTCGTATCGACAAGATCGCCGGTACAGAGCGGCTGCCTCCGCCTACCAAATGGCCTGGGAATGCAGAGTTGCCAAGCAGGATGCCCTTGCAATTGCCCTTGGTCTTAGCGCAACGCTACTCGGCGATACGAAGCCTGGCGCAGCGCTTGACTTCCTGACCGACAACCAGCAATCGCTTCCCGAGGACTCGCGTGTCGAATTCAACCGCGGGATAGCCCTGTATCAACTGGACAAGACCCGAGACGCGATCGTGGCTTTCGAACGCGCCGGACGCTTGCAGCCCCGACTCCCCGAAGCTGCACAGAACGCACGTGCGCTCCGCGGCGTGAGGATCCAGGCCGACAACTGGGTCGATTTCTGGTTTGGACCCGGGAAGCCGCCAGGCCGTCGTCTCGCCGGATCGTTCCTAGTTGCCGTGTTCATTGCGATGCTGGTTGTCGCAGTCGCCGAACCCAGCCGCGTTGCCTGGCTGAGTTGGATGGCGACCGAGCGCGAATGGCCAACCATCGCACTCCCGCTCGCTGTGGTCGGCGTCCTGCTGGTCTTGCCCACCGTGACCCACCTGAAAGTCGGACCTGTTGAACTCGAGCGAACACCGTCGATCGCCCCAACGCACGTCGAGACACTCCCGCCGAAAGCCGCCACTGTCGCGCAGGTGATGGAGATGGCAAGTCGGGCTATCGAATCGGGCGCGACCAGACTTGGAGCGCGCCAATCCGAGCCGACCACATTCGCGAAAGCCTGAGGCGAGAGCAGATGCACGATTTCGCCATGCGTTCTGCTTGAGTGTCGGTACGCACAAGACCGGCGAGTTGCTACACATCCGACTCCTCGCGATGGTCAGACTCCGCTACGCAGCCACTCCCTCCATGGCGTAGCCCTCACTGCGAAGACGCAGCCCGCTTCGGACCGGGCGGCTCCCAACGAAGGCAAGCCTCTGGCCGCAACATACCCGGAAGGCCTCAGTCGCAGGACGCGCCGCAGATCTCCGCTGGCTATCCAAAGACGAGCCCTGCGACAAGCGGGCACAGGCGTGGCCGGGTGAACCATCGAATCGTCGACCTTGACCGATTGGGACCGACCACGCACGGAAACGGGCTCTTCGCCCTTGTTGGCGTTCGGTGAGGCGTTCGCGACCCCGCCGTGCGATGCCTCCATCGGCGGATCAAGCGAACGGCTCTGCCAGGCTGCGGATGATGCCGTCGAGGATGTCGTGCTCGGACACCACAACCGCCTCGGCCCCCACGTGACGGGCCGCCCGCTCGGCGACGACCGCGCCGCCGAGCAGGACGGGGGCCCGGGCGGGGTCGAGCGCGGGGATCGCCTCGGTCTCGCCGATGGTCAGCGGGGCGAGCCCGTCGATGAGCCGGCGCAGATCGTCGAGGCCGAGGCTGGTGCCGTGGACCCGATCGGCGTCGTAGAAATCGAGGCCGAGGTGTATCGCGGCCAGGCTCGTGAACGTGCCCCCGACGCCGAGCGTCGTGCCCGGCGCTTCGGGCAGGGCGACACCCGCGGCGAGCACCTCGTCGACGCGGCGACGGGCTCCGGCGATGTGTGCCGGTGACGCCGGGTGCTCGGGGAGCGTCTGCTCGGTGAGCCGCACCGACCCGATGTCGACGCTGACCAGGTAGGCCGGCGCCCCGGTGCCGAGCACGAACTCGGTGCTGCCCCCGCCGAGATCGATCACGAGGAACGGCGGCGACCCTGCGGCACCCGCCGTCGTTCCCGAGAACGACAGCTGCGCCTCCTCCTCGCCGGTGATCATCTCGGGCCGAATCCCCAGCTCGGCCACGGCCGCATCCAGGAACTCGTCGCGGTTCACGGCATCGCGGGTGGCCGACGTGGCGACGGCGCGAAGCCGCGCACAGCCGGCGTCCCGGATCGCCTCGCCGTAGCCGGCGAGCACGGAGACGGTTCGGTCGATCGCCTCGGGGAGCAGTCTTCGACCGGCGTCGACGCCCTGGCCGAGGCGAGTGACGATGGAGCGGCGGTCGAGCCTGCGCACCCGGTCACCTTCGACCTCGGCGATGAGGAGGCGGGTGGTGTTGGTGCCGATGTCGACGGCGGCGACCCTCATGGGAGCGACCTCTTCGGTTCGCGCCACTCCGGATTGCGGGCGGGCTCGCCGTCGACCACCGCCACACACTCCACCGTGCAGTCGAGTGGCTCGATCGACGCCGCCGTCTCCTCCCCCACCGGGTTGTCGTTGCCTGCGGCGTGGTCGGCGTAGTGGGCGTGCAGGCACTTCACGCCCTGCCGGGAACCGCCGACGCCGCCCGANNGAGCGGGCACGTCAGCCAGTAGCGGGTGGGGAACGGCGTGCCGTCGTCGAGATGGGGCGGCACGGCGATGACCACAGGGACTCCGAGATGGCACCGCGCCACGACGTCGACGCGCGACCGGGGTGGACGCCCGAGCTGGGCGGTCACGGCCTCCCGGTCATCCATCCGACACGAGGTCGCGGCCGGTGAGGAAGTCCCAGACCTTCTCGAAGATCGATCGATGATCGCCAAGGCCCCCCGGTACGGGCTCCGGCTCGGTCTCGTCCGGGGGCGGGGTGCGTACCGCGTAGCCGGTCTCCCCGGGGTACACG
>DKBA01000203.1 GCA_002450985.1 Acidimicrobiia bacterium UBA6912
GAGCCGTGGGACGTGGGCGAGGCAGGCGAGCCGGCCGTTGTGGAGGGAACGAAGGGGGAGTGGCGGGTCGATCCGGAAGGACTCGCCGCATTGCGGGACGAGCCGTTCGAGGGGCGGACCGCGCTGCTGTCGCCGTTCGACCGCCTGGTGCACGACCGGGGTCGGACTCAGGAGCTGTTCGATTTCGAGTACGTGCTCGAGATGTACAAGCCGGCGGCAGAGCGTCGTTGGGGGTACTTCGCCCTCCCGATCCTCCACGGCGACCGCCTGGTCGGGAAGCTCGACGCCAAGGCGGACCGCAAGGCAGGCACGCTCCAGGTGCACGCCGTCCACGAGGACGTACCGTTCACCAAGGCGATGACGGCCGCGGTACGAGCCGAGATCGCCCACCTGGCCGCCTGGCTCGACCTCGAGCCGGTCGGGCACTGATCGCGGCGGCCGCCGCCGGAGACGTCGCGTCCGCCGGGAACACGCCTAGTGTCGCCCCCATGGACATCGTTCTCATCGCCGGTCTCTGGCTCCCCGCCTCGATCTGGGCCGACGTCGCCACAGAGCTCGAACGCCTCGGTCACCGCCCCCTGCCGGTAGCGCTGCCGGGTGTCGACGACACACCGATCGACGCCACGCTGGAGGATCAGGTGGCGGCCGTCCTCGACGTGATCGACGGCGCCGACCGTCCCATGGTCGTGGGCCATTCGGCGGCGTGCACGCTCGCCTGGATGGCGGCCGACCGGCGGCCTGGCGATGTCGGGCGCGCCGTCCTGATCGGCGGGTTTCCGTCGTCCGACGGCGACGAGTATGCGGGCTTCTTCGACGTGGTCGACGGCGTCATGGCCTTCCCCGGGTGGGAGCCATTCGAGGGTCCGGATGCCGCAGACCTCGGTGAGGCAGAGCGGGACCGCTTCGCCTCGATCGCCGTGGCCGTCCCCGAGGGAGTCGCAAGAGGCGTCGTACGGCTCTCCGACGAGCGCCGGTTCGAGGTGCCGCTCGTCCTCGTGTGTCCCGAGTACAGCCCGGATCAGGCCAAGGAGTGGATCGACGGCGGCGACGTTCCCGAGCTCACCCGTGCCACTCGAATCTCATACGTCGACATCGACACGGGGCACTGGCCGATGATCACCCGTCCCGCCGAGCTGGCTCGCATCCTCGATGCCGCCGCCGGAGCCGATTGAGCCCTCGCGTATCAGCGGATGACTGCGCCGAGGGCGTTCGCACAGGTGTCCGTCCGGGCGACATACGACCACGCGATGAGCACCGTACGCCGAGTATGAGCCGCTACGAACGACCCACGTACGAGGTCGTCGCCCGCCGCGACGGCTACCAGATCCGGCGCTACGACTCGTATCTGGTTGCCGAGACGACCGTGCACGGGGACTACGAGACTACGGGGAACGAGGCGTTCCGCCGCCTCGCCGGGTTCATCTTCGGCAGGAACTCGCAGGGCGCCAGGATGAAGATGACCGTCCCCGTGACCCACGAGCTGGTGGACGACGGATCGCATCGGTACCGGTTCGTGATGGAGCGGGCGTACACAGAGGACACCCTGCCGTGTCCTGTGGATGCGGCGATCGCCGTCGTGCGGGTCCCTGAGGGCCACTATGCGGCAGTCCCGTATCGCGGCGGTCGCGACGAGCGCCGGTTCCGGCGCGCCGAGGCGAAGCTCGTCGCCGCGCTGGAACGTGACGGAGTCGTTCGCACGGGGGCGGCAGCCGGCGCCGTCTACGACGGTCCGTATGTACCCGCCCCGCTGCGACGCAACGAGGTGTTGATCCCGGTCGCCTGGCCGGCGTNNCAGCCCACCCGATGCGACGTTCGACTCGAGATTCGGCGCCGATGGCGCACTCCATCCCCGCTGCTGCCATGTCCTCGACCGCGCGCCGCGGCTCCAGATCCTGCGCGGCACGGTACCGTGCACGGCGAGCGGCTGAAGGACGGCGGTGACCCAGACGGCGGCAGCAAAGATCGCGTTCATCGGATCGCACTCGGTGCGAAAGACCAACGCCGTGCACTCGTTCGCCGGCGCGGTCGGGCGGAGCGGCCGCAGTGTCGAGGTCGGTCGTGAGGTGATCCGCTTCAATCCCCTGGGACTCAACGAAGGCGCCACGCCCGAGGCGCAGCTCTGGGTGCTCATGGCGCAGATCCAGCAGGAGCTCGAGCTGCGCAACCGGGCGGACGTGCTCGTGACCGACCGTGCGGTCATCGACAACTTCGCCTACTTCCTGCGAGTCACGGGAGGAGAGGACCCCTTCGACGTGAGGCCGCTCGTGAAGCGGTGGTGTGCGACGTACGACCTCTTCGTACGGCTGCTGCCCGACATCCCGCTCAAGGCCGACGGTGTCCGCAGCACCAACGACCGGTTCCGCAACGAGATCGAGACCATTCTCGACTGCATCATTCCCCAGCACGTCCCGGAGGACCGTCTGGTCACGATCAAGGCATCGGAGGTGACCGAGTCGTTCGACTGGGGCGCCCTCGTCGATCGCCTCGTCGGCCCGTCCCGGCCCGGCGAGCTCATCACCCCCCAGCCGGTGACACTGCACCCGACGCTGTGGGATTGACCACGTCTCCGACGTGGTGAGACCGGCCACGTGTCGGGAGCCGCACGGCGACGGAAGCGTTCCGCGGCTGCGGCCGACCGCCGGCGATGGGGCACGGGATCGATAGAGTCACCGCATGGCCCAGATCCCTGCGCCGCTCAACCTCGACCCCGGCAAGGTGGATGCGGACTTCACCTATCTCCTCGACGCCTTCCGCGAGGTGCTCGTCGAAGCCGGCGCCGGCGACGTCGCTGCGGCGCTTCCGTGGAAGGGCGCCGGCGTCGGTACCCCGGCGGACGTCGACCAGCGTCTCCTGACCCAGGCGCTCTCCATCGCCTTCCGCCTGGTGAGCATGGCCGAGGAGAACGCCTCGGCGCAATACCGGCGACGCCAGCAGGAGGTCAGCGGCTCCGCCGCCATCTCGGGTCTGTGGGGACGCACGCTGGCGGATCTGCTGGCCGCAGGTCACGACGAGGCAGCCATCGCCGCCATCCTCGCCGGCGTCGCGGTGGAGCCGGTGCTGACCGCCCATCCCACGGAAGCCGAGCGCGCAACCGTGCTCGAGCAGCATCGCGCCCTCTACCTGCGGCTCGTCGCCCGGGAGAACCAGATGTGGACCACCGAGGAGCAGCGTGCGATCCGCCGCGACGTGAAGGCGATCCTGGAGCGACTGTGGCGCACCGGCGAGATCTTCCTCGAGCGCCCGCAGGTCGCCGACGAGCTGCGCAACATCGTGCACTACCTGGTGCGCGTGTTCCCCGAGGTCGTGCCCCGTCTCGACGGCCGGCTCCGCACGGCATGGGAACGAGCCGGGCTCGATCCGTCGCTGCTCGAACACCGGTCGCTGCCACAGGCGACTTTCGGCACCTGGGTGGGCGGGGATCGAGACGGGCACCCGTTCGTCACGGCCGAGGTCACCGG
>DKBA01000041.1 GCA_002450985.1 Acidimicrobiia bacterium UBA6912
CAACGGGATCGCCTCGTTCTTCCCCGACGGCGACTCGTTCCTCACAATCGGCGGTGAGGACAGTGACGTCGCTGTGATCTGGGGCACGAATCCCGTTCAGGAGCAGGTGACCCTCGTTGGACACGAGTCGTTCCTCAACGACGGGGAGGTGAGCGCGGACGGCACCCGTGTCGTCACGACCAGCGACGACCTCACTGTCCGGCTGTGGGACGCACGCACCGGAGAGAACGAGCTGACTCTCCGTCCAGACGGGTTGTGGCCGGCGGTGCCGGCCTTCAGCAACGACGGATCGATGGTGGCGGCCACCACCGCCGACTTTGGCGAGAGAACTCGCTCCGCTTGGGTTTGGGACGCGGAATCGGGGGAGGTGTTGCAGGTGCTGCCGTTCCCGGCCGGCACCACCCAGTCACTCAACCTCGAGTTCAGTCCCGACGACACCGTGCTCGCCGTCACCTACTTCACCGACGGTGACGGTGTCCCCGGGGTCCGCACTTGGGACATCGAGACCGGCGAGCTGATTCGGACATACGCCGGGCACACCTCGGACGTCACCGATGTCGGATTCACACCGGACGGATCCAAACTCGTCACCGTGAGCGTCGACGCCACCGCTCGGGTCTGGGACGTGGCAACGGGCGAGATGCAAGGGATCTATCACGGCCACGACGGCCCTCTGCGAGATGTCGAAGTGTCGCCCGACGGGACGTGGGTCGCCGGCGCCGAATTCGACGTTCAGGTGTGGAACCTGGCCACCCTCGAGCCCCTCGACGTGGTGATTGCCCAAACCGACGTCGACGGTCTGGACTTCAGCCCGGACGGCGATCGGTTGCTCACGTCCAGCTGGCTCCACGAGACCACGACGCTGTGGGACCTCACGCCGCACGGGGGCCACGAGTTGGTTGGGTTCCCCGGCCCGGAAGCGGACCTCACGTCGACACGACAGAGCTTTGACCAGCCGGCCTCTGGGATCGCCTTCGCTCCCGACGGTGTCACCATCGCCGCCAACCGCGGGGGCGGGACGGTCACGATTTGGGACATCGGCACCGGCCGCTGGCTTCGCGATCTCGAGAGCCCCGTCGGGGAGATCGCGTCGATCGCCTACAGCGACGACGGACGCCTTCTGGCATTCGGAGGCAGCGACGGTGTCGCAGTCTGGGGCACCGACCGCTACGACCAGGTCGCGTCGGTGAACACCGGACACGCCACCGACCGGATCACCTTCGATCCACAGGGGCGGCTCGTCACGGCAGGCGCCGACGGAGTCCAGATCTGGTCGCTCGCCGACGGTGGCAGCCTGCGGATCTCCGACGTGCCATCGCGCGAGGCGGCTGTCGCCAGTGATGGATCATTGATCGCGGTGGCCGAGGAGTCGATCGGGCCTTTCGCCTTCGTCGCCGATGCGCGCTCCGGGGATATCGTGGCGGAATTGCCCGTGTTCCCTGGCGAAGGCTCGACGCACGGTCGGCTCCACGCCGTCGCCTTCAGCCCCGATGACCGTTTCCTGGTCACTGCCGGGGACGATCCTGCCATCTGGAACGCAGAAAACGGGTTCGAGCTGATCAAACGGCTCGAGGGCCACCGTGGTGCAGTGTGGGACGCCGGCTTCTCCCCCGACGGCACCGAGGTGGCGACGGCGAGCGGGGACGGGACGATTCGCATCTGGGACGTCGAGACCGGGGCGTCGAGGCTGACTCTTCCGAGCCCGGGCGCGACTGAGATCGCCTACTCGCCTGACGGGCGGTATCTGGCCGCGGTCGGTTCTGAAGGTTCCGTGACGGTCTACATCCTCGACATCGAAGAGCTGATCGCGGAGGCGTCCAGCCGTCTGACCCGGAGCTTGACCGAGGCCGAATGCGTCCGGTACCTGCACACCGCGGCCTGCCCCGGCAGCGCCGCCGCCGCATCCGAGGCCAACGTGACGCAGCTCGAACCCGGTCCCGAGAGCGAGCCCGAGGCGGCAGTCACCGAAGGGCCAGAGATCGACGCCGTCCTCGCCCTCTACGACGTCCTCAACCGCGGCGACCTGGAGGCGTATCTGGCCAGGCTCGACGAGGGCCTCCTGCAGTTCGAGCGCGATTCCTCCGCCACTGCGGTGTTCATCAATGCCGGCACGCGACGGGAGGTCGTCGAGCCCTGCCGCCTCGTCGAGAGCTTCCCGGAAGGCGGAGGCATCGTCGAGTGCACCGTGGTCAGGAGCAACGACTTTCACCGGGCAGGTGGCATCGTCTATCGGGGGCCGGAGCGGGTTGCCGTCGACAGCGCCGGCAGGATCGGCGACTGGCCCGAGTTCTCCGAATCGGACGCCACATGGTTGTTCAACCGTGAGTTCTGGCGATGGCTCCGCGACGCCCACCCCCAGGTGCACGCCGCCATCAGACCCGAGGACCCGGCGGGTTTCCCCGGCCTTTTCGGAGACACCGAGGACACTCTCACCGCTCTCGAGTACGTCGACGAGTTCGTAGCGCAATCGGTTCGCTATCCGCTCGATGATGGGACGTCGTGACCGCACTTGCCCAGGGCGCGACGAACTCGACCGAAGGGGCGTCGTCGCATCGAAGCGGAAAGGCCGATACGAAGTCGCC
>DKBA01000311.1 GCA_002450985.1 Acidimicrobiia bacterium UBA6912
TCACGGAGCGGCAGGGCCTGCCCGCCGTGCTGCTCAGCGAGAACATCGAGACCGGCCGCTTCGAGCCCGCCTACTACTTCGTCACCGACCCGGCGGCGGGGGGCCGCTTCCACATCCACGGGCTGCGAGCCTCCGGTCGGCCGGCGCTGTACGGCACGGGCACGCTCGTCGACGGTGTGGTGCGTTTCGAGGTGAAGGCGATGGAGACACCGCTCGAACCGCCCATCACGGTCACCGGGACCTACACCGTCGCCACCGGCGTCCTCGACTTCGACGTGGCCGTCTCCGAGCCGCGCCTCTCCGAACGCCAGCGTCGGATGCGCAGAGCGCCCAAACAGCAGGGAGGGCCGCTGCGGCCGGCCGGGTGAGTGCGGAATCGGCGAGGGAGCGACCGCGGGCCGCAAAACGAAGAGCGGATCAGATCGAGATGACTTCGAGCCCNNGGCACGCCGGCGAAGTCGTCGTCCTGGGTGACGACGGGCATGCCGTGAGCGAGGGCCGTTGCGGCGATCCACGAGTCGTTGAGCGGCATACGTTGCCCTGCCGCTCTGAGACGGGCGACGAGCCCGGCCCACGCTTCGGCGACGGCGTCGTCCACGGGCAGCGGCTCGATGGAGGAGGCGAGCTGGAGCGTGGACAGGCGACGGTGGCGGGTGTCGACGTCGGCGGCCATCAGCACCCCCAGACGCAGCTCGCCGACCGTGATGACCGACACCGCCAGCTCATCCGGGAGGCCGGTGGCGAGCGGCCGGTCGGCCTCTCTCGCGATGAAGACCGGAGTGTCGGCGAGGCCGATCATGCGACGTCGTCGGTGGTGTCGGGTAGCGCATCGCGCAGGTCTGCGACGAGTTCGCGGTCGGCGGCGATGCGCTCGAGGGCCGCAAAGAGAGTCGACGTGGGGATGCTCGTCGGTCGGGGGGCCAGGGGAACGAGCCGAGCGACGGGTCTTCCACTCACGTTCACCGTGAGACTCTCGCCCGCCTCGACCCGTCGCAACACTGCAGAGACGTCGTTGCGCAGGTCACGGGACGGAATCTCAGATGCCATGCGACGATCGTAGCACAAACGCTACACCACGCCCGACCGGAGTGTGTCTTGGCATGGTGCGATCCGAGTCTCAGGCGGCGAGGTCGTTCGGGGTGAGCGTGACCGTCGCCACGCCGATGTCGAGGTCGACGGGCTCGCTGCCGGTGCGGCGACCGGCCGCCGCCAGACCGAGCTGTCGTGCCCCGGCTGCGGGTCGGCGGTGCACGGCGCCGCCGCCCGATTCTGCGACGCCTGCGGGACCCCGCTGCTCGGCCGGGGGTGAGGGCCGGTGAAGGGCGGCCGGCCTACGCGTCGGCGAACGGGTTGCGGATGCGGATTCCCTCGATCCCCCGGCCCTCGGTGAGGATCTCGTCGCATCCGGAGGTTGATCATGGATGTCGTCTCGGGTCCAGGCCCGGCCGGCGCCATCACGCCCCGCCCCACTGGCGGCGGCGATGTCGAGGAACCGCCGCATCGCCACGTGCCGGGCGTCGGGGTGTGCGTAACGTTCGAGGAACTCGCGGACGAGGGCATTCACCGACGTGCCTTCTGCCATCGCACGGCTTCGTGCCCGTTCGAGGAGCGCGTCGTCGATCGAGAGCGTGAGGTTCGCCTCAGGATCGGTGTTGCTCGGATGTCGCGTAGTCATAGAGGGAACCTCGTTGGAGTTGCAGGGTCAGTCCGCGGCTCAGCTGATCAGGTCGTCCGGGATCAGCGTCACCGTGGCCACGCCGACGTCGAGCGAAACCGGTTCGGCACCCGCATGGCACCCGGTTTCGGCGTAGGCGGTGGCGTCGGGGACGAGGTGGTACTCGATGATCTCCGGGCCCTCCGGGTCGACGACCCAGTAGCGGGGGAGTCCGGCGGCGGCGTACTTGTGGAGCTTGCGCAGCAGGTCCCGGCCCCGGTCGGACGACAGCACCTCGACCACGAGATGGGGCGAGCCAGTGAATCGGTTCAGCACGTCGCTGCGATCACCGTCGTAGACGATGAGATCGGGGATGAACTCGTCGCTCCCCGGTTTCCACGCAAACTCGTGATCGACGAGCACTCCGCGTGGCACCGTCTCCTCGAGGATGCTTCGTAGCCGGTGCTCGATCGTCTGATGACGGTTGGTCGGCGTCGGGCTCACGACGAACTCGCCGTCGATGTACTCGCCTCTGGGATGGACGGGGAGTGCGGCGTACTCGTCCCACGACATCGGTATGCGGTCGCCGGTCTGCAAGGTCGACATGGCCCCATTCACGATACTCCTCGGCGTCGGGTCCTCCTCTGCTCGGGTAAGTGGCGACACCGTATCGGGCCGGTGCGACACGAAACCGGCAGGCGGGCAGATCCTGAGCCGTCCGGCCCCGCCGCTACAGTCGCCGGATGAGCCGCCACCACCACAAGCGGCGCCGCCACCGCCCCTCGCCTCGCCGTGAGCCCGACCTCGTCGACCGGGTGCGCCGGACGCTCGACGCCGACCACCCCCTCGACCTGCTCATCCTCGCCGGCCAGCTCCTCGAGGTGACGCGACCGCAGCCCAGCGATGCACTGATCGGGCGCAGCGGTCCCGAGCTCGACCCCTTCCTCGATTCGTTGCTCGGGGTCGATTCACCGGAGACGACCGCACTCCTCCACGCCATCCTGGCGCTGCTTCCCCGAGGGGGCCATCGCACGGGCGAGATCCGGCGGGAGGTGCAACATCGCCGCTGGCCGCTTCCCGCCTGTGTTCAGGCCCTCGACGAGTTCCGCATCGTCGACGCCATGGAGTTCACCCATGTCCTGGGCGACGGCGACAACGTGATGGTGTCGGTGGAATGGCCCGACGGTGCGGCGATGACGGTGCTGGTCTACATCGACCACAACCTCGGAACCATCGTGAAGGACGCCTTCCCCGTCCCCGAGCCCATGAGGGCCATGACCGACCGGGTGTGGATCGACCTCGAGGCGGACAGCCACCTCGGACCGATCGACCCCGCCGATGCGAGGGCCCGCATCATGGAAGCGATCGAGGAGGGGGAGCGGATGCTCCCTCCGATCACCACCGAGACGTGGCCGGCCTGCCGTGCGATCGTCGAGATGGTGGCCCGCCGCCTCCCTGACGGCGGCACCGGCTACGTGCGTCCCGAGTGGACCGAGAAGGACGAGGCCGAGTTGATCTCGGCGTTCCTCGCCTCGGATGCCGCCCGGGTCGTGCGCGAGGATCGGGACACCGGGGACCTCGTCGGGACGCTGATCTGGTTCGCCACCGACTACGGCCCGGGGGATCCGCTGCGGTGGAGCCCGGTGTCGGTCGAGATCGTGATGGTGGACTGGTTCCCCCGCAAGGTGCACGCCGACCGCCGGTACATGGGGCGCATGCCCGACGTACTGCAGGCGTTCATCCGGTACGCCCACGACGTGCGGTCGATCCCGTCGCACCTCACCGAGCAGACGCTCGAGGCGGTGACCCGATGGGAGCCCGAGTACCGCCGTGCCGTGGCTCGGCCGCAGGCGTCCCCGCTCGATCTCCTGATGAGCGCCGGCGGCTTCGACGAGGATCCGCGCTCCTTCGAGGAGTACATGATGGAGTCCCTCGCCGCCCAGGTCGGCGGGCAGGAGGCGCTCGATTCGCTCGACACGGCGCCGCTGCTCGATGAGCCGTTCGACTGGACCGGCATCCCGGACGACATCCACGAGCGGGTGGGCGAGGTGCTGGCGTTGACGGACGCCTGCTGCGACGACCTGCTCGACGTCGAGTACCGCACCATCGTCCGCCGGCTGCTCGCCCGGGTCGCCGCCGGGGACCCCGAGGTGTTTCGCCGCAAAGGAAGGGCGGACACGGCGGCAGGGGCGCTCGTGTGGATGGCGGGCACCGCCAACGACCTTTTCCGTCGCATGACGGTGAAGGACCTCCAGGCCTGGTTCGGTCTCACCTCGAGCCCGTCGAGCCGGGCCGAGACGTTCACGAAGGCGGCCGGGTTTCCCCAAACCCAATACCGGCGGGAGCCGCTCGGCGACCCCGCGTACCTGCACTCCGCCAAGCGTCGCTCGCTGATCGAGTCGCGGGACCGCTACCGCAGTCTCATGGAGGCCAGCTCCGGCTGACGTCGGCTGCATGCTGTTCTGCGGTGACCTGCTCCCAGATTGTCGGTATCGCCGACACGATCGCAGGGCCTTGGGTGTCGCCACTGGCGCAGCGAAACGAAGCGGCTATCGCAGGGGGACGGCAGCGGATCCGGCTGTCGAGCGTTGTGTGTCGGCAAGGGTCTGCTTCTCGTCTGCAACGCCGCAGCAGCAGCTCGTCAGTCAGCCCTCTCGTCGAGAGGGGCGCTCGCTCCGGGGCTCCGTGGTGCGATGGCCCCGATCACCCCGTTCCATGTAGCCGATCAGGTTGCGATCGGGCTGGCGTGGCGGCGGCGGTGGTGATTTCTTGCTCTGTTCTGTTCTGTTGGTCACTGGCTCACCAACCTATGCAAGGACGACACTGATTGCGTGCAGTGTTGCTGCTACAGCGAGACTGATCAGCGCCATCTTGAGTCTACGCGCCTTGGTCTCGAGCACCAGGCGGGTTTCGTTGAGCATCACCTCGGTCGTGTCGAGGATTCTGAGCCGCGTGAACGCTTCCTCGCTGGTGATGTAGGTGCGGAGTTCCGTCGGCAACAGGACGGGATAGGACCGGGGCCAGAAGGCCGCGACCGCAGCGGCCGCCGCGGCGAGGCTCATCGCCAGCGCTGCGGCCCGCCACGCACCGGTCGCATCGTTCGACAGTGCGATGAGGACGCCCGCGAAGCCGAGCACGATTCCGGCCTTCGAGTCGAGCCCATCGAAGTGGACGAGCTGACTGTGGCGCTCGGCTTGGTTGAGTTCGAAGAGCAGCTCCAGGGATGGGAGACGTTCGGTCATGGATCGAGTGTGCCGCCGGCCCGTGACAGACTCGCCGGTGGCCCTGGCCGGAAGCCGTGCCGATCGCCGCGCAACCTCCTCCTAACGCGACGAGCGCGACGCGCAATTCCCCGAGTCGCAGGGACAGTCGTACTTCCCGTCGAAAGGTGCTGCGTTCCGGGGGATTAGGCCGGAGCAGTCTCGTCCCGCATGACGGACTTCACCTTGGCGGCGACGTCCGCGGTCACCTCGTCGAGTCCATGCGCCGCCTTGGCGTGCTCTGCCACGGCGGTGAGCGTCGCCTCCTCGGTCTCACCCTTCACGACGCCGTCGCAGTCGAACCCAACGTCTCTGCATGCAACGGTCTTGGCCATGAGCGCCTCCTGACGTCTCGCGTGCCCTCGCCTCCGAGCATACGCGGGGGCTGGCCGGGCGTGAGGGCGGCCTCGGGCCAGCCGGTGGCGATGCGATCGGTCGGTGGCGACCCGACGTGCCCCCTCTTGGGACGACTGGTACCTGTGCGGTGCTTCACGCCGCCAAGGCAAACGAGGCTGCACCGACTCCCAAGGCCAGTACCGCTATCGCAAGGAAGAGGAATCCGAATGCCACCAGGCGATGCTTCGCAATTCCGCTCGTTGCCAGTTGATGGGCGTGCGCCGCCAGCGCAGCGGTTTCTCTTGTGGCGTCGAGGTCCGCCAACCCGGCCTCGAAATGGGCTTCGTTCTGCGCTGCAATCAGATCGAATCTCCACAGCCAGAGCGCCGGTAGCTTCCCGCTCGGCACCTGACGGTCCCTGACCCTCTTGAGAACGGTCTGCGGTACGAGCACGCGGATTGCGGCCACCAGAGCTAGAACGGCCGCAACAGCGAAGACAGTCACCGAGATCCATGTGATCGCCGAGAAGGCGGCGACGAGGTCGTCCGTGTCGGTGCCGAAGACGAGGGCCGACACGAAGCCGATCAGCGTGCCGGTCAGCGTGAGGATGATCTGCGCCTTGGTGTCGGCGTTTCGGTACCAGGTGACCGCCTGCTCCCACAAGCGTCGCGCATAAGCCAGGTCGGCCGGCAGGTCGTCTGCCATGGTGTGCCCCCTCTCTGACCACTCCATCGTGTGGGCGCGGCCCTGCTCCCGCTAGCGCCACAAGGTCCGGGCAAGGTCCCGAACTCGCGGGCCATTGGAGAACACCCGGTGAGTGGCTGCGTACAGCCACGTCGGTCGCTGACCATGGGCTACTCTCAAACCGCCAGGACTCCCGAGGGGGGAGAGTGGAACGCCACGGTGAGCTGACCAACTTCATCTGGGCCGTCGCCGATCTGCTGCGCGGCGATTACAAGCAGTCCGAGTACGGCCGCGTCATCCTCCCGCTCACGGTCATCCGCCGGCTCGACTCCGTACTCGCACCCACCAAGGCCAGGGTCCTCGCCGAGTACGACAGGTATCGGGACAGGCTCCATGACGAGGCGCTCGCCGACCTCCTCAACCGCGCTGCCGGTCACACGTTCCATAACACGTCACGCCTCGACTTCGAGACCCTGGTCGCCGACGCCCCCAACATCGCCGCCAACCTCAAGTCCTACCTCGCCGGCTTCTCCGAGAACGCCCGGCGGATCCTCGACAACTTCCGGTTCAACGAGCACATCAACCGGCTCGACCGGGCCGGGATCCTCTACCTCATCGTCCAGCGCTTCAACCAGGTCGACCTCCACCCCGACCGGGTGTCCAACGTCCAGATGGGTTACATCTACGAGGACCTCATCCGCCGCTTCTCGGAGCAGTCCAACGAGACCGCCGGCGAGCACTTCACGCCCCGCGAGGTCATCACGTTGATGGTCAACCTGCTCTTCGCNNGTCTTCGGCAACACCTTCACCGAAGACGGCCTCCCCACCAAGCGCTTCGACTACATGCTCACCAACCCGCCCTTCGGCGTCGACTGGAAGAAGTACCAGCAGCAGGTCAAGGACGAGCACGAACACCACGGCTGGCAAGGACGATTCGGCGCCGGCCTGCCCCGCGTCTCCGACGGGTCGCTCCTCTTCCTCCAACACATGATGTCGAAGATGAAGGCACCCCAGCACGGCGGCAGCCGCCTCGCCATCGTCTTCAACGCCTCGCCGCTGTTCACCGGCGCCGCCGGCTCCGGCGAGTCCGAGATCCGCCGCTGGATCATCGAGAACGACTACCTCGACGCCATCGTCGCCCTGCCCGACCAGCTCTTCTACAAC
>DKBA01000068.1 GCA_002450985.1 Acidimicrobiia bacterium UBA6912
TCGAGCTCCGCAGGCGGCACCTGGAAGCCCTTGTACTTGATGAGTTCCTTGAGCCGGTCGGAGATGTAGAAGTGATCGTCGTCATCGACATGACCGATGTCGCCGGTGTGCAACCAGCCCTCCTCGTCGATGGTGACGCTGGTGGCATGGGGGTTGTTCAGGTAGCCCCGCATCACCTGGGGGCCCCTGATCCAGATCTCACCGTCCTCGTTGCGGTCGAGGTCTTCGCCGGTATCGGGGTCGACGATGCGGATCTCCGTGTTCGAGACGGTCACCCCGATCGAGCCCGGCTTGGCGCGGCCCGGCGGCGTGGCGTGAGTGACCGGGCTGGTCTCGGTGAGCCCGTAGCCCTGCACCACCTCGCACTCGATGCGGGCGGCGGCCTCGGCGGCGAGCTCGGCGCTCAGCGGGGCGGCCCCGGAGAAGACCTGGGTGAGGGATGACAGGTCGTAGTTGTCGACGATGGGGTGCTTCGCCAGGGCGAGGATGATCGGCGGGACCAGGTAGGCCCGGGTCACCTTGTGGTTCTGGAGGATCTGGAGGAACTGCTCGAGATCGAAGCGGGGCATCGTGACCGCGGTGCCCCCGTAGTAGAGCACGCCGTTCATGAGCACCTGCATCCCGTANNGCGAGGTTCGACGTCAGATTGTGATGCGTCAGCATCACGCCTTTGGGGAGGCCGGTCGTTCCGCTCGAGTAGGGGAGCACGACGAGGTCGTTGCGTGCGTCGACCGGTGTCTGCTGCACGGGGTCGGCGCCGAGCAACGCGACGAAGGGGGTGGCGCCTTCGGCCTCGCCGAGCACGAAGACCTCCTCGACCCGACTGTGCGTCGCCGCCTCACGGGCGGTCTCGAGGAACATGGGGATCGTGAGGAGGAACCGGGCGCCTGCGTCGTTGAGTTGGTACTCCACCTCCTCTGCCGTGTAGGTGGGATTGATCGTGGTGACGACGCCGCCGAGGGTGGCAACGGCGTGGAATGCGATGGCGTACTCGGGGACATTCGGCGCCATGATGGCGAAGACGTCACCCTTCCCGAACCCGCGGGCTGCGAGACCGCCGGCCGCTTTGAGGATCGCCCCATAGAGCTGCCCGTAGGTGTAGCTGCGGCCCGTGGGTCCGTCGACGATGGCCACCTTGTCCGGCTCGGTGGCCACGTGGCGGAAGACGAAGGGGGTGATCGCCACCTCGGGGAGGTCGACGTCGGGAAGGGGGCTGGTGAAGATCCTCGCCACTGCGGCTCCTGGTTTCGACGGAGGGGACGAGCCTACTTCGCGCTGCTCCTTCCCACCTCCCGGCGGGGAGATCAGGGTCGTTCGTCGCTGCGGCCGCGTGCTCGGGTCACGGCATAATGCGTCCAGGCCGCTCGAGGAGGTGCGATGACCTTTGCGGTCGAGACGCTCGACACAGATGCGCTGCGCACGCTGCAATCCGAACGGCTGGTGGACACCCTGGGACGGCTTCGCCGCGCCGACGCACCGTATTGGCGGGCCAAGCTCGCCGACGTTCCCGACGTCACATCGGTGGACGAGGTCGCCGGCCTGCCATTCACGGTCAAGTCGGAGTTCCGCGAGACGTTCCCCTTCGGCATGCTGGCGGTGCCGCTGCACGACGTGGTGCGAGTCCATGCCTCCTCGGGGACCTCGGGGAAGCCGACGATCGTCGCCTACACGTCGGGCGACGTCGACGTGTTCGCCGAGGTCAACGCTCGGGCGCTGGCGTGCGCCGGTGGCGGTCGCGACGACATCGTGCACGTCGCCTACGGGTACGGCCTGTTCACCGGCGGGTTGGGGCTGCACTACGGCGTCGAGCGGCTCGGTGCGGTTGCGGTTCCGGCCTCGGGCGGAAATGTCGCCTTCCAGGTCGGCCTCCTCGCCGATCTCGGAGCGACCGGGCTGGCGTGCACGCCGTCCTTCGCGCTGCTCCTCGCCGAGCGCGCCGAGACGGCAGGGGTGCGGGGCACCATCCCGCTGCGCTGGGGGATCCATGGGGCCGAGCCCTGGTCGGAGGGGCTCCGGGCGAAGATCGAAGCGGCGTGGGGCGGTGGCTACGACGCCTGCGACATCTACGGGTTGTCGGAGATCATCGGGCCGGGGGTCGCCGCCGAATGTCGCGAGAACAAGGGCGGCATGCACGTGATGGAGGACCACTTCCTCCCCGAGGTCGTCGACCCGGCGACCGGCGAACCCGTGCCGGACGGCACGGCAGGGGAGCTCGTGCTCACGACGCTGACGAAGTGGGCACAACCGGTGCTCCGCTACCGCACCGGCGACATCACCCGATTCCTTCCCGGCGAGTGCCCGTGCGGACGCACCACGCGGCGCATCGGCAGGCTCGAGGGACGGGCGGACGACATGCTCATCATCCGCGGGATCAACGTCTACCCGCGCGAGATCGAGACCGTGCTCATGGAGGATCCGGATCTCGGCGGCCAGTTCGCCATCGTGATCGACCGCCGGGGGACACTTCCCGAGGTGGAAGCGCGCGTCGAGCTCGCCGACGAGGCCGCAGCGGTGCGCCGCGACACGATCGCCAGACGGCTCGAGGCCCGTCTCATGGAGACCGTGCGGCTGCGCATCACCGTGCACGTGGGCGATCCGGGAACGGTTCCCCGGACCGAGATGGGCAAGGCGAAGCGAGTGTTCGAACAGACCGACGACCGGGACCCGCTCGGTTCGCGCTGAGTGCCGGTGGCGGCAGCACCGGTCGCGCCGTCGCCTCCCCCGGGGAGCGAGCCGCCCGGAGAGGGCGAGGCCGAGTCGACCTGACCGCGCATCCGGTCACCCAGCGCCCACGGGGCGCACGGGAAGTCGTTCCCGACCCTCCTGGACGCCGATGACCAGCGCGCCGGATATCACGAGGCCTATTCCCGCCGTCGCCGCCAGCGGAATGAACGCCCCAGCGTCGACGAACGCACCACCGAGCAGCGGCGCGGCGGCGCGACCGACCGCCATCATCGCCTGAGCGTCTCCGGCCCGCTCGGCGGGCTCGAGGCTGCGGGCGGCGAGCATCTGCAGCACCCCGGGTACCCCCATCCAGAAGGCGAAGCCCCACACGGTCATGCTCACGAAGAACAGGGCGGGAGACCCGCCCGCAATGGTGAGGAACGCCGCCGGACCGGTGGCGGCGAGCCACCAGCCGGGGCGGCGGTGCCGGCCGGCGAGGCGGGCGCCGAGCAAGGCGCCTCCGGCGTTGAGGCTGAAGGCCAGCGAGGCCACCGTGGGGCTCATGCCGAGCACCTCCCTGGCGGCTACGGCCTCGAAGATGAACAGGGCGGCCCCGGCGAAGGTGAGCAGGAAGAGCGCGACGAGGAGCACCCGGTTGCTACGCGAGGTGCTGACCTTGCGCACGGCCTCCCGCGGCGCCGCGATCGGGCACGAGAAGAGCGCGGCGGGGATCGTGCCGGCGGCCAGCGCGAGGTAGAGCATGCGGTCCCCCGATTCGCCGACGAGCGAGAGGAGCGGGGTGGCGATCAGCGCTGTCACCGGGGCGGCAGCGGCGATCCGACCCATCTGGCTCGATCGCCGCATGGCATCCGACCACACGATCCACGTCATGATCCCAGCCGCTGTTCCCGCCACCACGCGGAGCGCGAGCAGGAACCCGAACTGCGATGGGGCCGCACTGGCTGCATTCACCAGGGCGAGCACTATGACGGAAACGCGGAGCAGGCGGCCGCTCGCCGCCAGGAGGCGGGGGGCGATGAGATTGGCGAGCGCAAAGGCGGCGACCTGGACCACGGAGATGGCGCCGGCGACACCGTCGGAGACTCCGTACCGGTCGGCGACCTCCGGGATCAGGAAGGGGGTCGCCGCAAACATGAGTGCAACGACGGCGGCTGCCGCAACGCCGCCGAGCGCGGCCTTGGGGCGCAGCGAGTACATCAGGCGGGAGGGAGCGAACACCGGGAGGATTGTCCCACTCCGCGGCCGCGACGGGGCCGCGTCGGCCGGGGGTCAGTCGACGACGCCGAGGTTGACGAGCGCCTCGCCGCGGTTGACCACCGGATCCCGGGTGACCCCGATGGCGATTCCGCTCTCGGGGGCACGGACCACGGTGGGGCGGCCCCCGAGCGCATCGCGGATCTCGCCGAGCTTCTGGCCCTTCTCCATACGATCGCCGGGCTGGACATCGAGGAGGCAGATGCCGCTGCGACGGGCGCGCACCCACGTCGTGCTGCGCACGACCGCCGGCCGCCGCCGCGGGCGAGGCGGGGCGGAGCCGATCATGCCGAGGGCTTCCAGCACCCGTAGCGTCCCGGCAACGCCGGAGGCGATGCCCTGCTCACTGAACCGGTACGCCTCGCCCGCCTCGTACACGAGCACGGTCTTGCCGAGGGCGGTTGCGGCGCTGCGCAGCGATCCGTCGCGGAGCCGGGCGTGGACGACGACCGGAGTCCCGAAGTGCCTCGCCAGCCGCATGGTCTCGTCGTCCTCGAGATT
>DKBA01000196.1 GCA_002450985.1 Acidimicrobiia bacterium UBA6912
GACATCCGCAGGGTGCGTCCGCCGGAGCCCTAAAAGGGCAAGGGCATCCGTTACGCCACCGAGCACGTCCGCCGCAAGGCGGGTAAGGCAGGGAAGTGATGAGAGGCTCACGCACCGATGCGCGCCGTCGCAGGCACCTTCGTGTTCGCAAGCAGGTGAGGGGCACCGCAGCCCGTCCCCGCCTCGCCGTGTATCGCAGCAACCGCTACATCTACGCACAGGTCATCGACGACGACGCAGGCACGACCATCGTCGCCGCGTCGTCCCGGGAGCAGGCGCTCGCCGACAAGGGCCTCACGGTGGACACCGCCAAGGAGGTCGGGACACTGCTGGCGGCGCGAGCCGTCGACGCCGGTGTGTCGGCCGTGGTGTTCGACCGTGGCGGCTACCCGTACCACGGACGGGTGAAGGCGCTCGCCGATGCGGCCCGCGAGGGCGGCCTGAAGTTCTGATGCGTCGTCGAGATTCAAGGAGAACGAGGTGACCACGAGGAGATCGGACCGAAACCGCGAGTCCGAGTTCGACGAGCGGGTGATCGCGATCAACCGAGTGGCCAAGGTGGTCAAGGGTGGTCGGCGGTTCTCGTTCACCGCGCTCGTGACGGTCGGCAACGGCAAAGGCAAGGTCGGCATCGGCTATGGCAAGGCCAAAGAGGTGCCGAGCGCCATCCAGAAGGGCATCGAGATCGCCCGCCGCAACATGGTCGACGTCCCGATGGCGGGCGCCACGATCATCCACGAGGTGATCGGGGAGCACGGCGCCTCACGCGTCCTGCTCAAGCCCGCGGCGCCAGGCACCGGGGTCATCGCAGGCGGCGCCGTCCGCCAGATCCTCGAGGCGGCCGGCATCCGGGACGCGCTGGCGAAGTCGCTCGGTTCGCCGACGCACATCAACGTCGCCCAGGCGACCATGGCGGCCATCGCCGCTCAGCGCCGTCCCGATGAGGTCGCCCGGGCCCGCGGCAAGCGGGCCGAGGAGATCTTCCCGCCGGCCCTCCTGGCGGCGTACCGCTCGGCCGAGCTGATGAAGACCCAGGTGGGGGAGTGACGTGGCGAAGACCCTGAAGATCACGCTCGTGCGCAGCACGATCGGTGAGAAGCCGAAGACCCGGGCAACGGTCGAGAGCCTTGGGCTGCGCAAGATCCGCCAGTCGGTGGAGCGTCCCGACACGCCGGACGTGCGGGGCATGGTGTTCCGCGCCCGCCACCTGCTCGACGTCGAGGAGATCGGATGAAGCTGCATCACCTGAAGCCCGCCGAGGGCTCGAAGACATCGAAGATCCGGGTCGGGCGCGGTGAGCGTGGCCGGCGCGGCAAGACCGCGGGACGCGGCACCAAGGGCCAGAAGGCCCGCGGCGCAGTGCGCCCCGGCTTCGAGGGCGGCCAGATGCCGCTCCAGCGGCGGCTCCCGAAGCTGAAGGGCTTCAAGAACCGCAACAAGGAGTACTTCGCCCTCATCAACGTCGGGCGACTCAACGACTTCGAGGACGGCACCGAGGTGACGCCGGAGGAGCTGCGGGGCCGCGGTCTCGTGAAGCATCGCGGCCGGATCAAGGTGCTCGGGGAGGGCGACCTGGAGCGCAAGCTCACGGTGAAGGCCCACGCCTTCAGCCTCGGCGCCGTGGAGAAGATCAAAGCCGCCGGCGGCTCGGTAGAAGTGGTGGAGTGAAGCATTGGGTACTAGGTACTAGGTATTTGGTACGGGTACCGACTACCTAGTACCAAGTACTTAGTACCTTCGTGAACAACTAACCTCCTAGCACCTCGATCCCACAGGACCAGCGCGACATGCTCTCCGTCTTCCGCAACATGTTCCGGATCCCGGACCTCCGGAACAAGATCCTCTTCACCCTGTTCATCTTCGCCATCTACCGGCTCGGCGCCGCCGTGCCGGTGCCGGGCGTGGATCTCGACCGTGTGCAGGCGTTTGCGCAACAGCAGGAGCAGGCCGGTTTCGTCGGCATCCTCAACCTGTTCAGCGGCGGGGCGCTCGAGACCATGTCGGTCTTCGCCCTCGGGATCATGCCGTACATCACGGCGTCGATCATCATGCAGCTGCTCGCCGTGGTGATCCCACGCCTCCAAGCGCTCCAGGACGAGGGCGAGTCGGGTCGGAAGGTGATCACCCAGTGGACCCGCTACGTCACGGTGGCGCTTGCGCTGATCCAGTCCACGGGGTTCACGTTCCTGTTCCACTCGGGCCAGTTCACCGGCGGGGTCGATCTCATCCCCGACTACACGCTGCGCAACGTGCTGACCATCGTCATCACCATGACAGCAGGCACGGCGCTCATCATGTGGCTCGGTGAGCTCATCACCGAGCGCGGCATCGGCAACGGGATGTCGCTCATCATCTTCGTGAGCATCGTGAGCCAGCTCCCGTCCCAGCTCGGCATCCTCCAGGCCAACAGCTCGAGCTTCGAGTTCGGTGCGGTCATCGTGCTCATGGTGGTGCTGACCATCGGCATCATCTTCATCGACCAGGGGCAGCGCCGGATCCCGATCTCGTTCTCGCGCAGGGTCCGGGGCCGCAAGGTCCTCGGCGGTCAGAGCACCTACATCCCGCTCAAGGTGAACATGGCCGGCGTCATCCCGGTCATCTTCGCCACCAGCATCATGTACTTCCCGGTGCTCGCCTCTTCGGCCATCCCCTCGACAGGCTGGGGTGCCTCGGTGCGGAACTGGATCGACAACAACCTCCTGGCGTCGGGCAGCGGGGGTCTCAGCCCGAGCCTGCCGTACATCTTCGTGCTCGCCCTCCTCGTGGTGTTCTTCACGTACTTCTACACCGCGATCCAGTTCGACCCGGAGCGCCAGGCCGAGACCATCCAGCGTCAGGGTGGCTTCATCCCCGGCATTCGCCCCGGCCGGGCGACGGTCCGCCATCTCCAGTACGTACTGAGCCGTATCACGCTGCCAGGCTCGCTGTACCTCGCCGTGGTCGCTGTGGCGCCCTCGATCCTGGGCTGGCTCTGGGGGATCCCCGTCGGCCTCTCCGGAGTCTCGATCCTGATCGTCGCCGGCGTGGCCCTCGAGACGATGAAACAGATCGAGAGCCAGCTCATGATGCGCAACTACGAGGGTTTCCTGTCGTGACGCTTCCGGCACGGACGCGATCGACGGTGCGGCTCGGTGATCGGCATGGGTAGGAGGATCCTCTTCCTGGGTCCGCAGGGTTCCGGCAAGGGAACGCAGGCCTCCCGCTTGTCCGCGCTCCTCGGCGTTCCGCACATCTCCTCTGGGGACATGCTGCGCCAGGCCGTCGCCGAGGGCACCGATCTCGGTAAACGCGCCGAGGCCATCATGGCGGCCGGCGACCTCGTGCCGGACGATCTCGTCGTGGCGATGGTCGCCGAGCGCCTCGGCAAGGAAGATGCCCGCTGCGGCTTCCTGCTCGACGGCTTCCCCCGCACCCAGGCGCAGGCACGTGCTCTCGATGAAGCCGTGCACGGCGATGCCGTCGACACCGTCGTGCTCCTCGAGGTTCCCCACGAGGAGCTGATGGATCGTCTCCTCAAGCGGGCCGAGGAGCAGGGCCGAAGGGACGACACTCCCGAGGCCATCTCCCGGCGGCTGGAGCTGTACCGCGAGGAGACCGCACCGCTCGCCGACTACTACCCGCAGCACGGGGTGACGCTCGCCACCATCGACGGGTTCGGCACCATCGACGAGGTGTTCGTCAGGATCGCCATGGCGCTCGCCGGAGACGCGTGATGGACGGCAGGGTCATCACGATGAAGGGACCCGCCGACTTCGAGAAGATGGCCGTGGCCGGCGCCTGTGTGGCTGCGGTCCACGCTGCCGTCCGGGCCGCCGCCGTGCCCGGCGTCTCCATGAAGGAGCTCGACGCGATCGCCAACCAGGTGATCCGTGAGCATGACTGCCGCCCGTCGTTCCTGGGTTACCACGGCTACCCGGCGTCGATCTGCGCCTCCCCCAACTCGGTGATCGTCCACGGCATCCCCGACGGCTACAAGCTGCGCAACGGGGACGTGCTGTCCATCGACGCCGGCGCCATCTACGAGGGCTGGCACGGAGATGCCGCCTACACGATGGCCGTCGGCGACGTGCCCGACGAGGTCGCCAGGCTCATCGACGTGACCGAGCAGGCGTTGTGGAACGGCATCGCCCAGGCGAAGGCGGGGAAGCGGCTCGGCGACGTCGGCCATGCCATCGAGAGCACCGCCGCCCCGTACGGCTACGGCGTGGTGCGCGAGTACATCGGGCACGGGATCGGCCGCAACATGCACGAGGCGCCCAACGTGCCCAACTACGGGAAGAAGGGCAAGGGGCTCAAGCTGAAGACCGGCATGGCGCTCGCCATCGAGCCCATGTTCAACCTCGGCGGCGCCGAGACGGCGCTGCTCGACGACGGCTGGACCGTCGTCACCGCCGACGGCTCACTGTCAGCTCACTTCGAGCACACCGTGCTGCTCACCGAGAAGGGCTCGGTGGTGTCGACGCTGCCGGAGCCGAAGCTCGTCGACGCCTGACCAACCCGCCCTGATCCGCGCTGCGAGCTCCACGGTCTCAGGGGCGGGAGCCGTCTCCAGCTCGCGCTCGAGGCGTTCGCACAGCCGGGCGAAGTGGGAGAGCGCGGCGGCGGGTGCTCCGGCGGATGCGAGGAGGCCCATGAGCCTGCGATGAGCTCGTTCGTTCCACGGATCCAACTCGACGAGTCGGTGAGCCGCAGCCAGGCCCGGCTCCACCTGGCCCGTCCCCTGGTAGGCCGAGACGAGGCGGTCGACGAGACTCACCGCAACGAGGCGGTATCGCTCCCCCGTGCGGGCCAGCCAGTCGTCCCAATCCGGATTGCTCCGTATTCCGAGCTCTCCGAGGAACGGTCCGCGGTAGAGCTCGACTGCGGCCTCCAATGCAGCGAGGCGTGGGGTATGGGGCGGGCTCGTGTGCGCGAACTGCTCGAGCACCTGTACGTCCACGATCACCTCGGGCGGCGGGCCAAGGGAGAGGTGGCGCCGGTCCGCCTCCAGGACCGGTCGTTGTGCACCGGCCTCCCCAAGTGATCGGCGCAACGTGCTCAGCGTGTGACGGAGGTTCTTGCGTGCCGCACCGGCCGGCCGGCCCGGCCACAACAATTCCGCCACGACGTCTCGCGATACGAGGCGCGCCTGGTGGACGGCAAGGTAGGCGAGCAGTGCTCGGGCGGTCTCGGACTCGAAGTCCGTCACCAGGTCCCCCTTCACCAGCGCCTGGAAGCCGCCCAACAGCCGAACCTGGAGCTGTGCGGTCATCCCGCTCCCGGCGGAACGGCTCGTACGCATCGTACGCATGCCGGCGCCGCGGCGTCCGGTGCCGTTGGCCCCTTCCCACGCCCTTTCGCACATACGATCGGAAGGGAATGGTGGGAGAGAGGAGGTGTGCGGTGAGGCGCACACTTGGCGTGATGGCGCTGTCGCTGCTTCTCGTCGGCGTCGTGGCATCCCCCGTGGCCGCTACCCGAGACGGGTGTGTTTCCATCGAGACTCGGGAGTACTCCGGCCCCGTGGCCGATCCTGGGACGGTGTTCATGCGCGATTCGTCGGTGGCGATCCGCGGTGCGGCCTACCAATCGACGGTGGTCGGCCATCCGTACCTGGACGGTGACAACGACATCGTCTTCAACCTCAATCTGGACCTCATCACGTTGTCCGGAACCGGCTGGGGCACGTTCGACCTCACGTCGGCCCACGTCGACGGGTCGGGGTTCCAGGGGGTGTATCGGGTGGCGATCTCCGACTTCGACCTCGACACCGGTGAAGGCACGTACACCGGGCGCGCCAAGGGATGGGGGTACGGAGAGTTCGACGGGTTGGTGTTCGCCCTTCGCGGCTCGTACGCGATCGGCGACGAGTACCAGGCGTCTGAGGGGTTCCTCTGCCACAACTGAGTGGAGTGGCTCGTCACGGGGCGGGCATCCGGTACCAGTAGCGGTGCACGGCCTCGAAGCCGGCGCTTCCGTACATGGCGCGGGCACCCGGGGTCTCTGAGTGGACCTGGAGAAAGGCGCTCGTGGCTCCCCGAGCGGCGCCCCACGCCAGCAGCCCGGCGAGTAACCGGGTGCCCAACCCTCGGCGCCGGTTGCCGTCGACCGTGTGCATCGCATAGACGGCGACGTGATCGTCGTGGACCGCACCGATGCCGAGGGCGGCGATCGCCCCGCCGTCGGCAATCGAGGCGAAGACCGTCGGGGCCGTCCGCTGCTCCAGCATTCCCCGCACGACTTCCGGCGGCGTTCCCCGCTCGAATCGGAGCTCCATGAACCGCTCGAACCACCAGTCCGTCGGCCGATCGTCCAGTCGCACGCCCGGCGGGGGCGTTGCGGCTGCAATCGGGCGCGTCATCACCTCAACCCACGGGTCGAGTGCATAGCCGCGGGCGGCGAGCGCCGGCTCCAGCGCCGGTTCGGCGAGCTCGGTCAGCCGGAAGCTCGGCGGCAGGCCTCGCTCGGCGTACCACCGCTCGCACCGATCGATTGCTTCGTCGAGCGGGAGCGTCGAGGGAACGAGCGGGCTCACCGAGTTCGACCGCTTCGTGACCCCGGCCGCCGCCCGCAGATCCCACCCGTGGTGGCGCTCGATCTCCAGCGCCGGCCAGGTCGCCAGCCCGATCTCCTCGAGGCGGCGGATCTCCTCGAGCCGGTCGGTCACGTCAGGCGAGGTCGTCGAGGTACAGGGGGAGCATGGCCCGCCACGTCGGCCAGTCGTGGTCCCACGCCGTGCCCCACTGGTCGACGCGGTTGGGGATGCCCTTGGCGCCGAGGACGTCGGCCATCCGCCAGCTCTCGTCGGGGTCTTCCCACCGGCCGCTGCCGCACGCCAGCACGACGAACCGTTCCCGCAGCCGGTCGAGCGGCCATCCCGACAGCCCCGGCACGAAGTCGAGCGGCGACGAGAAGTAGAAGTCGTCGCTCCAGTGGCCGTGGAGCCACGGCGAGAGGTCGTAGGTACCGCTCATGCACACCGCGGTCCGCACCATCTCGGGATGGCGGGCGACCATCTCGAGCGCCCAGAACGCACCGATCGAAGCGCCTGCGGTGAGGATCTCGATGCCGCCGTCGTTGCAGTCCGCACGGATGAGCGGCATGACCTCGTCGACGAGGAAGTGATCGAACTGGTTCTGAAGCCACATCGAGTGGCGGGGATCGTCCTTCATGAGCCACGACCGTCCGGAGATCGAGTCCACCGAGTACACCTTG
>DKBA01000004.1 GCA_002450985.1 Acidimicrobiia bacterium UBA6912
GATAGGCATTCACGTTCTGGCCGAGCAGCGTGACCTCGGTGACGCCGCTTGCAGCGAGGCGGCGGACCTCCTGGAGGATGTCCCCCGGCCGGCGCGAGATCTCTGCGCCGCGCACGGTCGGCACGATGCAGAACGTGCACGAGTTGTTGCACCCGACAGTGATCGTCACCCACGCCGAATACGGCGACTCACGACGGCTCGGCAGGTACGAGGGCAGGTCGTCGACGGACACCGTCTCGTCCCAGATCTCGGTGACCGGGCCCCACTCCGCGGCGTGGTCGAGCAATTCCACCACACGATGCGTGTTATGGGTGCCGAAGACCACATCGACCCAGCCCGCTCGCTCCTGGATCGCCTCCTTGTCCTTCTGCGCCATGCAGCCACCAACGACGATCTGCATTCCCGGGCTGCGCTGCTTCACCGACTTGAGCGAACCCAGATAGCCATAGAGCTTCTGGTCGGCGTTCTCTCGGATGGTGCAGGTGTTGAGCACCACCACGGCGGCGTCCTCGGGACGGTCGGTGGGTGACATGCCGTCGGCCTCGAGGAGCCCGCCGATCCGCTCGGAGTCGTGCTCGTTCATCTGACACCCGAAGGTCCGGATGAAGTAGCGCAGGCCGACCCGCGTCTGAGGGCGAGGGGCCCTGACGGCGGGCATGCCGAGCATGACGGTTTCGGTCATTGCGGGTTCTCCGTGCGACGGGTCAGCGAGCGTAGTCCTTGGCGCGGTACTCGCGGATCACCGTCACCTCGATCTGACCTGGATACTGGAGACCCTCCTCCAGCCGGCGGGCGATCTGCCGGGCGAGCTGCGTCGAACCCAGATCGTCGATCTCCCCGGGGTCGACGACCACTCTGATCTCGCGACCGGCCTGCATGGCGAACACGCGGTCGACACCAGGGAAGGACCCTGCGATCTCCTCGAGCTTCTCCAACCTCCGGACGTACGACTCGAGGGCCTCCCGTCTGGCGCCCGGCCTCGCCGCTGATACGGCGTCGGCCGCCTGCACCAGCACTGCCGTCAAGGTGCGGGGCTCCACCTCGTTGTGGTGGGCCTCGATGGCGTGGACGATCGAGGCATCCTCCCCGAAGCGGCGGGCGATCTCCGCCCCGATCAGCGCATGGGATCCGCCCACCTCGTGCGTCACCGCCTTGCCGATGTCGTGGAGGAACGCCGCCCGCTTCGCCTCGGACTCGTCGAGCCCGAGCTCGGCGGCGAGCATCCCGGCGAGGTGGGCGGTCTCGACGAGGTGGTTGAGCACGTTCTGCCCGTAGGAGGTTCGGTACCGCAGCCTCCCCAAGAGGGTCACGAGCTCCGGGTGCATTCGGGTCACGCCGACCTCGAGCATCGCCCACTCGCCTGCGTCACGGACGGACTGCTCGACCTCGGCCTGGGCCTTCTCGTACGCCTCCTCGATCGAAGCCGGGTGGATGCGGCCATCCTCGACGAGGCGCTCGAGCGCCAGCCGGGCGACCTCGCGGCGCACCGGATCGAACGTCGACACCGAGACGGCCTCCGGTGTGTCGTCGACGATGAGGTTCACCCCCGTCACCGCCTCGAAGGTGCGGATGTTGCGCCCGTCCCTCCCGATGATCCGGCCCTTCATCTCGTCCGAGGGCAGCGGCACCACCGATACGGTGGTCTCGGACACCACCTCGGCCGCAAGGCGCTGAACCGCCGTCGCCAGGATCCGGCGGCCCCGACGGTCGGCTTCCTCCCTGGCCTTGATCTCGAGATCCCGAACGAGGACCATCGCCTCGCGCCGGGCATCGTCCTCGACCTTGCGCAGCAGCTCTTCCTTGGCGGCGCGCGAGTCGAACCCGGCGATGCGCTCGAGATGGGTGCGAGCCTGCTCCTGCAGAATCCCCAGCCCGCTGCGTTCCTCGGTGAGGCTCCGCTCCTTGTCGATCAGCATCTCCTCACGCTGGGTGAGATTCGATGCGCGCTGCTCGAGCGTCGCCTCCCGCTGCGAGAGGCGTTCCTCGAGCGTGGCTGCCTCCACCCTGCGGTGGTCGAGCGCCGCCTCCTCCCGCTCCCGGTACGTGACCGCCAGCGCCCGGGCCTCCTCCTCGGCGCGGGCGAGGATCTTCTGCGCCTCGACCCGGGCGTCGCCGAGCACGTCTTGTGCTGCGCTGGCGACGTTCGCCCTGCCCCGCCGGTGCGCCTCCCTTCCCGCAAAGAAGGCCGCCACCCCTGCAGCTACCGCAACGGCCACGGTCATCAGCCAGTCCATGCTGTCCTCGCTTCTGGGCCCTGAACGCACGATGCCGAGCCCCCGGCGGGCTCGGCACACACACGTCGCGAGATGACAGAACGGCGGAGGCCTAACGGCCCCTCGGTAGCAACCTCCGCCTGCTCTCGTGTCTCATCTCGCGTTCCAGTTCCCGTTGATTGTCGGTTTCACGGTGTCGTGTATGTGGTGCCTCGATGGTACCCCACGCAGACCCGGAGCGGAGCGCGAAAATCGCGGATTCTCCCGAACTCGGCGACCTTCTCGTCGCGGCCGGCACCCATGCCAGGGAGACGCGCCGCTGCGCAACTACGTGTGNNGCATCTCGTCCCGGGTGGTCAGCCTTCGTCGGCGCTCTGCTCGGCCACCTCGGCGTCCTCCTCGCTCTCTGCGTCGGAGGGAATGACACCGACGACTCGCAGCACCTTGTCCTGGAGCTGCATCGCCACCTCGGGGTTCTCCCGCAGGAACTCCTTGGCCCGTTCCCGACCCTGGCCGAGCTGGTCACCGTCGAAGGTGTACCAGGCGCCCGCCTTCTTGACGACGCCGTGCTCGACGGCGACGTCGAGCAGGCTGCCCTCCCGGGAGATCCCCTCGCCGAACATGATGTCGAACTCGGCGACGCGAAACGGCGGGGCGACCTTGTTCTTGACGATCTTCGCCCGCACCCGGTTGCCGATGTTGTCGGTGCCTTGCTTGATCGACTCGATGCGTCGCACGTCCACTCGGACGCTCGAGTAGAACTTGAGCGCACGACCGCCGGGTGTCGTCTCCGGCGAGCCGAACATGAC
>DKBA01000286.1:0-8874 GCA_002450985.1 Acidimicrobiia bacterium UBA6912
TCTGCATGAACAGCACCTCGGGCCGGGACGGGTGCATCGTGATGTGGTGCACGCAGTGACCCACCTCGGCGTCCGGGTCCGGGATCTCGTACGCCGAGGTGGGTCACTGCGTGCACCACATCACGATGCACCCGTCCCGGCCCGAGGTGCTGTTCATGCAGAAACACTGGGACGTGATGCGCAGCGACGATGCCGGGGAGAGCTGGTTCGAGGTGAGCGACAACCTGCCGAGCGACTTCGGGTTCCCCATCGCCGTCCACGCCCACGAGCCGGACACGATCTACGTCGTGCCGATCGAGAGCGACTCGGAGCANNGAGGGCAAGCTGCGCGTCTACCGGAGCCGGACCGGCGGCAACGACTGGGAGGCGCTCACCAGTGGGCTGCCCCAGGAGGACTGCTACGTGAACGTGCTGCGCGATGCGATGGCGGTCGACTCACTCGAGTCGTGCGGCGTCTACTTCGGCACGACGGGCGGCCAGGTGTACGCCTCGACCGACGCCGGCGACAGCTGGGCGCCGATCGTCCGGGATCTGCCCGCCGTGTACTCGGTGGAGGTGCAGACCCTCCCGTGATCCGGGTCCGGCTCCCCTATCAGCTCCGCACCCTGGCAGGCGTCGGCGCCCAGATCGAGCTCGAGGTGCCCGGACCCGTGACCCAGCGGGCGGTGCTCGACGCCCTCGAAGCCCGCTACCCGATGCTACGGGGCACGATCCGCAACCACATGACCCAGGAGCGGCGCCCCTTCGTCCGGTTCTTCGCGTGCGAGCAGGATCTCTCGGATGTGTCACCGGATGCGCCACTGCCGGACGAGGTGGCCGAGGGGCGCCAGCCCTACCTGGTCGTAGGGGCGATGTCGGGAGGGTGAGCGATGGGGAGCGCGACGCCGTGTCAGGCGGCCGCCGCGCAGATCGACGTGACATCGGCGAGCAGGATCGTATCCGTACCGTGCCGGTGGCGAAGGAGCATCGCACGATCGCCGTGGGGGCTCTCGAGGCCGAGGTACTCGCCGACCGTCGTCCCCCGCTCGGTAGTGGCGCGATACGTGGTGCCCCGTCGCAGGTCGTTGAAGGTCGGGGGGCGAAGGGATGTTGTCATCGGCGTTCCTTTCGGTGAGGCCTGGCCGGCCGGTGAGATGCTGAGTGTCGGTCCGACGTTCATGACCCGGAGCGGCGGGGTCGGGCGAGACGCACGGTGAGATCTCGCCCACCGAGTCTCGAGCCGTGAAGGGCTTCGATGGCGCCACGTGCGGCGGCCGGCGGCATATCGACGAAGCCGAACCCCTTCGACCGCCCGGTGCGCCGATCCGTGATGATGGTCGTGTCGGCAACGGGGCCGTGATGCGCAAATAGCGCCTGCAGGTCATCGGTGGTGGTCCTCCACGGCAAGTTGGCCACGTAGACGCTCTGGACACCACTCGTTCCGGGCGTCGACAGGTCTCGCGAATAACCAGACGGCGACACCGGTTGCGCTCGACGGGGGGACGGAACGCGGAGCGCCTCCCCGGTGGTCTGACGATCGCCGCCCACGTTGTCGAGGCGGGGCGCCTCGATGGACTCGTGCCTGCCGAGGTCGCGTTTCATGGTGCGCACGGCACGCTCCTGATCGGAGGTGATGAGGCTGACGACCGTCCCTGCAGCGCCGGCGCGGGCGGTCCGGCCCGATCGGTGGACGTAGTCCTTGGCGTCACCGGGCGGGTCGAAGTGGATCACCGAGGCGACGGCATCGACGTGGATCCCGCGCGCCGCAACGTCGGTCGCCACGAGCGCCTGGGCCCGACCGCTCGAGAACGCGTGGAGGGCTCTGGTGCGCTGGCCCTGAGAGCGGCCGCCGTGGAGCGCCACGGCGCCGATACCGAGCCGGGTGATCTGGTTGGCGACGCGATCCGCCCCGCGCCGGGTCCGGGTGAACACGATGGAGCGCCCGACGAGGCGCAGGATGTCGGCGGTGTGCCGGACCCGCTCCTGGGGGTGCACGAGCCAGAAATGGTGGTGGGCGTCGAACGTCTCGACCTCCGCAGCGTCCACCTCATGCCGGACCGGCTTCCGTTGGTACCTCCGGCTGAGCACTGCGACATCTCCGTCGAGCGTCGCGGAGAACAGCAGTGTCTGCCGTTCCGAGGCGGTCTGATCGAGGATGCGACGTACTGCCGGGAGGAACCCCATATCGGCCATCCGGTCGGCCTCATCGACCACGACGAGGTCGACCCGCCCCAGATCGACGGACCGCTGCTCCACCAGGTCCTCGAGCCGTCCCGGGGTGGCGACCAGCACGTCGACGCCCTCACGGAGGGCTCGCTTCTGCGGACCGTAGCCCACGCCGCCGTAGATGGCGCTCACTCGGCGACGCACAGACCTGGCGAGTGGATCGAGCTCGCGCGTGATCTGCTCGGCCAGCTCGCGCGTCGGGGCGAGGATGAGCGCTCGCGGTCGGTACCTCTCGGCCTTCTCGACGATGGACAGCACCGGGAGGCCGAATGCAAAGGTCTTTCCCGACCCGGTCGGCGCCTTGGCGGAGACGTCTCGGCCGGCCAGGGCGTCGGGGATCGACGCGGCTTGAACGGGAAAGGGTTCGACGAGGCCGCGGTCGGCGAGGACGGCGACGAGAGGTTCGGGGAGCCCGAGATGGGCGAAGGTGAAGGTCATGAATGACTCCTGGCCGAATGCGGCCGTAGACGGTATGCCGATGTCTCGCTCGACCAACGCGGTGATCGCGTGGGATCGAGAATCGGCCGAAGAGGCGGTCCAACCGGATGAGAGGTGCGCCGTGATGTCACCGGGGAAGCGACGAAGCGCTGGCCTCCACCCGGTGCGGCAGACGCAACGCTAGCAGGAGTTGCGTCCTTGGCTGATCGGTCGAGGGACGCGGCGAGCTGCGATCCGAGCGCTACCGTGTACCGCACGAGGAGAAAGGCCCGGGCCAATGAGTCTCGGCGGTGGAGTGGCGCTTGCGGCCGAGCGCATCGTGAAGCCCGTAGAAGGCATGCATCACGCCATCTCCCGCCCCTGGTTCCGGGCGCTCGGCCCGCTGGGCCGCCCGGTGCGCCTGATGCACGATGCGATCTCTGGGATCGTCTACACATCGATTCGTGGCGGCGCTGCCGCAATCGGCGTCTCGCTCGCCGCTCGAGTCTCCGACAGCTCGCCGACGGCAGACACGGCGAGGGCGGTGGTCAACGGGTTCTGGGGTGATGCGCTCGGGCGCTACGCATCGCTCATGGGGACGGAGATGGCCATTCGGGACCGCAACGGTGAACCCGTCCGTATGGGCCCAGCGCCGGTAGCGGCGCTCCCGGACCCCACGGGTCGCCTCGTCGTGCTGGTCCACGGACTCATCAAGACCGAGCGATGCTGGCAGGTCAGAGACAACCGGCCGGGACTGCTCGAGGCGCTGGACCGCCACCCGACGGTCACGCCCCTCTCGGTGCGGTACAACACGGGCCTTCCGGTGGCGGCCAACGGAGCGCACCTGGCATCACTCATCGAGGCGGTACGGCAGGACTGGCCCGTCCCGGTCGAATCCATTGCGCTCGTCGGACATTCGATGGGTGGCCTGGTGACTCTCGAGACGTGTGCGGCGGCTCGGCGCGCCGACCACAGCTGGATAGACAGCGTCACCGACGTGGTCACCATCGGATCGCCTCATCGCGGTGCGCCGCTCGAGAGCCTCGTGAGGGTGGCGGCGCGAGCGCTCACGATCACCGCGCAGACCCGGCCCCTCGCCGATTTCCTCGAGTCGAGGAGTCGCGGCATCAAGGATCTCGGTCCCGGCATCGGCGGATTCGGCGCAGAGCACGAACTCGAGGCCGTTGCCGCTTCGCCCATCAGGACGCACTTCGTGGCCGGGGTCGTCACATCGAATCCCGGCAACCCCTTCGGGGCGTTGGTCGGTGACTTGATGGTGCGCCCTTCGAGTACCACGCCCCGGAGACTCAACCCCACGAACGTCGTCGTTCTCGGCGGTGTCCATCACTTCGACCTGCTCCACGAACCGGCGGTGATCGAACGGGTCATCCAGTGGCTCGTCCCGCTCTCGGGTGACGAGCGGCCCGTTGGGGACCGGCACGTGGTACCATCCTCTTAGCTGCTTCGGCGGCGACTCCCTCTCTCTTCGCTCACGGGACCGGACTGCAGACGAGTCGGTTCCGGATCATCTGCACGAGGGCAGCACCCTGCTTCCCGCACACGAAGGCGAGTCGCCATGAACATCTACGTAGGCAATCTCCCATTCGACGCGACCGATGCGGACCTCCGCACCCTGTTCGCCGACTACGGGACCATCACATCGGCATCGGTGATCACCGACCGTGACACCGGCCGCTCCCGCGGATTCGGTTTCGTCGAGCTGGCCGACGAGGCCCTCGCCAACAAGGCGGTCGAGCGCCTCGACGGTCACAATTGGGACGGACGACCCCTCACGGTCAACAAGGCCCGACCCCGCGCCGCACGCTCTTGATGGGCTCACGCACCGACGAGAGTCTCGCTGAAGGCGATGTACGACAGTCGGGACTGCTCGACCGATGCCCTCGATGTTCGATGCAGGTGCGGCGAACGGAGATCGAGATTCATCTCGCCCATTCCCACAACATCGGGCCGGTCGTCAAGAGCGACAAGGGCAAGGACGGCCGCAACAAGCGGCGGGGCTCCACCCGGGACTGATCGGCCCGATCGGATCAACCAGCGGGTGGCCGTCCTTTGACGTTTCGTTGGCGGTGGCCACCCGCCGAGATCCGTCACCACGCGAGGAATGGGAGGCACGATGAAATCGGGTCCATCAGCACCGGTCGACGGCGGTCGGCGACGCTGCGCCGAGTGCGGGCATCCCCGGAGGGAGCACGGCTTTCGGGCTGCAGCATGCACCGTCCCGAAGTGCCGGTGCAGCGAGTACAGCGAGCCCGACCCGGCCGCAAAGGGACGCGTCCACCGTTCGACCTGACGGCGCTGCGGGCGACTCCCGCCGGGACGATGATGCCAGGCGGCGCATTCAGTCGTGCGCAGCCCGCTCCTCGGCCCCCTGTACATCCCGAACGGAGATGATCAGCTTGCCGAGTGCGTGGCCGTGACCAAGATGACGTAGCGCTGAGGCAGCATCTGCGAGCGGGTAGATGGCCTCGATCACCGGCGTGATCGAGCCCGCGTCCAGAAGACCGGCGAGCAGCTCCAGATCCTCGGTCTTCACCTGCGCCGTGAACCAGGTCATCCGCCTGTCACCGAAGCGCGACTGCAGCTTGCGCACCGCCAGCCTGCGGAACGGACCCAAGATGGCGTGCTTGGGGCCGGTGATCGTGACATTGATGCCGCCCGGCGCGAGCACTCGGCTCGTCTCCGACCACGGCCGGTCGCCCGCGTTGTCGAAGAGGATGTCGTAGCCCCGCTCGGTGGCCGTGTAGTCGTCTCGGGTGTAGTCGATGACGCGATCGGCGCCTATCGAGGCCGCCATGGCGACCTTGCCGGTGCTGCACACCGCAGTCACCTCCGCTCCGAACGACTTGGCGATCTGCACGGCGAACGTGCCGACGCCGCCCGAGGCGCCGTTGACGAGGACCCTCTTGCCCGGCTCGATCCCACCCTGGTCGCGCAGCCCTTGCAGCGCCGTCAACGCGGCGAGCGGCACCGCCGCCGCCTGCTCGAACGTCACCCCCGCAGGCTTGGGGACGAGCGATGTCTCGCGCCCCACGGCGTACTCGGCGAAGGCGCCATGTCCGATCTCGCCGAACACTTCGTCGCCAGGCCGGAAGCGGGTGACGTCGCCGCCGACTCGTACGACGACCCCGGCGACGTCGGCGCCGGGAATGCCGTGCTTCGGCTTCGTCAGGCCCGCCATGGCCCGCGCCATGTAGGGGGTCCCGGTGGTCATGTGCCAGTCGTACATGTTGAGCGACGACGCTTCCACCCGGATGAGCACCTCGCCATCGCCCGGAGCGGGCGTTGCGACCTCTCTCATCTCCAGCACGTCTGGCGTCCCGTAGCGGTCCTGGACGATCGCCCGCATCCGAAGCGGCAGCTCGTCTGCCGCCGGAGGTGTGTGCGAACTCCGGTCGATGTCGGTCATTCGTTGCTCTCCCCGTGTCGGTGGTCTCATACGTCGTAAGGTAACCATACATAGTAAGACTGTCAAGCCTTACTTCGTACGGTACGATGACCTGCATGGTGACCGATGCCGAGGCGACCGCAGCACAGCGAATCCCACTGAGCAAGGAGCGAGTGCTCCGCGCCGCCATCGCCCTCGCCGACGCCCAGGGCATCCAGGCGCTCACGATGCGCAACCTCGCCCACGAGCTCGGGGTCGAGGCGATGTCGCTCTACTACCACGTGGCCAACAAGGAGGCACTTCTCGACGGCGTCGTCGACACCCTGGTCGGCGAGATCGAGGAGGAGCTGGGTGGCTTCGACGTGGTGTCTGGGAAGGACGGCTGGAAGCGCGCCCTGCGTTCTCGGATCCTGACGGCGCGCACGGTCATGCTTCGCCACAAGTGGGCGCCCGGCCTGATCGAGACGAGGACCACCATGACCCCCACGCTCCTCCGCTACATGGACACCATGCTCGGCATCATGATCGAGGGCGGCTTCTCGTACGACCTCGGCCACCACGCCATGCATGCGCTGGGGAGCCGCGCCCTCGGGTTCAACCAGGAGCTGTTTGCGCCGGACGAGGGTCAGGACGGCACCGAGGGCGCCGAGATGCTCGAGGACCTCGCTGCCCACATCCCCTACATCGCGGGGATGCTTGCGGACGTGGTCCATGAGGGCCCCGACACCACGCTCGGCTGGTGCGACGACCAGACCGAGTTCGAGTTCGGGCTCGATCTCATGCTCGACGGGCTGGAGCGGCGCGCCGCGGCGCAGTGAGCCGTCGGACGCCTGCTCGTGTCAGCGGCCGGCCACCGGCCGGCGGTGACCATCGACGGCAGCCTGGGCCCGGCCGAAACGGAAGCGCCAGAAGTGCCGCCGGCTCGCGCTCCGGGAGTCGTTGAGCGCGAGACCCGTGCGGTGCGCCTCGGCGAAGAGCCAGGACTTGAAGCGCTCGGGCTGGAAAGAGCGCAGGGACTCATGGGCGGCGGCGAAGGTGGCTTCCGTCGCCTCCGAGGCGGCATCGTCGCCGACGAGGGCGGTCAGGAAGCCGACGACGCTCCCGTAGTAGCGCTCCCGCAGGGCATCGAAAGCCTCGTCATGGCCCTGGGAAACGGCGAGCATGAGCTCGGTGTCGGGGAGCTGCGTCGACTGCTCCATCCGGGTCACCCGACCCCTCGCAACCGAGCACACGGCGCGAAACGACGGCATCGCATCCGGTCCCCGATGCATGCACATCGCTGCCGATTCGCACGGCCCGACGTCGCATCGACGGATGCCGAGGCCGGCGGTCCGAGAAGCGGTGCTGCGGTCAGCCCGCTCTCGCAGTTCTGCAACATGTTGCGCCCGTTGATGCTCTCACCCCTCACGCCGGCGCGACCCGCACCTTNNCGGATCCGGTGCGTGCGCAGCGCCTGGGCCCAATCGAGATCCCCCGAGTGCCACGTGACGAAGGCCAGCGATTCCGCCGTGACCTGGAGACTCACCTCGCCTCCGGGGTCGGAGTAGCACATCTCGAGCTCGCCGCCCTCGATCAGGAACCAGTAATGGCGGGCGGAGGGTGGCTGGTCGGGGAAGGAGAAGGCGATCACGGTGCGCTCCCTGGGAAGCGCTGCGTCGCTCATCTGCACCTGGCACCATGCCCACAGGGCCAGCCCCGGGTCGGCGTGCTCGGTGGTGATCTCGAGCCACTTGGTACCCCACTCGGCCATCTGCGCAATCACGCCGGCGAGATCCCGGCCTGCCTCGGTGAGGTGGTACCGATTCCCATGGCCATTCTCCTTCTCGGTCCGGGAGATGACATTGGCGTCCTCCAGCTGTCCGAGACGCTTGATGAGCAGCGACCGCGACATCCCGGGGACGCCGCGGGCCAGTTCGGCGAAAGTGTCGACCCCGAACATCAGATTGCGGATGATGAGTGGCGTCCAGCGCTCGGCGAGGATCTCGGACGCGCGGGCGATCGGGCAATACTGACGGTAGCGCTTCACAATCCAACGGGCCCTTTCCGAGAAGTTCATTCTTCGCGCTAGTCGCCCCCTTCCGTAGACCATACCTTCCGGGGGGTCGGCGATCCGGCGGGAGGTTCGGACATGGGTCAAGCAGCTACAGGACAAGTGGCGACGACCGCGGCCGAGGTCTACGAGGCGTTCTTCCTCCCGGCGCTGTTCCGGCAGTGGCCGGAGCGGGTCCTGGAGGCGGCGGAGACGGCGGCGGGAGAACGCATCCTCGACGTCGGCTGCGGCACCGGTGTGCTCGCTCGTCACGCGGCGGCGCTGGCCGGCGACGAAGGCCGGGTGACGGGCCTCGACCCGAATGAGGGCATGCTCGCCGTCGCCCGGAGAACGCCCGGCATCGACTGGCGCAGGGGCACGGCCGAGGCGATGCCGTTTCCCGACGAATCGTTCGACGTCGTGGCGAGCCAGTTCGCCGTCATGTTCTTCGTCGACCGACCCCAGGCGATGCGCGAGATGCGCCGCGTGCTCCGCCCCGGCGGACGCGTGGCGATCGCCTCGTGGGCCTCCCTGGAGGACACGCCCGGGTACGCGGCGATGGTGGATCTCCTCGATCGGCTGTTCGGCCCCGAGACCGGTGATGCGCTTCGTGCTCCCTATGCCCTGGGTGACACGGATGAGCTCGGTGCGCTGGCGGCGGCGGCGTTCGCTGATGTCGAGGTGCGCCGCATCCATGGCATCGCCCGTTTCGACTCGATCGAGGCATGGGTGCACACCGATATCCGGGGATGGACCCTCTCCGACATGTCCGACGCCGACCACACCCTCCTCCTCGAGGCGGCGCGCTCCGAGCTCG
>DKBA01000286.1:8958-9284 GCA_002450985.1 Acidimicrobiia bacterium UBA6912
GGCGGCGACGTTCCGGCGGCCAGCTGGTCGAAGGTGCACTGCTCGGGGTCCCCGTCGTCGCGGAAGCCGCGGAACGACGGCGCCCGGAGCCGGCCCGCGGCCGTGACCCCGCGGTGCTGAACCGTCGCCACCAGCGACGGGGTCGCCCAATGCGCCCTGCGCAGCTCGGGTCGGGATCGCACGACGTCGCCGGGGAACGGCGGCTCCGCCGTCTCCACGGCACGCAGCCGGTCGAGGGCGTCGTCGAGGGCGGGGTCGTCGAACCCCGTGCCGACGTTGCCGGCGAACCGCAGCGCGCCGCTTTCGTACACCGCCATCACCAACGC
>DKBA01000236.1 GCA_002450985.1 Acidimicrobiia bacterium UBA6912
CCCGCATGCGCTCGGTCTCGCCATTCCCCTCGTCATCTCGATCTCGACTTCGCTCGCCGCACGCAACGGCATACTCGTGAAGGATCGGCTGGCGCTGGAGCGGATGCGGACGATCGACGTCGTGCTCTTCGACAAGACCGGCACGCTGACGAAGGGTGAGCACCGAGTCAGCGGCGTCGCCGCCGCCGACGGCGACGAGTCCGGTGTTCTCGCCCTCGCCGCAGCGGTCGAGGCGGACAGCGAGCACCCGCTGGCGCGTGCCATCGTCGCCGCTGCTCGCGAGCGAGGCGACGTTCCCGTGGCCTCCGGGTTCACGGCGATGAGCGGCCGCGGCGTCGAGGCCGATGTCGACGGCGTTGCCGTAGCCGTCGGCGGGCCCGCCCTCGTTGCGGAGCGCGGCCTGGACACGGCACCGGTGGACGAGGCCGCCGCTCGGTGGGAGCGCCGTGGCGCGGCAGTGCTCTACGTGGTGCGCGACGGTTCCGTGATCGGGGCACTGGCGCTCGAGGACGAAGTGCGCGACGAGTCGCGCCATGCCGTCGACCGGCTGCACGAGCTCGGCGTGCGGGTGGCGATGATCACCGGTGACGCCCGGCAGGTTGCGGAGGCCGTGGCCGCCGACCTCGGGATCGACGAGGTGCTCGCCGAGGTACTGCCCCAGGACAAGCACTCCAAGGTGGCCGAGCTCCAGGAGCGGGGGGCGAAGGTGGCCATGGTCGGGGACGGGGTCAACGACGCTCCGGCGCTGGCGCAAGCAGATGTGGGGATCGCCATCGGCGCCGGTACCGATGTCGCCATCGAATCCGCCGGCATCGTCCTCGCATCCGACGATCCGCGCGGTGTGGTCGCGATCCGCCGCCTCTCGCAGGCCGGATACCGCAAGATGGTGCAGAACCTGGGCTGGGCGGCCGGCTACAACGTGCTGGCCATCCCGCTCGCCGCCGGGGCGCTCGCCTGGGCGGGGATCGCGCTGGCCCCGGCAGCGGCCGCTGCGCTGATGAGCGCATCCACCGTCATCGTCGCCGTCAATGCCCAGCTCCTGCGCAGGGTCGACGTGAGTACGTCGGCATGAAGAGGACGGCGCTCGCGACGGTCGTGGCCGCGGCGATGCTCGTCCCCTCGTGCGGGGAGGCAGCCGACACGCCGACGACCCCGCAAGATCCGGCCCTCGCCACAGCGGGTGCCGACCTCTACGCAGCACACTGCGCCGAGTGTCATGGTGCCGACCTGCGCGGCACCGATCGAGGTCCGTCGCAGCTTTCGGAGCTCTATGCGCCGGACCACCACGGCGACGGTGCGTACCTCCTCGCCGTCCAGCGCGGGGTCCCCGCCCACCACTGGCGCTTCGGCGACATGCCTCGCATCGAGGGGCTCACGGCTGACGACGTCGCCGCCATCGTTGCCTACGTGCGCCAGCAGCAACTCATCGAGGGCTTCGAGCCTTATCCGCCGGGAGCGGAAGGGTGATGTCGGCGGCGCTCGGGCGATTGCGGCTCGTGTCCGACTCGCGTCGTCCGGCGCCCGGTAGCGTCATCGCCCATGAGTGATCGACGACGGGGCGAGGGTCGGGACCTACGGAAGCGGATGTCCCATCTGCTGAGCCACCACGAACACGATCACGGGCCCGGATCGGCGGGGGTGCTCGATGCTGGGGAGGCCGGGATTCGGGCCACCAAGCTCTCCCTGCTCGGGCTCGGGGTGACGGCGGCGTTGCAGGGGCTCGTGGTGCTGATCAGCGGGTCGGTGGCCCTCGCCTCCGACACGATCCACAACCTCGGGGACGCCCTCACCGCCATCCCCCTGTGGATCGCGTTCGCTCTCGGCAGACGGCAGCCGACCCGCAGCTACACCTACGGCTACCACCGCGCCGAGGACGTGGCCGGCGTCGTGATCGTGCTTGCCATCGCAGCCTCGGCCGGCATCGTGGTCTGGGAGTCGGTACGGCGGCTCGCCGACCCCCGGCTCATCGAGTACATCCCGTGGGTGATCGCCGCAGGGATCATCGGGGCGGCGGGCAACGAGCTCGTCGCTCGCTACCGGATCCGAGTCGGGCGCCGCATCGGGTCGGAGGCCCTCGTCGCCGACGGGCAGCATGCCCGCACCGATGCGCTGACCTCGCTGGCGGTGGTCGTCGCCGGCATCGGCGCTGCGTTCGGCGCCTCCTGGGTCGACCCCGTGGCAGGGCTTGCCGTCGCCCTCGTGATCCTCCGGCTGTTGTGGCGGTCGGCCCGGGCGATCGTGCGCCGGCTGCTCGACGCCGTCGAGCCGGAGCTCGTCGACCGGGTGGAGGACGTGATGGCCGACGTGGACGGGGTCCTCGAGATCACCGACCTCAGGATGCGGTGGCAGGGGCACCAGCTCCGCGTGTCCGCGTCGATCACGGTGCCGCCGGAGATCAGTATCGCCGCCGCCCATCAGACCGCCCACGACGTGGAGCACGCCTTGCTCCACGAGTTCACCTTCCCGGTGGTCGTGGTGATCCACGTCAACCCGGGTGGGTCGGATGGCGCCCACAGCACTGTCGCCCACCATCGTCCGTGACCGCGGCGTTGGGCGCGGGAGGAGGCCGGGTCGCTCGGACCCGGCCTCCGGTTCCCGCGTCAGGTAGGTCGTTCAGTTGAGCGGACAGTACGTCTCGTTCTGGTCCTCCAACATGTCCTTCGCATACTCGAACCCACCGGTGGCGTAGGCATCTTGCACCAGGGCGATCACCTCCGCAGCGGTGTACTCGTAGCTGACGTACGGGCTGGACGCGTTCAGCAACGCAGCCACCGCGTGACGAGCCAGCGCCTTCTCCCCACCGCCCTTGGCCTGGAGGCCGTCGAGCAGGGTGCCGAAGCTGGAGCTGACCCCGAAGACGGCGTCGAAGCTGTCGTAGGGCTCGTAGCCGGTGGCGCCCCACGAGTCGAAGTGATGGTCCTGCTTCCAGTACCCGGGCGTGCAGCCCTCGCCGCCGCCAGGCGGCGGTGGCGGCTCGCAGGTCACCGAGAGGCTCCCCGTCGAAGACGCCGTGTTGCGCCGAGGCGTTGCGAAGTAGACGACGAGCTCGTCGTACCCGGACGACGTGAACCCGGCAGACGCCGTGCTGAATTGTCCCGGCTCGTCCTCGATGCCCACGAGCGACACCAAGGGCGCACCGTTCAGGTACACCTTGACGTCGAGATCAGGATGCACCGAGTCCGGGTTGTACGCCTCGACCGTTGCCGTGCATTCCGCGCCGACCGGGTCGGGCACGGCGAGCCGAGCGATCTCGGTCTCGCCGGGATACAGTCGCAGTCCCGATGAGAAGTCCCAGGACACGGTACTCGTGCCCGCCATCGCCGGAACTGCTACCAGGATCGTGCTGAGCGCGAGTGTTGCGCCCACGAGAGCGACGCTGATGCGTCTCATTACCCCCTCCTTGCGGCCTTCACGGGCCAGCTTCGGCGACCGTCGATGTGCGGACCAGGGCCGAAAGGCACCAATCGATCCCGGACGGCGCCCATACGAGGCATTCATCCGATCCAGCGCAGGCGGCGTCGTGGTGTGGCTCCACTGGGTGACACCGGGAGAAGGCATCTACGAGCTCGACATCGACCTCGACGCCTGATCGCCCTTCGGGAGTCAGGCCGGCCAGGTCGTGACCAGCGTCTCCAGGGCCTCAGCGATCTCGACCACCCGGTCGGGCGCAACGACATCGGGCGTGTCGGCGGGTGAGTGGTAGACCTCGGCCAGCAGTCGGTCGAGGTCGGCAGACGTGAACGCCAAGGCCGGCCGTCCTCGCATGGCGAGGATGGCATGGTCGCTCTGATACCACTCGGGGCCCTCGCGGATTCCGGACGAGCCTTCCAGGACACCCGCGATGTGCTGGGTGAGCGCATGGCCGAGGTTGTAGGTCGAGAAATGCGTTCCACCGCCCTTGAAGCCGGCGCCATCGATGTTGACCGCCAGCACCACGTCGGCGAGGTCGCCTTGGGACGCCAGCCAGGCGAGTTCCCCCGGAGCGGCGTAGTGGTCCTCACCATTGACGGCCAGGAGTTCGACGCCTATCGGAAGCTCTGGATGGCGAGAAGGCCCGAGGAGCTCTGCGAGCAGGAGGAGCACGGCGACACCCGCGGCATTATCGACCGCCCCAGGGGTGCCGGGCTTGGTGTCCACGTGGGCGATGATCGTCACGCGACGGGTGCGGTGACCCCTGGTTGCCACGACGTTGCGAGCGCGAGCCGGCACGCGAGTCGCGTCGATCCGGATCGAGGCCGTAGCGCCGTCGGCAGCCAGCAACGGTGCAGCGTCATCCGCTCGAAGGTTGGCCGTGGCCACGGTGAACTCGCCGTCCTCGATCAGTGGGAAGGGGTCGAGTGCCCCGCACAACGCCGGGTGCTTCCCGGTGACACCGATCACCGCGAGGGGCCCGGCCTGCTCGAGCCGCTCGATGATGTCGGCATCGCGCTCTGAGGCATAGAACGGGTAGCCCTTGGGCGTGAGCGGTGCTCCGGCGACGTCACCGGTCAGCACGACGATCGTGCCGGCGAGGTCGGGACGATCGAGGTCTCCGATGGTGTCGACGATGCGGAGAGGTCCGGCGCCGGCCACTCCCCGGCAATACGGGCTCGGAGTGAGCTCGATGGCACGGCCACCGAAATCGATCACACCGCCCTCGGAATCCCAATCGAGGCACTCGAAATCCTGCAGCAGCACCGTCCAGCCGAAGGCGGTGAACACACCTTCGACATAGGCGGTGGCCTCGTGGTTGCCTGTGCTGCCCGGCCGGCGATCCGGCTGGACCGAACAGAGCGCGACCACATGCTCCATGGCCACCGTGCTGAGTTTCCACGTGGCTGCCGACACGTCTCGAGCCTACGCCTCGTTGCGGCGGTCAGTCGCCCATGGCCAGTGCGCCACGGCCTGTGGCCGGCGCCGATGAACGGAGGAGCAGCTGCGCAGACGGGAGTCGTCGGCGTCTCGGCTCACGCCTCGAGCGGCGACCTTCCTTCCGTGCATCAAACGTCGAGGACAGGTCGTCGAGCGCCACGCTCTCCTCCGCCTTGCGGGCCTCGATTGCCTCGCCGGGACCGAGATTCACCGCGGGGNNCGAAACCGGGTGCGATCATGCGTCGAACAGCGGCGTGCCGTTGGCCTCGTGCCAGTCGAGGATGCCCTCCCACACCTCTCCCGCCGTCTCTGCATACCAGAAGAGCTCGCGGTCCTCGTCGGCGATGACGCCTTCGTCGACGAGGAAGTCCACGTCGAAGGCTCGACGCCAGTACTCGCGCCCGACGAGCACGACCGGCACCGGAGCGATGGTGCGGGTTTGAACGAGGGTGAGGGTCTCGAACAGCTCGTCGAAGGTCCCGTAGCCACCGGGGAACGCAACGAGCGCCTTCGCCCGAAGCAGGAAGTGGAGCTTGCGGAGGGCGAAGTAGTGGAAGCGGAAGGACAGCTCGGGTGTGAGGTACGGGTTCGGGTACTGCTCGTGGGGCAGCGAGATGTTCAGTCCGACCGACGGCGCCCCAACATCGAACGCCCCGCGGTTGGCGGCCTCCATCATCCCCGGCCCGCCTCCGGTCACGAGCACGACCCTGGTGTCCTGCGGGCCGCCGCCGGCGTTGCCGACGAGCCTCCCGAGCTCGCGCGCCGTCTCGTAGTAGCGGCTCTTCGCCAGCAGCCGTTCGGCCACGGCGAGCCGCTGCCGCAACTCCGTGTCGTCCGGTGTGGCGTCACATGCGGCTCGCAGCTCCGCCACGTGCCGGTGGGCGGCTTCCGGCTCGCGAATCCGGGTGCTGCCGAACACGACGATGGTGTGCGTGACGCCGTGCGCCTCGAGGAGCAGCTCCGGTTTGAGGTAGTCGATCTGGAGCCGCACGCCGCGTACGTCGGGCCGATCCAGGAACTCGGCGTCGTGATCCGACTGCCGGTAGCTCGGGCTGGCGAGGATGGCCTCGATCCGCCGTCGGGCATCGGGATCCTCCTCAGCCGGCTTGGGC
>DKBA01000244.1 GCA_002450985.1 Acidimicrobiia bacterium UBA6912
TGGAAGATGTTGGTGGAGGGCACGTCGGTGAACCGATCGGCGGCGACGGCGACGACCGGTACGGCAAGCAGCGCTGACAGCGCAACGATCAGCACGACACGTGTACGTTTGCTCATGGGTCTCCTCCGCACTCCTGCCCGACCGGACGGCCGGGCTACTGCTAGTCCTACACGAACCGGTGGCCGAGTGGCGGAAACGGCATCCGCTCCTCGTGCCGTCGTTTCCCGTCGCCACGCACGTCAGCGATGCGCCTCATTCCCTTGTACCTCGCTTTCGGCGGGGGCGGGGTCGTTCATTCAGGGACTCGCGGCCCTTGTCACGGGGCGGAACACCCCGGTGCCCGATGCCCGCCGGCCCGGCTACGTTGGACGGATGCACGTCGCCGTCGACGACCTCGTGGCCGCCCTCCGCCGCCATGGCCTACGCGTCACCACGCCGCGGCGCGCGGTGTGCGCCGTGCTGGCCTCTTCTCACGGCGAGCACCTGTCGGCGCCCGTGATCTACGAGCGCACCAGATCCGAGGCGGGGGTCTCGGTCGACCAGTCGACGGTGTACCGCACCCTGGAGACCTTGCAGGAGGCGGGGCTCATCACCCACACCCATCTCCCCGCAGGCGCCTCCGTCTACCACCTCGCCGACGAGCCGCCTCACCAGCACCTCGTGTGCGTCGACTGCGGGCGGACCCTGGCCCTGCCCGAGGCGCAGATCGAGGAGTTCGTCGCCGACGTGAGGTCGAAGACCGGGTTCGTGCTCGACCCCACGCACGTGGCCCTGTCGGGACACTGCGCCGAATGTGCCGCGGCTGCGGTTCGATCTTGACGTAGCGGTGCGACCACACGTACAGTTGCAAGGGACTTGCAACTGGGAGGAATGGGTCGTGCACATACCCGACGGGTTCATCAACGGGGTCACCTCGGCCGGCTTCGGCGTGGCCGCCGCCGGTGGGGTCGGTGCGGCCGTCCGGCAGACGGGTCGCTACCTCTCCGAGCGTCAGGTTCCGCTCGCCGGGCTCGCCGCCGCCTTCGTGTTCGCTGCGCAGATGTTCAACTTCCCCGTGCTCTCGGGGATGAGCGGCCACCTCCTCGGCGGNNGTCGCCGGCTACGGCGTCTACCGCGTCGTGCTCCGCGTGCTGCCCAAGCGGCCGCAGAGCGTCTCGCTTGCTGCCGGCATCGCTGCCTTCATCTCGGTGCCCCTCGCCGCGCTGGGCTTCGTGGTGCAGTTCGCCATCGGCGGCACCGCCGATGTGTCGCTCGGTGCGGTGCTGACGGCGATGCTCGGCACGCACCTGCTCATCGGCATCGGGGAGGGGATCCTCACCGCGCTCGTGATCGGAGCGGTGATGTCGAGTCGGCCCGATCTCGTCTACGGCGCACCCGACTACCGGGGCGCCCGCACCGAGGAGCTCGTCTGATGGATCGTCGCAGCCGCATCTTCTACGGCATCGGGTTCCTCGTCGTGATCGTGTTCGCCGTCGTGGTGAGCCAGTTCGCCTCGGACAACCCCGACGGGCTGGAGTACGTTGCCGAGCAGCAGGGCTTCAGCGACACGGCGCAGGACCACTCGCTCGGCGACGCCCCGCTCGCCGACTACGGCGAGAACCTGACCGGCAACTCCGCGCTGAACACGGCCCTCGCCGGTCTGGCCGGCGTTGCCGCCACCCTCGCCGTCGGGTACGGCATCTTCTGGCTGGCGCGGCGCCGTTCGCCGGACAACTCCGAGCACACCTCGTCGGTGCAGTGACCATGCAGGCCGCGGGCACGGCCGGCTGATGGCCGGAGCACACGTTCACGCGCTCTACCGGCACGGCCACTCTGCGCTGCACCGGCTGCCGCCGCACACGAAGATCGTGGCGGCATTCGGGTTCGTCTTCGCCGTGGTGGCCACGCCGCGAGAGGCGATCTGGGCCTTCGGCATCTACGCGGCNNGGCGGGGCGACCGTCGACGTGCTGGGGCTCGCCCTGTCCCGCGAAGGGCTGTGGGACATGTGGAACATCCTCGCCAAGGCGACCCTGGGTCTCGGTACCTCGATCGTGCTGGCCGGCACTACCCAGATTCCGGAGCTGCTGCGGGGGTTCGACACCCTGCGGGTGCCACGGATCATCACCGCGATCATGGGGTTCATGGTGCGCTACGTCGACGTGGTGCTCGGTGAGTTCCGCAGGATGCGCGTCGCCATGAGCTCCCGGGGCTACAACCCGACATGGATCGGCCAGATCAAGCCGTTCGCCCAGTCGATCGGCAGGCTGTTCGTGCGCTCGTATGAGCGAGGCGAGCGGGTGTATCTGTCGATGGCGTCGCGCGGGTACGCCGGCCACATGCCCGCGGCCGCCACCGACCACGCGACACCCGGCGTGTGGGCGGCCGCCCTCGCCGTGCCGGTCCTCGCCTGGACCGTCGCGTTCGTCGCCATGGGGGCGGCATGAGCACGCCGACCATCGCCGTCGAAGGCTTGTCGTACCGTTATCCGGACGGTACCGAAGCGCTGCGGGGTATCGACCTCCACATCCATCCCGGCGAGCGCGTCGCCCTGCTGGGGCCGAATGGCGCCGGCAAGACGACACTCGTGCTGCACATGAACGGCATCCACATGCCGCAGACCGGCACCGTTGCGGTGAGCGGTCTCGCCCTCACCCGAGACTCGGTCATGGAGATCCGCCGCCGCGTCGGCGTCGTCTTCCAGGATCCCGACGATCAGCTGTTCATGCCGACGGTCTGGGAGGACGTGGCCTTCGGGCCGCAGAACCTCGGTCTCACGGGAGACGCCCTACGGGAGCGGGTGGAGCGGGCGCTCGAGGCGGTGGAGGTGGCCGATCTCGCCGAGCGCCCGCCGAATCACCTGAGCTTCGGGCAGAAGCGGCGCGTCGCCATCGCAGGCACGCTCGCCATGGAGCCCGAGATCCTCGTGTTCGACGAACCGACGTCGAACCTCGACCCGGCGAGCCGCCGGGAGCTGACCGCCATCTTGCAGAGCCTCGACATCACGCAGCTGATCGTGACCCACGACCTCCCGTACGCGCTCGAGCTGTGCCCGCGCGCCATCGTCATCGACCAGGGCCGGATCGTGGCAGATGGACGTACGCACGACCTGCTCGCGGACGAAGAGCTCATGCACGGGCACCGGCTCGAGCTCCCGTACGGGTACCGGCTCGATCCGGCATGATCTCTCGTACACCGAAACGGCCCGGCGCCGATGCTCGGCGCCGGGCCGCGTCCACTCCGGCGGCGCGGCTCCAGGGTGCCATCGGCCTCGTGTGTAGCCGATGACCCACCGCGTGCAGAACCAGCCCGGACGGTCTCCCGCCCGTAGACCGAGCTCCGTCATCCCTCGGTGTTGTTGGACGGAGCTCGATCTGCGGTGGGAGCCGACCGTCGCGACGGGGCCGTGGCCCCCCACTGCAACCGCAACCAACCGTCGTGACGTGGCTGGGTCGAGCATGCACCACGCAGGGCTGGACTCGCTATCGGGTGTGGGCGTCAGCCTTCTGGGGTGATGCCGCCACCGGCCGCGAGCGGGCTGCTCGGACGCGGGGCCATCGGCTCGCCGGAGGCGCGGCCATCCCGTGAGCCACTGGGCGAGTCGCTACGCTTGCCCCCCATGGCATCCGGCTCCCACGGGACGAAAGCGATCATCGCCGCCTTCCTCGCCAATCTCGGGATCGCCATCGCAAAGTTCATCGGGTTCCTCTTCACCAGGGCGTCGTCGATGCTCGCCGAGAGCATCCACTCCGTCGCCGACACAGGGAACCAGGCACTCCTTCTGCTCGGCGGAAGGAGGGCCCGCCGGCTCCCGGACGAGGAGTTCCAGTTCGGCTACGCACGAGAGCGCTACTTCTGGTCGTTCGTGGTCGCCCTGGTGCTCTTCAGCCTCGGCTCCCTGTTCGCCATCTTCGAGGGGGTCGAGAAGCTGCGCCACCCCCACCCGATCGAATCGCCGATCTGGGCCTTCGGCATCCTGGGGCTCGGCATCGTGCTCGAAAGCTGGTCGTTCCGGACCGCGGTCCACGAGTCGCAGCCACTGCGCGAGGGGCGTTCGTGGTGGGAGTTCATCCGTACCGCCCGGATCCCGGAGCTGCCGGTCGTGCTGCTCGAGGACCTCGGCGCGCTCACCGGACTCGTGCTGGCGATGACCGCCATCGCCATCTCCGTCATCACCGACGCGCCGGTGTGGGATGGCGTGGGGACGTTGAGCATCGGCGCCCTGCTCGGGGTGATCGCCGCGATCCTCGCCATCGAGATGAAGGGGATGCTCATCGGCGAAGCCGCCCGTCCCGACGTGCAGGCGGCGATCCGGGGCGCGATGGAGTCGTCGCCTGCTGTCGAGAGCGTCATCCACATGAGGACGCAGTACCTGGGGCCGGACAACCTGCTGGTCGGTGCGAAGGTCGAGTTCCGCGGTACGCTCACCGCCGACGCGGTCGCCGACGCCATCAACGATGTGGAGGCCAGGGTGCGGGAGGTCGTTCCCTATGCCCGTCCGATGTACATCGAGCCCGACTTCGTGAGGGGCTCGATCGTTGCGGAGCGCACCGCCCACGAGCCGGGCGACGGGGAAGGTGTGGAAGCACCACGTTGACGCCCGGCCAGACACCGCGGCGCTCGACGGTATCTTGAGGCCGTCCAGCGGCCGACGGTAGATCGAGGACGGTCATGCGTTTCCGAACCAAGCAGGTCCACGCCGGTGTGGAGCCCGATCCGACCACCGGCGCCGTGCTCACCCCCATCCACCAGAGCACGACGTTTGCCCAACCGTCGGTCGAGGAGTACATGGCGAGGGGGTACTCGTACAGCCGGAGCGGCAACCCGACGGTGCGAGCGTTCGAGCGTAAGGTGGCGATCCTCGAGGGCGGAGCCGACGCCGCCGCCTTCGCCACGGGCATGGCGGCGACGAACGCCGTGATGCTCGCCTTCCTCAACGCCGGCGACCATGTCGTCTTCTCCGACGTGGTCTATGGCGGGACGCACCGGCTGGCCACGCAGGTCTACAGCCGCTTCGGTGTGACCTACGACTTCGTCGACACGTCGGATGCCGAGAATGTCGTGCGAGCGATCCGCGACAACACCCGGCTCGTCTTCACCGAGACACCCGCCAACCCGACGCTGAAGCTGACCGACATCGCCGCCGTGTCCGAGGTGACGGCCGCCCGCGGCATCCCGCATGCCGTGGACAACACCTTCCTCACCCCCTACTACCAGCGCCCCTTCGAGCTGGGCGCCGACCTCATCATCCACTCCACGACGAAGTACCTCGACGGTCACAACGCCACGGTCGGCGGGGCGGTGGTGAGCCGCACCCCCGAGCACCACGAGAAGGTGGCGTTCATCCAGAACGCCACCGGCACGATCATGTCGCCGATGGTGGCGTGGCTGACCCTCCAGGGCGCCAAGACCCTCAGCGAGCGGCTCGACCGTCAGTCGGCCAGCGCGATGGAGATCGCCCTCTTCCTCGAGCGGCACCCGCTGGTCGCCCAAGTTCGGTACCCGGGCCTCGAGTCGTTCCCCCAGCACGAGCTGGCGCGCCGGCAGGCGTCCGGGTTCGGCGCCATGCTGTGGTTCGAGGTGGAAGGCGGCCTCGAGGCCGGAAAGAAGCTGATGGACTCGCTGCGGCTGTGGACCCTCGCCGAGAACCTGGGTTCGGTGGAGTCGCTCGTCACCCACCCCGTCACGATGACCCATGCCGGCATCCCCCGTGAGGAGCGGCTGCGCATCGGCATCCTCGACGGTCTCGTGCGCCTGTCGGTCGGACTGGAGGATCCGGCCGACCTCATCGAGGACCTCGCCGAAGCACTGGAGCGGATCTGAGCAGCTCTGCCAAGCTCGTCACCCTCACCCACCTCGCGGTGGCCGCGGCGGCGCGCGCGGCGGAGGTCCACAACGAGGGTCACGAGCCCGGACACTGGGTGGCGACCAGGGCGTCGCCGGCCGACCTGTCCCGGGCGGTCGAGGACGAGGCGTCACGCAAGATCTTCGAGCTCATCCATCACCATCGCCCCGAGGACGCCATCCACGGCCAGGACTGGGACGACCGGAGCGGCACCTCCGGCATCCGCTGGATCGTCGATCCGCTCGACGGAACGGCCAACTACTACGTCGGCTACCCGGCGCATGCCGTCTCCATCGGTGTGTACATCGACGAGGAGCCGGCGATCGGGGTCGTCCACGACACGGCGCAGGGCATCGTGTACGTGGGGAGCATCGCAGAGCACGCCCATGCCGGGGACCACCGGCTCACGGTGAAGTCGAACGTCCCGCTCGAGCGGGCCATGCTGGCGACGGGGTTTGCCCCGATTCCGCGGTACCGGGAGATCCAGGCCCAGGTGCTCGCCCACGTGCTGCCGCGGATCGGCGACATGCGCAGGAGCGGCAGCCCTGCGCTCGACCTGTGCGCCGTTGCCGCGGGGCGGCTCAACGGCTTCTTCGAGATGGGGCTCCCGGAGTGGGATTACGCCGCGGGCAGGGCCATCGTGGCTGCCGCGGGCGGCGTGGTCGAGGTGGTGGAGACGCCCGACGACTGGCCGGGTCCCGTCGTCGCCGCCGGCCATCCCGACTTGGTCGCCCACCTCCTCGAGATGGGCGAGGCGGCCGGCATCCCGCTGCTGCGCTGACGGACTCGACGCGCAGGACGGGGTGCGTGCCGACTGGCCCGGGTCGTCGGCACATCACCCCGGCCGATCGCCCTCGGTGGGCCCCTCTCGAGGCGGAGCCGACCGATTGGCTCTCGTCGCCACACTTCGGCGGCGCGATAGCTCAGCCTCGCGCCCGGGCTGGGCCGCTCACATGGGCCTTTGGGCCCCGAGACGTCCCTGTTCGGCCCGGGACCCCAACCGATACCGATCGGTATGGGTCAGTCGATGAAGCCCTGGGTGCGCATCCAGTCGTCGTCGAAGATCTTCGACAGGTAGTTGCGCCCGGAGTCGGGGAGGAGCACGACCACCAGCCGATCCGGCATCTCCTCGGCGATGCGCAGGGCCCCGACGACGGCCATGCCGCACGATCCACCCACCAGGAGCGCCTCCTCGGCGGCGAGCCGCCTGGTCATGAGGAACGCCTCGCGGTCGGTGACCATCTCGTAGCGGTCGACGACGCTCGGATCGAAGGTCGCCGGCCAGAAGTCCTCGCCCACGCCCTCGATGAGGTACGTGCGCACGTCCTCGGGGGTGGCGGCGGTGTAGATCGACCCCTCGGGATCGACGCCGACGACCTTCACCTCGGGGTTCATCGACTTGAGGTAGAGGCCGGTTCCCGTGATCGTGCCGCCGGTGCCGACGCCCGCCGCGAAGACACCCACCTTGCCGTCGGTCTGCTCCCAGATCTCGGGTCCGGTGGTGTGCACGTGGGCGTGCGGATTGGCCGGATTCGAGTACTGGTCGGGACGGTAGGCGCCGGGGATCTCCCTCGTGAGTCGCTCCGCCACCGAGTAGTAGGAACGGGGATCCTCCGGCTCGACGTCGGTCGGGCACACCACCACCTCGACGCCGTAGGCGCGCAGCAGGTCCTGCTTCTCCTTGGACTGCTTGTCGGCCATGACGGCGATCATCCGGTAGCCCTTGAGCACCGCCGCCATCGCCAGCCCGACACCGGTGTTGCCGCTCGTCGGCTCGACGATGGTTCCGCCCGGCTTCAGCCACCCGTGGGCTTCTGCGCGTTCGATCATCGGCATCCCGATGCGATCCTTCACCGAGCCGCCCGGATTGAGGTACTCGACCTTGGCCACCAGGTTGCCGGGGGGGTGGAGCCGGGACAGCCGCACCAGCGGCGTATTGCCGATGGCGTCGACGATGTTCTCGTGGATCTCCATCGGGCAGGACGCTATCAGGCGGCGGCGCCTGCACAGAACGGTTGGGGGAGCGAGGTCAGGTCCGCAGGGCCTGCAGCCGCCCGACGGCGGCGCGGAGCGTGTCCTCGCCTTTGCAGAAGGCGAACCGGATGAGGGCGGCGCCGTCCGCCTTGCGGTGGTAGAAAGCGCTCGGCGGTATCGCCGCCACTCCGACCTCCGCCGCCAGGTGCCTGGCGAAGCTGACGTCGTCTGGGAAGCCGAACGGGCGATGGTCGGCGAGGATGAAGTAGGTGCCCTGCGGCACGAACACCTCGAAACCGACCGCGTCGAGTCCCTCGGCCAGCAGGTCGCGCTTGCGGCGGTAGGAGGCGAGGAGGGCGTCGTAGTAGTCCCGGCCGGCGGCGAGGGCGGCCGCGGCGCCGTGCTGGAGCGGCGTCGCAGTAGCGAAGGTCAGGAACTGGTGGGCGGCGCGTACCCCTGCGGTGAGTGGTTCGGGGGCCACCGCCCACCCGACCTTCCACCCCGTCACCGAGAACGACTTCCCGAGCGACGACAGGGTCACGGTGCGCTCCCACATCCCGGGCAACGTGGCGATCGACCGGTGGGCGCCCTCGTAGACCATGCGCTCGTAGACCTCGTCGGAGACTACGAGGGCATCGTGTCGGATCGCCAGGGTGGCGACCGCCTCCAGCTCGGCATCGTCGAACACCCTGCCCGTCGGGTTGTGCGGCGTGTTGATGAGGATGACCCTGGTGCGGGGGCCGACGACGGCGGCGAGGTCGGCGGGTTCGAGCCGGAAATCCGGCGGTCGCAGCGTCACGTACCGGGCCGTGGCGCCGGCGAGGGTCACGCACGCCGGGTAGGAGTCATAGAACGGCTCGACGATCACCACCTCGTCACCGGGGTTCACCAGGCCGAGGAACGTCGCCGCCAGCGCTTCCGTGCACCCGGAGGTGACGGTGACCTGCGTGTCGGGGTCGACGGCGATCTCGGTGTCCGAGGTGAACCGGGCGGCGATGGCCCCGTTGAGATCGGGGATCCCGAACATCCTGGCGTACTGGTTGTCGCCCCGCCGCATCGCCTCGGCGGCGGCGTCCTTGACGAAATCCGGACCGTCGAAGTCGGGGAAGCCCTGGCCGAGGTTGATGGCGCCGTGGGCCTTGGCGAGCTCGGTGATCTCCGTGAACACGGTCTGGCCGAATCCGGCCCAGCGCGCGGCGGTCTGCATCGGGCGAGCCTATCGGCTGGAGACGTCAGACGT
>DKBA01000275.1 GCA_002450985.1 Acidimicrobiia bacterium UBA6912
GACCAGAACCCGTCGACGGGGACGTCGCCGACGGTCAGGACGTGCGGCGTCGTGCCGTCGTTGTGTTCGGGGACGACATTCACGTACAGGGTCTCCGACACGGGGAGCCCGCCCCAGCCGAGGGCTGCGCCGAGCAGCCAGTAGATGGGGTCGATGTCGTCCTTGTTCCCGAAGCACTTCGTCGAGTCGGGNNGGTCCTGGAGTGCGTGAGCGGCCGCCATGTCGGCGTCGTCGTTGGGATCGGCGAAGGTTCGAATGATCACGAACACGTAGCGGGTCCCGACGTGCTCCGCGGTCAACTCGAGCGTCCCGGGGCCATGCCCGATGACGGGCATCGAGTGGTCCTCGCTGATGACGTGGAACGACTGGTAGCGGCCGGCCGGATCCGGCATCGTGACCGTGAGCGGAGACGTCAAGTCGAACACGCCGAACGAGTAGAGAGTGTCCCGATTGCCTCGGACCGTGACCTGGTTGTGCACGTCGTACGGGTCCCGACTGTGCACGAACTTGCCGAAGCAACCGGTCTTGCCGATGTAGCCCCTCATCTGCACGTCGGTCTCGGCGCGTACGTAGTTGAAGACCGTCACCTCGGGTGCGCTACCTGCCATGGAAGTTCCATCTCCTTGTCTCCGTCGCCCGCCGTGGGACGCACCGTGCTGATGGTGCAAGTGTGGACGGCGGCGGCGACCGAGACTATTCAGATTCACGATGTCTAGCTGGGGAACGCGCAGCTTTGCCTCCAAAATCGCCGGTTCCGACACGGACTATGAGACGCGGCCCGAGCGCTCGAAGTGCACCCGGTCCCCGGGGCTATGCGGCGATCGGTCCGCTCGGTGTCAGGCATGAGGTGAATCCCGGTTCGCCAGCCGTTGATCCCTTGGATCCCCGCCATCGATCCCCCGGTGCCGGTTCCTACCCGGGGCGGCTTCGGTGCCAGCGGCACCCGGGGGAGGCAGGTCGCCGCTCCTCCCACAGACGGCACCCCACCCCCATCGTGGGCCCGTCACACACCCCGAGGGGCGACTTCGGAGCCTGCAGCGCCGTGACGCTCGTCGCGGTGCTGCTGTGTGGAATCGGACGACCCCACGAATGCAGCGGGAAGGCACTAGCTTCCCGATGATGGACCGCACCACACGAGGGAATGGCGGGGGCGTTCGGGGCTGGATGGAGCCTTCGTGCCGGGTCATGGGCGTGGAGTGCCAGCTGGTGATCATGTGGGTCGTCGGCGTACTCGGTCTGCTCGCGGGTGCGGTGCTCGGCAGCATCGCTTCAGGTCGCTTCGGTACGGTCACCGCCGTCTTCGCCGCCCTGCTCGGAGCCGTTGGAGCCCTCGGCGTGCGAATGTGGGTCTGGTGGTACCGCGACCTGCGTCCCCACGTCGACATTCCCACGCGGGCCGCTCCGTGGAGCTCATCGACATCCGCCTACGGCTATCTCGGCCAGGCGGCATGGTTCATCGCCGTGTTCCTCGTTGCGACCGCCGTGGTGGCGTGGGTCATGGAGGTGACGCGCCACGTGGACACGACCCGGGGGAAGCCTCTCAGCTGGTGGCTCTGGGTGGCGACGGCGCTCACGATCGTCGGCGTGTCCGGCGGCATCGTGGCGCTCCGCGCCGCCTCCTTGATGGAGCGCCGCCTCGGCGGGCGACTGACCCCTGCGCCCGCTGAGCCTCTCGACGCCGTCGTGCGTCAGTACCGGGAAGTGGCCGGACGCGTGCGGGGCATACTCGCCTACTTCGGCCTGATCGCCACGCTCCTCCAGGTGACACTCGGTGCGGCGACCAACGAACTGCTGGTGCGGCCTCCTCAGGAGATCGTCCTCCTCATCGGACTGGCTTTGACGGGGGTCATGGCGATCGTCTCGCTGCCTCCGCGCAGCCTGCTCGCCCACACCGCCGAGGCAGTGATCGGCCACTCTGCGCCGGCCGGACCGGACACGACACCGGCCGCCCGCCTCGAGTGGCTGCGCCTCCGGCACGCGCTGCGAGACGAGCTGACGGGCGGGAATCGCCTTCTCGTCGCCATCGAGGCGGCGCTGGTGATCCTCGGCCCCCTCGTCGCCGCAGGTGTCTCACTGTCGGTCACCGGCATCTGATGGCCGGCCTCAATGCCTGACGGCCACCGCGAGTTCGGCCACCGCCGTGCGCAGCGATACAGATGCGGCGGCGACGCTGTCCGCCTCGAGGACCCGACGGACCAGAGCTGAGCCGACGATGACCCCGTCGGCGTGGCGGGCGGCTGCGGCCGCCATCTCCGGGGTGGAGATGCCGACGCCGGCGACCAGGGGGATGTCGGTGCGGGCCCGCACCCGTCGGGCCAGGTTCTCGAGCTGGGACGAGGCCTCGACCTGCTCGCCCGTGACGCCCATGCGCGCCACCCCGTAGATGAAGACCGGATCGGCCGCGATCACCCGCTCCAGGCGGGCATCATCGGTGGTCGGGGCCACGAACATCACGAGACCGAGACCGGCCGCCGCCGTGGCCGCCGAGAAGCGAGCGGCCTCGTCGACCGGGAGGTCGGCGATGATGAGCCCCGCCGCACCGGCGGCGGCGACGGCCTCGGCATAGGCATCGGCCCCTCGGGTGAGCACGGGGTTGGCGTACGTCATCACGAACACCGGCCGCCCGGTGCGGTCGACGACGTCCCGGACGATCTCGATGCTGCGGGCGAACGTCGCCCCGGCGTCGAGCGCCCGCAGGCCGGCGGTGTGAATGGTGGGCCCGTCCATCAGCGGGTCCGAGTACGGGATCCCGATCTCGAACCCATCGGCGCCCGCCTCGGCCATGGCGACGAAGAGGTCCGCCGAAGATGCGGGATCCGGCAGGCCCGCGGTGAGATACGGCATGAGGAGCGCTCTGCCCTCGGCGTGCGCATCGGCGAAGGCACGGCGCACGGTCGCCACCCCCGTGTCAGCCATCGAGGGCGGCGATCTGCTGGACGTCCTTGTCCCCGCGACCCGACAGGTTGAGAACGACGGTCTTGCCGGTGAGGGATGGGGCTTCGCGCACCACCCAGGCCAGGGCGTGCGCCGACTCGAGTGCCGGGATGATGCCCTCGGTGCGAGCCATCACGTGAAGTGCGGCGACCGCTTCGTCGTCGGTCACCGACTCGTAGCGGGCGATGCCGGCATCCTTGAACCATGCGTGCTCCGGCCCGACTCCCGGGTAATCGAGACCCGCGGAGAGCGAATGCGCCTCGAGCACCTGCCCATCGTCGTCCTGGAGCAGGTAGGTGACGGCACCATGCAGCACGCCAGGCGTGCCGGCGCCGAGCGACGCCCCGTGCCGGCCCGTCTCGATGCCGTACCCGGCGGCCTCGACGCCGACGAGGTCGACGCCGCTCCCGCCGTACGGATAGAAGATGCCCATGGCGTTCGACCCGCCACCGACGCAGGCGACGATGACGTCGGGGGCGGGCCGGTCGGGCGCCGAGCCGTCGAGCTGATGCTGGAGCTCCTCCCCGATCACCTTCTGCAGCTCGCGCACCATGTACGGAAAGGGGTGGGGACCGACGACGGAACCGATGATGTAGTGGGTGGTGTCGACGGTGCGCACCCAATCGCGCATCGCCTCAGACACGGCGTCCTTCAGCGTCGCGGCGCCGTGGGTCACCGGGATCACCTCGGCGCCGAGCAGCCTCATCCGGTAGACGTTCAGCGCCTGACGCTCGATGTCCTTGGCCCCCATGTACACCGCGCACTCGAGCCCGAGCAACGCACACGCCGTCGCCGTGGCGACGCCGTGCTGGCCGGCGNNTTGATCTTGTGCGCCCCGGTGTGGGCGAGGTCCTCTCGCTTGAACCACAGGTCGACGCCGAGCTGTGCTGAGAGCCGGGCAGCCCGATGCACCGGTGTCGGGCGACCGACGAAGGTTCGCAACAGTGCGTCGAGCTCGGCGTGGAATCCGGGATCGGCCCATGCCGCATCGAACGCCGCCTCGAGCTCGTCGAGAGCAGGCATCAGTGTCTCGGGAGCGAAGCGGCCGCCGTAGTCGCCGAAGCGGCCGCGGGCGTCGGGTCGCGCCATCGTCATGCGCGCTTGGCCTCCTGAACGAAGGCGGCCACCTTACCGGGGTGCTTGATGCCGGGCGCCGCCTCGAGACCGCTCGACGCATCCACTCCCCACGGCCGGACGAGACGGATGGCGGCGGCAACGTTCGAGGGGTTCAGGCCCCCGGCGAGGACGAAGCGGCGTCCCAGGCCCCGCACCCATGACCAGTCGAAGCTGCGACCCGTGCCGCCGAGCACGTCGTCGTCCGGGGTGTCGAGCAGCGGGATCGACCCGTCCTCCTCCGGCAGCTCGAGCCCGGCCTGCGCCTGCAGCGGGCGCAGCACCATCACGCCCGCGTCGAGGGCGGCCGCCGTCACCTCGGCGGCTCGCGGGCCGTACGGCTGGATCCCGTCGACGCCCGTGGCCTCGACGGCGGTGAGCGCCGCCCTGACTCCGAGATTCACCGTCAGGATCACGCGGGTGACCGGCACACCGTCGGCGAGCTCGGCGATCATCGGGAGCGACACGTACCGGGGCGAGCCCGGATGCGAGACGAATCCGACGGCGTCGGCACCAGCCGCCACCGCCGCCTCGACGTCGACGGGGCGGGTGAGCCCGCAGACCTTGACCCAGGTCATCCGGATCCTCGGAGGCGGCGCACCAGGGCCGCCGGGTCGGGGGCCCGCACCAGCGCCTCACCCACGAGGATCGCGTCATAGCCGGCTGCCGCCATCCGCTGCGATCCCGCCACATCGGACACACCGCTCTCGGCGACGCGCACGACGCCGGCCGGCAAGCGAACGGACAGTCGCTCGGCCACGGCCAGATCGGTGACGAAGGTGGTGAGATCGCGGTTGTTGACCCCGATGATCCGGGCTCCGCCGGCAATCGCCGCATCGGCCTCTGCCGCGGTGTGCACCTCCACCAGGGCGGCGAGGCCGGCCTCCTCGGCGACGGCCAGCAGCTCTCCGAGCTGGGCGGCGGTGAGGGCGGCCACGATGAGGAGGACGGCGTCGGCCCCTGCCGCCCGCGCCTCCCACACCTGAGCCGGGTCGAGCACGAAGTCTTTGCGAAGCACCGGAACGCCGACCGCGGCCCGCACCGCGTTCAGGTCCTCGAGGGAGCCGGCGAAGAAGTCGGGTTCCGTCAGCACGGAGATGGCGGCGGCGCCACCGGCGACGTAGGCCGCCGCCTGCGCCGCCGGCTGGATGTCCGCGGCGATGACGCCGGCCGAGGGAGAGCGTCGCTTGATCTCGGCGATCACGCTGAGACCCGCACCCTGCAGCGCCGCAGCGAAATCGCGTGGCGACGGCTGCGCCCGGCCGAGCGCCTCGAGCTCGTCGAGGGGAGGAAGCGCAGCGATCCTGGCGCGCGTCGCCTCGAGGATGGCGGTGAGGATCACGGCGTCTGGAGCTCACGCAGGTACATCACCAGGCTGTCGATCTGCTCGTCCGTGAGGCGGGGGAAGGCCGGCATGCTGCCCGGACCGACGACGATCACGGCAGCGAGTTGCTCGTCACTCAGACTCACGGCGTTGGAGCCCGGGCCGACCGCCGTTCCGAGACCACCTTCCCCGGCGGCGCCGTGACACCCGGCACAGCTCTGCTCGTAGAGGTCGGCGCCAAGGAGACCGGCGGTCGATCCCCCGCATCCGGCGAGGGCCAGGGAGAAGGCGGCGGCGGTGATCGTCGCAAGGCGGCGCATCGGTGCGAGGTTAGAAGCCCTCGTCCGCCACCAGAACCCCGACCGGCGACGCCGCGAGAGCATGACGGCGGGATCGTGACTCCCCGCCTGCGCCGCTCATGCTGCGTCGAAGGTGTCGAGGGGCAGGCCGGAAAGGTGTCCCGGGGCTTCTCCGCCCTCCCAGCGAACGTCCACGGCGGTTCCCGGCTCGACCTCGCGGCGCACCAGCGCCAGCCCCACCGGTGCCCGCAACTCGAGCGACTCCGCCAGCGAGGTGATCGCACCGACGACGCGCTCCCCGACGACGAGCTCTGCCCCCACCGGAGGAAGCACGTTGGTGGCGATCCTCACGCCGCGCAGGTGTCGGTTCACCTGCCCCCTGGAGTCGATGCGGGCCACCAGCTCCTGGCCCAGATAGCAACCCTTGGTGAAGTCGACCGCACCGGCGACGACGTCGCCCTCCTGAGGGATCGTTCCCTCGTCGATGTCCACCCCCATGATCGGCTCACCCGCCTCGATCCGGACGGCGTCGGCGGCGAGCCGCCCGGCTCGGGTGAGCCCTGCAGCGGCCGATCCATCGACGTCGACCCCGACGAGCACGACCCGTGGCAGGCCGACCAGCGGGAACGGGACTCCCGCTGCGAGCCCATCCGTATCCGTGCGCAGCCAGGCAGACGCCCCCGGGGCCGCCCCGACGAGCGATGCGGCGACGTCGCGTGCCAGCGGCCCCCACACATCCACCACCGGTCGCTCCTCGGGCTCGATCACCACGTCGACCCGGATCTTGAAGCGACGCAGGTCTGCGGCGGCCGTGTCTGCGACGCCGCGATCGACCACGAGACCCACCTCGTCCTCGCCCCTGAGCAGGTGGTGCGGTGCCCGCAGCTTGCCCTGCGGGGCGAGCAGCAGCGAGCGGGCCACCGCCCCGGGCTCCAGCGGCGCCACCGCCTGGCTCACGAGCCCGTCGAGGAACCGCACCGCGTCGGGGCCGCGCACCCAGACGATCTCGTGCCAGTCGGTGACATACGCAGCCTCGGTGCGCAGCGCGAGGTACTCGCCGGTGACGTCGCCGTAGAAATCTGCCCCTCCCCTGCCCGTCATGGCATCTCCTCCTCGAGATGTGACGCCGCAGCGATGGCGGCGAGCACCGCGGCCGCCTTGTTCCGGCACTCCTCGTACTCGGCGGCAGGCTCGCTGTCGGCAACCACGCCGGCGCCTGCCTGCACCCAGGCCGTGTGACCGTCGGCGACCATGGTGCGGAGCGCGATCGCCGTGTCGAGGTTGCCGGAGAAGTCGACGTAACCGACGGCGCCTGCGTACGGCCCCCGAGCGGTCGGCTCGAGCTCGTCGATGATCTCCATCGCCC
>DKBA01000156.1 GCA_002450985.1 Acidimicrobiia bacterium UBA6912
TCGCTTCGCTTCCAGATCGCTTCGAGACGTCAGACGTCAGATCTCCGCCGGGCGCGGGTCCGATCCGGTGAGAACCTGGTAGGCGTCGGCGAGCGCGTCTTCGTCGGCATCGTCGATGCGGACGATTCGGATGCGGGTGTCCATCAAGGCCCACGAGATGGTCTCTGCGGCGTGCTCGGCGCCCCACAGGTGCGCCGGCCGAGCAGGGTCCTTCCAGGCGTCGAGGCCGCGCACGGCGAGGAACAGGGCTCGCGTCTCTTCGGTTGTCTGCGATTCCGCCCAGGCGTGGCCCAGCTCGTGGAGCGCCGTCAGCTTGGCGGTCGTGGCCGACCGATCCTGCGGAAGGCACAGGTGGACCTCGACCGGGTCGCTCGGGTGGTACAGCCCCGCGTTGCCCCGGCACGGGCTGCGGTCGTCGTGGAACGTGATCACCACTGCGGGGAGGTCCAGCCCGGCTGCTTCGAATCGGTCCCGAGCCCACCCGGCGAGGTCCATGTCCGCAGCTTCGCTGGCCGCTACGACGAACGTCGGGTTCGCCGGTGGACTGTTGGCGCCGCCGAGGCTCAACGCCAGCATCAGCGTGGCGAGCGAGACGATGAGGTGAGTGATCCGTTCCACGCCCCAAACGTCTCGGAGCGCGCTGTGGCCTCATCGAGGGACCGGTGAGGAACGGATGTGGGATCGATGTGGAGCGCGGCAGGCCGCGTGCGAGGTCAGGGAGCGACCGCGCCGGCCTCGATCTCCTGCCACTCCTGCTCGATGCCGGCGAGCACCTCGTCGAGCACGCTGCGATCCCGGGTGTACTCGACCATCCTGTCCCAGAACGCGGGGGTCACAGCCACCTGCTTGACCGGGTCCCAGTCGAAGGTTCCGATGCTCGCCGGCATGAGGTCGGAGGCGTCGAAGCGTATCAGGTCGGCGTCCTTCGCCTCCTGGAGCCAGGTGGCGATCTGCCGCTGCTGCTCCGTCGAATACCGCGACTCGTCGAAGTCGGCATCGGCGCTGAGCCAGTTCAGGTCGTTCGCCCAGTAGTCACCCCATTCGTCCGACAGCACGAAGTGCACCAGCGCCCGCACCTCGGGCCGGTCCGTGAAGACCTCCATGTACTGCGCACCGACGACCGTGGCGGCGGCGAGGCTGGGGTCGTCGGTGGGGAAGCGGAACACACCGAACGCATCCGTGTCGACACCTTCGGGCAGCCAGGACCCAAGGGAGTAGTTGGCGCCCCGCATCATCCGGCACACCTCCGGTTCCGAGACGAGGATCCCGATCCAGAAGCCTGGTACGTTCTCGATCGTCCACTCCCCGTCCCGGGGCCCCACGCCGTGGTCGTGGACGACCGTCCCGTAGCGCTCGAAGGCGGGCACCGCCTTCGGATCGTTGAAGGGAATCCTGTGGAACGTCCAGTCGTCGTACACGTCGGGGCCTGCGGTGTGAAGGAGGACGTCCTCTACCCAGTCGGTCGCCGGCCAGCCGTGGACCTCCCCCAAGTCACCCCGGAGGCCGAGGCACCAAGGTGTGTGTCCGTCTGCCTTCATCTCCGCGACAAGGTGCTCCAGCTCGCTCCACGTCTCCGGGATCGCATACCCCGCCTCGGCGAACGTTGCCTGTGAGTACCAGATCAAGCTCTTGTGATCGAGCTTGATCGGGAAGGCGGCGACGGCACCGGAGGCGGCCGGCCACGCACCGTCGGCGCCGATGGTCCCGAGCGACGTGAGGTACCGGCCGAAGCGCCGTTCCAGCTCCTGCCGTCCCAGATACCGAGAGAGATCGACGAAGCCCGCAGAGGCGGTATGGTCGGCCAACGCACCCGGCTGCGGGAGAAGGAATGCGTCCGGGGTTTCCCCGACGGCGAGCAGCTCCGGGAGGTGGGCGCTCGCCCACTCGGGGATGTAGACCACCTGGATGCCCGTCAACTCGGTGAAGTGATTCATGATCTCGCGACGATTCCCTGCGGGATCGACGACGGTCACGGACGTCCCAGCGAGCGACTGTGCGGCAGCAGGACGCACTCCCGCCTCCACCACGTCACCTTCGGCGATGTGGCCGTTGGGCCGGGAACACCCACCGGCTCCGACGTAGCGGAGACACTCCTCCTGGGTCAGGCCGCGCGTCACGGATGCCGCCGCCAGCTCGGCGAGCGCAGGCGGTGGCAGCTCGAACACGCCGCGGAATCCGAAAGGACTGGCGCGAACGTCCGTGGGGCCATCGACGAGGGGATAGGTGACCCGATGCTCCTGGAGCGCCCAGTGCATGGCGTCGACGGCCTCCGGCAGGACGGTACCGTCGACCGTCGCCGTCGTCGCCATCGCCTCGTAGGCGAGCAGGATGCTCAGCTCGGGGTCGATCGACAGGTTGCCGATAGAGGCGACGGTGAGCTCGTTGGCGAGCTTCACCCGCTCGACCTCGGCGGCGAGGTCGTTAGCCTGGTTGCGCTGGTCCCAGGCGTACGCGGCGAGCCCGCCGACGAGGAGGGCGACGACGACGAGACCGGCGGCGAGCCGCGTGCGTCGCGCCGCTCTCTGCGCCGTGGCTCGCTCGCGTGCCGCCCGCTCCGCCTCTGCCGTCTCGGCCGCCCTCGTTGCGACGACCGAGGCCTCGAGGTAGCGGCGTGACGAGGGTGGGATCGCCACGTCGGTGCCCGCCGCCCACGCCGCGAGCTGCTGGAGGCGGGTCCCGGTGAGCAGGTAGCCGGCATCCTCGCCGGCGTCCTCCCAATCTCTCGTGGCGGCGGCCAGGCGCTGGCGCATGCGCAGGTCGTCGCGGCGCTCCTCGATCCATCCTGCCAGGCGAGCCCAGGCCCAGAAGAGCGCTTCGTGGGCGACCTCGACGATCGGGGCGCCGCTCACGTCCCGGTCGAGGGTGATCAGCCGGTGCTCGTCGAGGGCGCGCAGCACCGCGGCCGTGCCGTCGGCGTCGAGGTCGCTGCACCTGACCGGTCGGGAGGACTCCCCCTCGGCATCGACGGCGACCAGGTCGAGCAGGACCCGGCGCAGGACGTCCCGGCCCTCTGCAGACAGGCCGGCGTGGAGTCGCTCCGCCGTGGCCGCCAGGGCGCCGACGACACCGCCCACTTCCTCGTACTCGGCGACGCCCACCTGGTGATCACGGCGACGATCGAACACCTCGGTGAGCGCGTACTGGAGGAGCGGCAGTTCACCCGGACGGTCCAGCACGTCGGTCATGATCTGCGCCTCGAGCTCGGAGGCCACGGTCACCCCGACCCGCTGTGCCGGGCCGGCGATGGCCCGTTCCAGGTCACCGGAACGGAGCGGCGGCAAGGCCACGGTGGCGGCACCGAACAGGACGGCGAGCCGGGGATCGCCCAGCGGCCGGTCGTAGTAGTCGGCGCGTAGCCCGACGAGCACCACGAGGGGGATGTCGACGTCCTCGATGGCCTCGGCGAGGAGAGCTTCCACGTGGTCGCGCTCCTCGGGGGGCGGCAGCCGGTAGAGCTCCTCGAACTGGTCGATGATCACCACCACCCGGCCCTCGTCCGGGGCGAGCCGCTTGACGGCTCTGGCCAGGCCGCGCCGGTCGGCGGCCAGCACCTCCAGCAAGCCCGAGGTAGCGTCGGAGGTGGTGCGCAAGAACGCCGCCTCCAGCGCTTCGAGCGGATGGCCACCCGGGTGGAGGACGGCGACCGGCCAGGTCGCCGACCCCGGGATGCCGCCCTGGCGCAGCGCCGGTACCACGCCGGCCCGCAGCACGCTCGATTTCCCCGAGCCGCTGGGTCCAACGAGGGCGACGAATCGCTCCCCGCCGGCGATCCTCTCGAGGATGTCGGCGACGAGGTCCTCACGTCCGAAGAAGTCGCCGGCGTCCCGCTCCAGGAACGGGCGCAGCCCCTTGTAGGGGTTGCGCACCTCGCCGCGCCCGGGTTCCGGGGCGCCGAGGATCCGGTCGTAGCGGGCCTGGAGCGCGGCGCCCGGGGCGACGCCGAGCTCGCTCACCAGCCGTGCCCGGCACGACTCGTGGGCGGCGAGCGCCTCGGCGGGGCGACCACATGCCAGCAGCGCATCCATGAGGAGGCCGACCGACCGCTCTCTCAGGGGGTGCGCCGCGACGAGCCCCTCGAGGCGCGCGACCAGCCCCTCGGCCTCGCCCAGCTGGAGCGAGGCTTCGGCGCGCCCTTCTTCGGCCTGGAGGCGGAGCTCGTCGAGGCGGCGGATCTCGGTCTGGGCGAAGTCGGCGTCGGCGACGTCGGCCAGGGGAGGGCCCCGCCACAGCGCCAGGGCCCGGTCCAGCAGCTCGATGCCGCGCTCGGGGTCGCCGGCGGCCACATCACGTCCCTCGCCGACCAACGCAGTGAACTCCTCGATGTCGGTCTCGACCGACGCGCCCAGGCGATAGCCGAGGGGAGTCGTCTCGATGATGTGCTCACCGACCAGCGCCCGGATGCGGGAGACGTGGAACGCCACCGCGCCGGCCGGATCCTTGGGCAGGTCGTTGCCCCACAAGGCTTCGGCGATGCGGTCTGTGGACACGGGGGCGTCGCGATGTACTGCGAGATAGGCGAGCAGCGCACGCGGTTTGGGCGCGGTGACCTTCGATCCCCCTGTGCCAGTCTCGAGCTGGCCGAGCAGGCCGAGGCGCATTCGCAGTCTCCCGTGCTGCGCACCTTCACGGTACGTGAGAGGGCGGGTACCGGGACAGGGCCGAGTGTCACCGGACGGTCCCGGCCGGCGCGGCTTGTGGCCAGTCGTCTGAGGTCTGCCGTGTCACCCCTGCTCCTCCTACACTCCGCGCATGATTCCGCTGCGCATCGTCGAGACCGAGCGAGAGGACTTCGACCAACCGGTCGTCGAGCTGTGGCGTGACGACGAGTTCGTCGGCATGGTGTTCTGGGACGACGACACCCCGGTCGTCCAGATCTACCCCGACGACGACGGGGACGTGAAGGATCTCGACGTGCGCGAGCTGATCCGGGTCCTCGACATGGCCGAGCAGATCGTGTCGCCGGTTGCCGACGCCGCGGAATTCGCCGAGCTGCGCGCGTCGCTCGGCATTCGCCGCGCCGAGCCCGATGCGGAGGACGAAGCCGACGACGGTGGCGGTGGGGACGAGCAGAGCTGGGAGTCGGAGCATCCGGCGACGATGACCCTGCTCGACGAGTTCGATCCCCAGGCCGTGCACCGCACATCGGACGGTGAGGGCTTCTTCCCCAGGCCGGTTGCCGAGGAGTTCATCAAGCGATGCGACGAGCTCGATCTCGCCGTCGTCGAGATGGAGGGCTTCGACCTCGAAGGCGCCGTGCTCGTGCCCCGGCCGAACCTCGATCTCGTGGTCAGGGTGCAGGGGCCGACGGCGTGGGACGTGTTCCGCCCCGCCGCAAACGCCAGGGCACTCGACACGCTCCTCGACTGGCCGTCTCGGGCGACGCTGGTGGTCGCTTTCGTCCTCCAGCAACCGGACGGCGACACGATCGTGGCGTAGTCGCTCGCCTTCGGCTTGCTACCAGATCCGCTCGGCCTGCGGCCTCTGTCAGACGTCAGACGTCAGATCGCTCGCCCGTGGCTCGCTTCCAGCCAGGACTTGCTGGGGCCGGGTGTGCGGCGTTGCGCCGCGTCACCCAGATCGTGAAGACACCGCACGCAGCGGCGAGCGGTGCGGTGCGAGACGATCCCGTCGAAGAAGCCCCCTCAGCCGGGCCCTGCGGGCCCGCCAGCTC
>DKBA01000111.1:0-246 GCA_002450985.1 Acidimicrobiia bacterium UBA6912
AGGATGCTGTAGTCGCCTGCAATGCTGATCGCGTCGCTGAACCCGTAGCCCGGATCCCCGATGTGCGCTGGAACCGTGAAGAGTCGAGCTCCCAACAGCGACGCAACGAGCGCCCAGGTCAGCACGGACGTGATCTTGTCTGGATCGAAACCACGCCGCCGCGCCTCCCGGATCATGAGCGCCGCACCGGCGACGAATCCGAGACCCGCAAAAAGCCCGTGCAGCGACAGGTTGAGCGGCCCCAGC
>DKBA01000111.1:316-5363 GCA_002450985.1 Acidimicrobiia bacterium UBA6912
GTGGCACCGTGGCGGGCGGCGCCGCGAGCGTGGGAGGCGATGCACCCGTCGCAATGGTCGTGGATCGCGATGGCGAGCGCGATCAGCTCCTTCGTCTTGGCGGACAGTGCGCCATCGGCATAGGCGGCACGGTGCATGGCACCGAATCCTGCGTAGACGTCGTCGATGTGCGTTCGGAGATCACGGGTCTCTTCGTGGATCTCCTTCAGCATGTCGCGATAGTGGCCCATACGCTCCTCGATCTCGATCGGTGGTTGGTGAACCGCCCAATCGTACGGACAACTAGCCTCCCTCAGATCCGGGCGAAGGTCCCCGATCGTGAGGCAGGTGAGGTGCGCATGGACCCGAAGCAGGTCGTCGTTGATCGGTTCTCCACGGTGGAGCCGGCGCTCAGGGACATCTCCACGTGGCTCTACGAGAACCCGGAGATCGCCTACGAGGAGCACGCCTCCTCAGCGCGACTCGTCGAGTTCCTCAGGGACAACGGGCTCACCGTCGAGTACCCCGCATGGGGCCTCGAGACCGCCTTCGATGCCCGCTCCGGCCGCAAAGGCCCGGAGGTCGTGATCTGCGCCGAGTACGACGCGCTCCCGGAGGTCGGCCACGCCTGCGGCCACAACGTCATCGCAGCGGCGGCCTGCGGAGCGGGAGTGGCGCTCGCCGGCCTGACCGAAGAGCTCGGTTTCCGGGTTCGCGTGCTCGGCACGCCGGCCGAGGAGTCATACGGCGGCAAGATCGACATGATCGAGGCCGGCGCCTTCGAAGGTGCGGCGGCGGCGATGATGATCCACCCCTCACCGGAGGACATGGTCGACCCCGCCTTCCTCGCCGTTGCCCACCTCGACATCGACTTCTACGGCAAGGAGTCGCACGCCGCCTTCGCTCCCCAGGTGGGGATCAACGCGCTCGATGCGGCGGTCCAGGCCTACGTCAACATCTCGACGCTCCGCCAGACGCTCTACAACACCGACAAGGTGCACGGGGTCATCACCCACGGTGGCGGCGCCCCCAACGTGATCCCGCAGCACACGTCCCTGGCCTTCTACGTGCGCGCCGCGACGATGACCCGCCTCACGGAGCTGCGCAAGAAGGTCGAGGCGTGCTTCGAGGCGGCGGCGCTCGCCACGGGATGCTCGGTCGAGATCACGCCGCGGGGCCACACCTACACCGAGATGCACAACGATCCCGTCATGGTGGAGCTCTTCTCCGCCAACAGCGCGGCGCTGGGCCGCACCATGGGCTCGGCCGCCGGCCACGACCCGGGGGCGGCCGGGTCGACCGACATGGCCAACGTGAGCCGCATCGTGCCCACCATCCACCCGATGCTCGGCATCAACAGCGCCCCGGCGGTGAATCATCAACGCGAGTTCGCCGCCCACACGGTGACACCGGACGGCGAGCGCGCCATCCGCGACGGCGCCATCGCCATGGCATGGACGGTCGTCGACATCGCAACGGCGAACCGCTGGGACGAGCTGGGAGCGTCCCTGCCGAGCTGAGCGCGAACCGGCCCCGCCGGGCCGGACGGACCTTCCTCGTCACATGAGGACTTCGCTGTACTGGTCGCGGACGACCTTCTTGTCGAACTTGCCGGTGCCCGTCTTGGGGATGGCGTCGATGAACAGGATGCGGTCGGGCAGCCACCACTTGGCGACCCGGTCCTCGAGGAACTCCAGGAGCTCCTCTTCGGACGTCTCCTTGCCGGGGGCGAGCACGGCGACCGCGATGGGGCGCTCCTGCCACTTCTGGTGCTTCACGCCGACGACGGCGGCTTCCTTGACGGCGGGGTGCGCCATGAGCTCGTTCTCGAGATCGATCGACGAGATCCACTCCCCGCCGGACTTGATCACATCCTTGGACCGGTCGGTGATGCGGATGTAGCCCTCCGGGGTGATCTTGCAGACGTCGCCGGTGCGCATCCACCCGTCGACGAAGGACTGCGGGCTGCGCGGGTCGTTGTAGTACTCGGCGGCGATCCAGGGGCCGCGGATGAGCAGCTCGCCGAACGCCTCGCCGTCGTGCGGAAGGGCGTTGCCCTCCTCGTCGACGATCTTCACCTCGAGCCCGAGGATGGGGAGCCCGGCGGTCTCCATGAAGTCGAGCTGGCGCTGGTGCTCCCACTCCTCCATGCCCGGCTTCAGCAGCGCCACCGACGCCACCGGATTGGTCTCGGTCATGCCCCAGGCCTGGACCACCCGGATGCCCCGGTTGCTCCAGTACCAGTCGATCATCGCCCTCGGCACCGCCGAGCCGCCGCACAGGAACTTCTCGATCGAGCTGACGTCGATCTCAGGATGCTCGGCGAGGTGATGTTGGATGCCGAGCCACACGGTGGGTACGCCGGCGGAGAAGGTCACCCGCTCTTCGTGGAACAGCTGCACCAGCCCTTCCGGCGAGAGATCGGGACCCGGATAGGTGATCTTGGCGCCGGAGACCGTTGCCTCGAACGGGTAGCCCCATGCCGACGCGTGGAACATCGGCACCACGGGGAGCACGTTGTCGCGTGCGGTGATCGGTAGCGTGGCCAGGTTGTGGATCGTGTGCAGGTACGTCGAGCGCTGGGTGTAGGCCACGCCCTTCGGGTGACCGGTGGTGCCCGAGGTGTAGCAGAACATCATCGGCGACCGCTCGTCGAGCAGCGGCCACGCGCCGTGCGGCTCGACGTCGGAGATGAGGTCCTCGTAGGTGACGGCATTCGGCAGGGTCGTGTCGCCGAGGTGGTCGCTCATGACGATGAAGGCCTCGACGCTGTCGAGCTCGCCGGCTATGGGCTCGAGGAGGCCGACCAGATCGGGGTCGACGAAGATGGCCCGGTCCCCAGCGTGATTGATGATGTATGCGAGTTGCTCGGGAAAGAGCCGGATGTTCAGGGTGTGGCACACGCGTCCGGTGTTCGTCGTTGCCCAGTACAGCTCGTGGTGACGCACGTTGTTCCAGGCGAACGTGCCGACGATGGCGCCTTCACCGAGCCCGAGCTTCGTGCCGAACGCGGCCGCCAGCCGGCGAATCCGGCCGTCTGTCTCCGCGTACGTCTGACGGCGCAACGACAGGTCCGATTCCACGGAGACGATCTCCTGGCCTGGGTAGAGACGTACCGCCCGGTCGTACAGCGTCGACAGCAGGAGCGGGAAGTCGTCCATCATGTGGGGCACGGGAGCTCCTTCACCTCGCTGGCCCGGAAGACGATATCGGATACTCGGGTAGGTTGCCGGTCCGGAGGTCGTCGATGACGAAGAAGACCAACGCCATCCGCATGCTGGAGACGGCAGCGGTCCACCACGAGGTGCGCAGCTACGACATCTCGCTCGAGGAGTTCTCGGCCGAGGCGGTGGCCGCGCTGATCGGTGTGCCGGCTCCGCAGGTCTTCAAGACCCTCGTCGCCACCGGCGAGCGCACCGGCCCGTGCTTCGCCGTGATCCCGGCGGACACGGAGCTCGACCTGAAGGCACTGGCTCGCGCCGCCGGCGACCGGCGGATGGCGCTCGTGCCGCTCAAGGACGTGGAGCCGCTCACCGGGTACCGCCGCGGAGGGGTCACCGCCATCGGCGCCCGCAAGGAGCTGCCCGTGTATCTCGACCTCTCGGCCGCCGAGCACGACGTGATCGGCGTCTCGGGTGGCGCAAAGGGCCTCCAGGTGCTGCTCACCCCAGACGACTACGTGGCGGTGACCGGCGCCCACCTGGAGGAGATCGCCCGGCGCGCCTGAAGTGCCCCACCTCCGGCGCCGCGCCGCCATCTGTACCGGTCTGCTCCGGGAGCGCCGATGGTGGCCGGCGACGGCCGCGGGCGGCCTTCCTCGCCGTCCCGGTTTCGCTAGCCGTGCGTGTCGGCGTGCTCGTCGACCTCACGGAGGCGTGCGGCCAGCGCCAGCATGATGTTGCGGCTCAATGCGGGCACGGTGTCGAGTAGCTTCCGAAACGCCGTCGCATACACCACTACGCCGGCTGCGGGCGACGTGGCCACGACCTCGGCGGTGCGGGGGCGCCCGTCGATCAGGGCGATCTCGCCGATCACATCGCCCGAGCGCAACGTGGCGAGCATGTGCTTCTTGCGGATGACGTCGGCGGTGCCAGCGGTGAGCACGACGAGCTTCTGACCGACGTCGCCCTCTTTGACGATGACGTCGCCCGGTGCGTAGTCGTCCTCGTAGGCGACCTTTGCGACTTCGGCCAGCTGCCGTTTGCTCAATCCGTTGAACAGCGGCACACCCTGCAACACCGTGACCATCTGCGACCGGCTGGTCCTTGCCATCGACGGCTCCTCCCGACTGACGATGTGAGGCTAGTGGCCCCGGTCCTCGCGGGCCGCCCGAAGGAACCGCAGCCGGGTTGCGAGGATGTCGGGCACCGCGGTCGCCGCGTCGCGGTAGGTGAGCGCCTGCTCGATACCCCCGACGAGCAGGTCGGCGATCGCCCGCATCACGTAGTCGACCTCGCGATCGTCGGGATCGTCCACGAGATCGCGGCCCATGCGCCACAACGCACGCTTCGGGGCTTCGAGCACGCGCCACATCCTGCGTCGAGCGGCCGCCGGCAGTTCCCGACCCACAACGAACACGAGGCGAGCCAGCTCCTGCTGGTCGACCAAGAGGCCAAAGCTGCCCGAGAAGAGGCGCTCGATCCGCTCACGCGGAGCGATGCCTGCGGGGAGCGAGGCCATCACCTCGTCGAGCAATGGGGGGACGCGATCCTCGATGAGAGCGAGAAACAGTTCGACCTTGTTGGGGAAGTACTCGTAGAGCGTGGTGCGGCCGAGACCGGCGGCCGCGGCGACGTCGGCCAGCCTCGTTCCCGCAAAGCCCCGGGCCGCAAAGAGGTCGAAAGCGGCGTCGAGCAGCGCAGCGCGCATGAGCGATTTGTGCTCGAGAATCGTGGCAGCACGAATGCGTGGCACGAAACAACCCCCCTGTCCCTCGGCCTCCCCTGCCTGCGAGTGTACCCATCCCCACCGCCGGCGGGGGGCTGCCGGCGACCCGACCACGGGCCCTACAATCGGCGACGGCCCCAAACCGGAGAGGAAGCGCCATGCCTGCGACCGTCGTCATCGG
>DKBA01000107.1 GCA_002450985.1 Acidimicrobiia bacterium UBA6912
CGCATACACCTCACGGTGATGACGGTCGAACAAACGCCGATACCGCTGCTCCGACTGTGTGGCGATGCCCACGAGCCACCTCGCTCGGGTCCTTCACCTACATAAGTGTCCAGCACTCAGCATCCATAACGCACGAATCCTCAGCCAGAGGCAACAATCCCGAAACGGCCCATCGGGGCGGCCCGCTGAACTCCAGCGCGACTGACCATCCACGCCGACCGCCAAATCGGGCGCAGTAACGCACATTCCGCCGAGCACTCGAGATCGGCACTTCTTGCGCTGTGGAAGACGGGCGGTGTCGTGGACGGATGGCGAGCTCTGTGACGGCGGGGCGGCGCTGCGAGACTGGGTACGTGTACAGCTTGCATGCGACGAAGAAGCTCCGGGATCGGGCGAAGCGGCCGATCGTGACTGCGGTTGCTGAGCCGACGACGTGGCTTGGCAACTGGTACGGCACGGTGCTCTTTTGGCGACCGCAACTGGCTCTGGTGGTGAACGAGCGGACGCTGTTCCCGGTCCTGATGCCGCTGGCACCGGCCGCAACCGTGCTGGACCGGTTTCCAGGTGCGCTCGCCGAGACGCTTGCGACGGCCGGCGTGGAGCGCCGGTTCATCGACGCCGAGGTGGCCGAGATGCGAGAGGGACGGTGGGCGACGACCTCGAACCGAAGCGTGCTCGGGGTGATGAACGAGTTCAGGTTCCTCGCCGACCAGATCCGACGGGACCGAGACACGGATTCGATGGAGGTTGCGTTGTGGCTGGCACAGACGCCGTGCGGTCCGTTGTACCAGCGGCACGGCAGTCCCGATCGGGAGCTCAGCGCCGCCGTTGCGTCGTGGTCGACGCACCGCACCCGGTAGCGGCGACGAGGCGTCCGTAGAGTGGAGTCGTGGCACGGCGACCCACCGAGGATGACCGGATCGAGGCGATCCGCCGGCTCCTGTCCGGGCTGCAGGACGGTGCCGATGCGCATGAGCTGGCGGTGGCGGTGGCCGATCTCCATCCCACGAACAACACGTTCCCTGGTGAGGTGTTCATGGCGCTCGGCGCTGACGCGTTGGACGTGGCCGGTATCGGTCGTGCCACGTCGATCCCGTACGAGGGCCTGCTGGAAGCGCATCTGCCGGAGTGTGTGTTCCGCGGCCTGGAGAACCGCAAGATCCAGTATGCGATCCTCACCAGCGCGGCGTTGCGGGCCGGTCTGGAGCCCGATTTGCTGGATGAGGTGGTGTGGTGGCGCACCGACGACTACTGGCGCTACGCCCTTTTCGCCGCCGTCGCGCTGATACGGGCCGCCGCTGCATGCCGAGATATCCCGGTTCCACAACTCGCCGGCCAGCTCGCAGAACGCCATGGCCTCGCCGACCCATCATGAGCTTTCGAACACCGACAGACCAGGGCGCTGGCGAGGCGCATCTCGACCCGATCGGTGTGGCGCTCCCCTGACGCACGGCCCTTGCCCGTGGGATGCAGGATGTTCTGGATGGCGGTCCGCGGCCGGTACGCTGGCGTCATGGAAAGGACGACGAGGGCGGTGGCGCAGATCCCTGCCGTGCCCGAGGATCTCGACGCAACGGATGCCGAGAAGGCCACCGGCCGGGTCGAGCTTCCACTCCACGTGCGGTGGAGTGGCCCGTTGCGCGTCTATGACCTCGGGGACCGGAGGGATCGCGCCCGCGTGTACGAGCAGGTGCTGCGTGAGGGCAACGACGATGATGTGCGCCGATTCATTCGTGTCGATGACCTGATCGACCTGTGGGATGAGTTGGTACTGCCCCGGCACGTGCGCCGTGCGTGGGCAGAGTGGCTCGAGCGGCATCGCGGTGTGTCCGTTCCTTGCTGACTCCTCTACAGACCCGCCTGATCGAGATCATCACGGCCCTTCCTGAAGCTCGCGGGTTCGCACTGGCCGGGGCGGGCGGGCTGATCGTGCACGGGGTCATCGAGCGGGCGACCCAGGATCTCGACTACTTCACGGCGCCGGGTGATGACCGGGCGGTGGCGCGGCTTCGGGACGCCCTCGAGCGCGCCCTCGGCGACGTGGGGGTCTCGCATCTTCGTCGGCGCGACCTCCCGACGTTCGTGCGACTCGAGGTGGTCGCCGGCGAGGATCGTTGCGAGGTGGACCTCGCCTTCGACCATCGGGCGCTCCCACCGGAGGACAGCACGTACGGCCCGACCCTCGCCGTCGAGGAGCTCGCCGCAAACAAGGTTCTCGCACTGTTCGACAGGGCCGAGGCTCGCGACTTCCTCGATCTCGCTGCGCTCACGCAGCGGTTCGAGCTGCGCAGGCTGCTCGCCCTCGCAGCGCAGAAGGACACCGGTTTCGACACCGCAACGTTTCGCGACGCACTGCGTGCCTTCAGGCGTCTCACCNNGACCGGGCGTGTCCGTCGTTTGTCCGTCGGAGTCCGTGAAACGTGGCAAAACGACGCAAGATGTCGGCAAGCGATGAGAGGTCTGAAACCCCTGTGCCGCAAGGGATACCGTCGGATTGTGTTGGCGCCCAACGCCTCGCAGAATCGGTGCGATCTTCGTTCGCAACGAAGGGGTCACGGGTTCAAATCCCGTCACCTCCACCGGCCCGAAACCCTTGTGGCGGGTTTGTCGTCCGTCGGTTTGAGGACTACGCCGGTCCTGAGGTTCGGACGTGGTGGGTGAACGGGAAGTGTGTGCTCGTAACGCCTCATCCCGACCAGCCCGATGAACCGGTTCCCACTGTCGATCCAGAACCGTTCGGCGAGGCTGTCCGCCAGCTTGATTCACCGTTCGTGACCGTTGACCTGGCTTTGCGCAGCGATGGCAGGTGGCGGGTCGTCGAGGTCGGAGATGGCTAGGTCAGCGACAGGCCCCAGACCGTCGATCCCGCTGAACTGATCGCCAACCTGGAATAGGTGCCAACACGCACCGATCACCAAATACCGAGCAGAAACGCACATTCCGTCGAGCGTCCGGGATCGGCATCACGTATCGGGCACCCGGTTCGAGCGTGTCCTGTTGGGTACCCACCAGGACGCACCGGCCGCAGCGGCGTATTCCCAGAGGTCAGGACGCGAATTCGCGGTTCGAGCACCTCAGCAATGCGTGGCGCCGTGCCCGCCACGAGGCGTGGCGGTACCACATCAGCAAGAGCATCGCCTTCAGTCACTACCTAGCCGGACGCTACGACGCCGCCGCTGCCTGGGCCGAGCGCACGCTCGAGATCACCGACTACGTGCAGGCCCGAGCCATCTACGCCGCCACCCTCGCCCAGCTCGGCCGCACCGACGATGCCGCCCACCAGGTCGCGGAACTGACCGCATCGCACCCCGGACTGCGGGCGTCGCGCCTCACCCGCAACGCACGATGGGCCCAACCCGAAGCCATCGCCCACTACCACGAAGGCCTCGTGAGGGCCGGTCTCCCCGAGTGAGACGAGCCGATCGGCACTCGAGGATCGTGAGTCGGGCCAAGCCAGCTTGCCAGCCTTCCAAGGCGGGACGAGCCGATCACAAGACCCGCACCGATCGGCAAATCATTTCTCGCCAGATGACCTGCCACACCCGTTCGCTAGCATGCGGCGATGGCTAGGAGGCTTCGCGTAGGAATCGTCGGCGGCTCAATTGGTGGATGCACCGCGGCCGCAGAGCTACTACGGGCCGGGCATGATGTGACGGTCTTCGAGCGTTCCGTTGGGGCCCTTCAGGGTCGGGGCGCCGGAATCGGCACGCCGACACCCACTTTCGATCTGTTGGTGCAACGAGACTTGGTCGGCGCCGACACGCCTAGAACCAGATTGACGATTCATTCGCTTGCCGGTAGCGACCCGAGCGGCGACCCGGTGGGTCGTGCGTCGCTCGAATTACCTCTGGACATGGTCACTCTCCACTGGAAGGACTTGTGGGGCGAACTGCGCGCTCGGATACCCGACGACTGCTACTTGGGCGGCTCGCATGTGACCAGAGTTGTAGGCACCGATACGACGACGCCGGGCTTGGTTTTGGACGACGGATCCCAGCACGACTTCGACCTCGTGATGTTCGCAGATGGGTACACATCGGTGGGCCGCAGCCAACTCTTCCCCGATTCAACTCTGGAATACCGCGGCTACGTGTTGTGGCGTGGTTTGCTGCCCGAGAGCCAGGTCGCTGACCCGCGTCCGCTCGAGGACCGGCTCTACAGGTTCAGCTTGCCCCGACTCCACGGCAACGGTGTCTTCTATCTCGTTCCAGGCGAAGACGGTTCCATCGCAGTCGGCGAGCGATACGTGAACTGGGCCCACTATGTGCCAGTGTCGCCAGAGGACCTACGGGACTTCCTCATCGACAAGGACGGTCAACACCATGCGACATCTCTTCCACCCGGTGGGATGCGCCCCGACGCCGAGGCAGAGCTCAAAGAGCTCCTGGTCGAGCATCTACCCCCGTATTTCGCAGAGCTCACCTCGATCACGGACGGAACCTTTGCCCAGCCCATCTACACCTACCTTCCCGCCGCCTACCGAAGAGGCCGCGTGTGCCTCATCGGCGACGCCGGATCCGTCGTGCCCCCTTTCACCGGAAGTGGGGTTTTCAAAGCCTCGAAGAATGCGATCGACCTCGGGGCAGCCATCGCCGCCGCCGAAGACCTCGACCAAGCTCTCGAGAAGTGGAGCGACACCGAAACGGAGACGGCTCATCGCCTGGCTGCGCTCGGCGACCAAATGGAACAGGCCTTCGTTTGGGCTGCACCCGACCTCGGCACAATGAGCGCGGGCGAGGCGCGGGCGTGGTGGACCGATTCCATCAGCTTCCCCGAGGGCTTCACCTACATCGCCGCCCAAGACCAAAGGTAAGCCGCAGCCAAACACTGAGCATGAAGTGGCGATACCGCGTACTTGGCGGGGTGAGCGATTTGAACCGGCCTGGGCCTAGTGGACGGTTCACTAGCCTCAACAACAGGGGTTCGGGGCGTGGCTTCACCGAAGCGTCAGCACCGGGTGAAAGCTGACCAAGCGGCAGGCCTTCGCGCCACACAGACGTCCCCACCTGCCCACCCCGAACCCCGCTCTTGACAGAGAGGAGCCAATCCCGTGCGGTTATGCAGCCACCTGCATTCGGAACGTGATCGCGGTGAGATTCTCATGGGTACGCCGAAGCGGCCCGAACCAAGACTCACCGAGAAGCCGGCGACGTGGAGGCCCGCCGAGCTCCGGTGCGAGTCGAAGACGGGGGTGCCCGAGACCTCCGGTGCCTCAGGAGGCGAAGTAGTTGAGTACGTGGAAGTGCTTCGCTTCGGCATCGAATCGCTTCAAGACGGCCTCGGCGTTCTCGGGTACGTGGGAACGCCGATAGTCCTCCCCCATGAAGTTCTCGACGCTCTCGATACTCTCGAACCACATGATCGTGGTGAACTCGACCTCCTCGTTCTCGACGAGATCAGCCCGCATCAGGTGTGCTCCGACCAATCCGGGGATCTGTCGCGCGAAGATCGCCGGGAGCACCTCACCATCGACGACCGCCTGATAGGCGTCCGCGTTCTCGACCGTGGTCCAACCACGCCAGATCCTCGCCACCGTGGCACGCTCAACCATGTGTCTCGCCTCCTCGAAACGCACCAGACGCACCTCGAGCACTCTCAACAGGCGTTCGAACTCCAGACTCCGTCACGCACGGCTGAGAACCACCATCGAGGTGCCCGGTAGGGCCGTTCCCGAACACTTGGTGGGAATCTGCCTTCGTGAACCCGATTTGGTGTTCGGCGCTGCCCGTTCTGGTGACCGGCGCGACCGTTGCAGCCCATGACGGCTCGAGGGCGGCTAGCGCACCCGACACCTGATGAATCGCACAGCTCGGACAATTGTATTCCACTCTGTCTCCGGGCGCCGATCGGGCTCGTGTTCGAGGATCGAGTTGTCGATGGAGATCCATGCGATTGCCTCGCCGATCACGGCCAACACCCCGGACACGACCATCGTTCGGTCGAATCCCAGGCCGATCTGGGCGATTGCGCCGCCGCTGATGCCGGCGATGAGGGGCAGAGCCGCCGCTGACATGAGTTCGGCGATTCCGGCGACCGCCGTGTTGACCCCTGCCGCGACACCGCTCGCCGTCTTCTACTTCGCCAGCTACGCCGTCTACAACGGTGCCCTGGGTCTGCTGCTCGGTGAGCCAGATGCGCTGTCGGCGGAGACCAGCACGGCTCCGCCCCTGTGGAGGTCGTTGCTGGCCGGTGCGGTGGCCTGGGGATGCTTCGTGGCCTGGGGCCTGGCGGTCACCTGATCGGGGCTCGTGGATTGGTGTGGGGCTGGGCGCGTCCGTGATCAGTCGGGCAGTCCCCCCTCCGCACCGGCTTGGTGGACCAACAGGTGCTCGCGTTGGCTTCGCTTGGCGCCTTGGTCGAGGTCGTGGCGCAACTGGTCGGGATCGGCGGCCGGCAAGGACCGCCTTCAGCGGTATCGGCTCCCGGCTCAATGGTCGCAGCTCGGCCAGCCGTAGCTGTTCCACTCGGGCGGCTCCGCGCCCACCAGTCGCGATGCGAATCTCAATCCGATCGCCACGTCCGGGCCAGCTGCTGCGAGGCGATCTGCCACACCGTGTTGGTGTGGTGGAGGGTGAAGCCCATCGCGTGGTTGATCGCCAGCATCGGGGCGTTGGCGGTGGCGTTCTCGGTGCGGATCCGCATGATCTCGGGCCGTTCCCCCGTGATGCGGCGAACCATTGCGGCCTTGAGCCACTTTCCGAGACCGGTGCCCCGGAATTCGGGGAACACCCCGGTGTCTCCTTGCTGGAGGAGGTCGGGGAAGGACGGGTTGATGAACACCTGGGTGAAGCCGACGAGACGGCCGGTGGCGCGCTGCTCGACGACGGCGGTCATGCGATCGATCCTGCGGCTCCTCAGCTCATCCTCGAAGCTGATCAGGGTGGCGACCGTGAGCTGCTGATCGTTCACATCGAGGTCGCCCAAGGGGGCGTCGTTCATCACCCGAGTGAGCGACAGGACCTCGGGCCGCAACGCTTCTGGCCACGGGCCGTCGACCCAGAACAGGCGGAAGCGATCCTCCTTCAGGCGCCCCTGCTCGATCCACACCTCCATGAGCGGGAGATCGATGGCGTCGATGCGGAGCTCGGAGGTCTCGGCGGCCAGACCCGGCTCGGCTCCCAACGCCACGGCGAAGGCCTCCCCCGCAGGAACCAGCGAGGACGTCTCCGCCATGACGACGGTTCTCCCCGAATCAGCGGCGGCGACACCGACCCTCTCGGTCAGCCTCCGGCCGATCCCACGCCGGCGGAACTCGGGAATCACGTCGACCTCACACCAGCCGACGTGGAGGTTGGCCGCATCCTCCCGGTCACGGTCGAGCTGCGTGGCGCCAACGACGGCGGCGCCGTCGAAGACGAGCCAGCGGCTCCGGTCGATGTGGGAAGGGGGCTCAGACAGGATCGCAGCCGTCTCGTCGAGTCGTCGGGCGGGGAACGTCGGGTCTTCGTCCGCACGGACGAGGTTGTCGAACCGGTTGAACGCCTGATGGATCGCCGGGTCGGTGATCGCGCGATCGAACCGCTGGACGTCGAGGCTCACACAGGAACGCTACGCCCCGCCGGCGGTCCCGTCGGAGGAGGGGATCGCCGCAGCGTCCGTGACGCCGGAGAGGCCGGACGGCCCGGGACCAATGCCTGTGGCGGGAGCGACCTCGGCCGTTCGCAACGCGGCTTCGCGTTCCAGGCGAAGGTGCTCGACGACGAGCATGAGGAGGAGTGCGACGTCGACCGCGATCAGCAGCGTGAGCCCGGAGACGTCGAGCGGGGGGAGGAGGATCGCGGCGACCACGACCGCCGCAACCATGCGCTCGATCGCCTGGCGGCGGAATGCCCGAGACACCGCGAGCTCGATGCCCCCGAGATAGAACGTGAGGCCGATGAACAGCATCCAGCGGAACTCGGCCGGCAGCACGTCGGCCGGATGCAGGGTGATCTCCTCGAGCGCGGCGGCCGCCAGGATGATGCCTGCGGTGATCGGGGCATGGATGTAGGTGTAGACGTCGCGGGCGAAGCGGCCCCGCTCGCGGGCGGGAAGGGCCGCCGCCCGCCGTTCGAAGTCGCGCTGCGGCCGGTCGAAGTATCCGAACCACAGCAACCCGGCGAAGGCGCCGGCGGCGGCGAGCGACACCAGCGTCTGCCCGGCGACGCCGGCCCCCTCCTCGAGCCCGGCGACGACGGGGGTGGCGATGGCGACGATGACCTCGCCCAGGGCCACGATGATGATGAGCCCGTGCCGCTCGGCGAAGTGTGCGGGGCGCACCACCCAGTCACCCTCGCCCGCCTTGATCGTCGCGAACAGGAAGACGAGCAGCGCCGCGACCCACAGCGCCGTCCGCACCGGATCGTCCACCAGGCCGCCGGCGAGCAGGAGGACCATCGACACGACGTTGGGGACCGCGTACCTGACGGCCGACCCGAACTCGGCGCTCTCGTCGTCGTAGCCCAGCACGAGGAGAACCAGGCCCATCCCGTAGATCACGACCAGCGAGACGGCGAACGCCGGCCCTCCTGGCCCGAAGGCGGTGGAGATCGATGCCGCCATCGGGACGCTGGCCGCGGTGGCGACGAGGAACACGAGCTGCACAGGTCTGCCGTGGGCCGAGGTGGCATTGGCCGTCCACGTGAACTGGCTCCACGGCAGCCACAGCAGGAGGAACAGCAACGCCGACTCGGCGACGCCCGACGGCGTCGGATCGTGGATGAGCTTGCCGACGAGCTGGGCAAAAGCGAAGACGAACGCGAGATCGAAGAACAGCTCGACGGGGTGGGCGGCGAAGTCGTGCTCCGCATCGGGCACGTCGATGCCGCGCACCGACAGCTTTCTGCGTGGCCGGGATCGGTCCGCCATGGCGGGAAGCGTAGACCTCCCGCCATCCTTGCCACGGCAGAGGCATCGTTGGGCCGGGATGACCGCCTCGGCGTGTATGCCGAAACCGCGACGACGGCGTTACTCTGACCCGGCCATGCCCGCACGGCATCTCCTCCTACTCGTCCTCATCGCCGCGCTCGCCACCGCGGCGTGCGACGGTGCTGCCGCCGACTCGACGACCACCACCTCCTCGACGACGACAACGATCGGGGTGACGGTCCGCACGTCGGGTGAGCGGACGGTCACCGTGGGCGAGGACATAGACGGCGGTCTCGCCGAACAGCTCGAGACACAACTCGCCGACCTGGCCGCCGCAACGGAGGTGCTCCGCGGGCTCTCGTTCCTCTCTCCACCCAAGCTGGTCCTGCTCGGGCAGAGCGAGTTCCCGCAGCGATGGGAGGCCTTCGTCGATGCCCGGCTCGACCCGGTCGCCCTCGCCACCGACACCCGTCTCTTCCGCACCCTCGGCCTGCTGAGCCCTGCCCAGGATCTTCGGGCACTCATCCGCTCGATCGAGACGGGTCCGGTTCCGGCGTTCTACGACGGGGCCGCGGGCGAGGTCGTCGTCGCCGCGACGCAGGCCGAGCTTGCACCGTTCGCGGCCAGCGTGGTGGTGCGGGCGCTGACGGAGGCGCTCATCGACCAGTACCACCGCGCCACGACCCGGGCGGCGGAGCTGCAAACCTCCGGCCGGTACGACGAGGCGGTCGCCCTCGAGACCCTCGTCACCGCTGATGCCCTCACTACTCAACTCCGCTACCTGGAGGGGCTCCCCGACAGCACCAGGGTGGCCGCGGCGGCCGAGGCCGGGGCGTCCGTGATGCCGGAGTCCCCCCCGTTCCTCACGGCGGAGCTGTCGTACCCGACCGAGGGCGGCATCGCGTTCGTGGCGGCGCTGCTCGATCAGGGGGGTCTGGCCGCCGTCGACGCCGCCTACGGGGAGACCCTCACGACCGAGCTCGTGTCGCACCCGGTGCGGTACTTCGCCGGCGAGGGCGTGCTGAGCATCGAGGTGCCCACTGTGGATCTCTCCGGGTTCGGCGTGGACGACTCCGGCTCGCTCGGCGCGCTCGGGCTCCGGTCGCTTCTCACCGAAGCGGTGCCGCCCGGCCTGCTCACCCAGACGGTCGACGGTTGGGGCGCCGACGTGTTCGTCACACTGACGGACGCGTCCGACATCGCCTTCGTCTACGTGTTCCGCGGAGATACGGTGGCCGACACCGTCGAGGTCGCCCAGGCCTTCCTCGAGCACGCCGCCGGTGTCATGGGTCTGGCGGAACCGCGTGCTGCGGGCGGCGGGGTCGAGTTCATCGGCCCGGCGGCGGTCGAAGGTGAAGCGTCGGGCGACGGGGCGCCGCCCGAGGGCCCCTACGTCTTCGTGGATAGGGACGGCGACGGTCTGGTGGTGATCGTCAGCAGCGACGCGGGGGCGGGGAGGGCGCTGGTGCGGCAAGTCGAGATTCCCTGACGGGCCCTCTTTCGCCCCCCTCCCATCTCACCTACATTCGCCGCATGCGGCAGCGTGCGCGCGACAACGGCTCCAGCGAACGGGGTGGAAGAGATACCCGAACGGGAGCCGCGACGACTCAGCCGCGGCCCGCGTTGGGGCGGCGGCCGTGGTTCGCCTTGCTACGACGAGCGCGAAGCTTGCGACGCTTTGCCTTGGCCATGGCCGGCAGGCTACCAGATCGGCGCAGGTGGGTCGGCGCCGTCGTGCTCGCCACCGGGGACCGCGCCTGGTCGTCACCGCCCCTCGTGGTGGCGAGCAGCATGCGGCGGCGGCTGCTGGGGCTGCGCCCGTGGAGCCTCGGCCACGGGATGCTCATCGCCGGAGCAGCCGTCCACGGGAGGGGTATCGCCGAGCCGCTCGGCATCGTGGGTCTCGATCGCTCCGGTCGGGTCGTGGCCACTCGGCGCCTCGTTCCCGGGGCGGCGCTGCTGCTCGACGGCGCCGCCCTATTGGTGGAACTGCCCGGCGCACACCCGCTGCCCGAAGTCGGGGTCCGCCTCGTCGCCCGCCCTATGCTCGCTCGATGCCGGGCCGTCTGATCATCTGTGCCACACCCATCGGGAACCTCGGCGACGCCAGTCCCCGTCTCCGCGAGGCGCTGGAGGCGGCGGACATCGTCTTCGCCGAGGACACGAGGCGCAGTGGGAAGCTGCTCCGTCACTTCGGGCTGAGCAAGCCGCTCCAATCGTTCTTCGTCGGCAACGAGGAGCAACGCAGGGGCGAGCTCACCGCCCGGCTGGTTGGAGGCGAGACGGTGGCGCTCGTCACCGATGCAGGCGTGCCCGGCGTCTCCGATCCGGGGGTTGCCGCGGTGCGGGCGGGCCGAGACGCCGGGGCACACATCGAAGTCGTGCCGGGGCCGAGCGCGGTGACGACGGCGCTCTCCGTGTCCGGCTTCAGCGCCGACCGGTTCGTGTTCGAGGGTTTCCTGCCCAGGCGGGGCCGCGCCCGGAGCGAGGCCATCGCGGCGCTGGCGTCCGAACCCCGCACCACCGTGATCTTCAGCGCAACACGCCGGATCGCCGAGGACCTCGCCGATCTGGCCGGCGCGCTCGGCGACGAGCGCGAGGTGCTGGTGGCCCGGGAGCTGACGAAGCTCCACGAGGAGCTGACGTGGTCGACGCTCGGAGACGCGGCCGGCCGCTGGCACGACGAGGTGCCGCGCGGCGAGTACACGCTCGTCATCCACGGGGCGCCACCCACGATCCCCAGTCTGGACGCCGCAGAGGCCGACGTGCGAGATGCAATGGGGGCGGGAGTGTCACGCTCAGCCGCGGTACGCGAGGCAGCACTCCGGCATGGGGTCAGCAGGCGGGCTCTCTACGAGCGCACCCTGGAGGGTGCAGACGGTTCAGCCCTTTGACAGCTCGCCCTTGCACTTGGCGCATACGCCGCGCCCTCGAAACGAGCCGACGTCTTCCGTCGAGCCACAGAACACGCACACCGCCTGTAGCTTGCGGATCATTATCGCGTCGTTCTCCACAGAGATCGCCAGCTCATCACCCTCGTGGATGTTGAACAACCGGCGGGTCTCGGCCGGGACGACGATGCGTCCCAGGTCGTCGATCTTCCGTACCATTCCAATGTTCACGGGCGCTCCTGCCTGTTCCCAGCGTGTTGCGCCCCCGGCGCCGGCGTGTGCCCCCTTGTCCGTGCCGAAGGTCCCTTGGGTCGCACTCTAGAACCAGAATTCGCGGGTTGGTGACGCATCTTCTCCCGCCGCGGCGCCCGGAGCCGGCACGAGCCGCTGGTACCATCGCCATTCGCCGCCGACCCGGAGCCGACGATGTCCGCCCCCGCCCCACGGAAGATCCTCGTTGCCGTCGCCTGGCCGTACGCCCAGGGACCGCTGCACCTCGGGCATCTGGCCGGTGCCTACCTCCCGCCCGACATCTTCGCCCGGTACCAGCGGGCCATCGGCAGCGACGTGTTGATGGTGTCCGGATCGGACGTGCACGGCACTCCGATCACCGTGAAGGCCGAGGAGGAAGGGGTGACGCCCGAGGACATCGTCAACCGGTACCACCCAGAGTTCCTGAGATACTGGGACACCCTCGGCATCGCCTTCGACCTGTTCACCACGACCGGAACCGACACGCATACCCGTGTCGCCCAAGGCTTCTTCCTCACGCTGCTGGAGAACGGGTACCTGTATCGCAAGACCGTCGAGCAGTTCTTCGATGAGCAGGAGGGCCGCTTCCTCCCCGACCGCTACATCGACGGCACCTGCCCCCATTGCGGGTACGAGCACGCCAGGGGCGACCAGTGTGACAACTGCGGCCGCACGCTGGATCCGATCGACCTCATCGCGCCGCGCAGCAAGCTCTCCGGTTCGGCGCCCGTGCTGCGGGAGACCGAGCACTACTACTGGAAGTTGAGCGCCGTGCAGGAGCCGCTGCTCGAGTGGCTGCGCACCCGGACCGGCTGGCGGCCTCATGTCGTCAACTTCGCCATCGGCATGGTGGAGGATGGGCTGCACGACCGCAGCTTCACCCGTGACCTGGAGTGGGGGATCCCCCTCCCCGTGGACGATCTCGGCCCCGGCAAGTCGATCTACGTGTGGTGGGAAGCCGTGATGGGCTACTTCTCGGCCCCGCAGGAGTGGGCGGAGCGCCGCGGCGAGCCTGATGCGTGGCGCGCCTGGTGGGAGGATCCGGAGGCCGAGTCGTACTACTTCGTCGGCAAGGACAACATCCCGTTCCACGCCGTGTACTGGCCGGCGTTGTTGCTGTGCCACGGCGGGCTCAATCTGCCCACCGACGTGCCCGCCAACCAGTACATCACCTTCGGCGGCGAGAAGGCCTCCAAGTCGCGAGGGATCGGTCGGTCGTTGAGCTGGTACCTGGAGCGCGTCGAGCCGGATGCGCTGCGCTACGCCGTCGCCATCAATCTCCCCGAGACCAACGACACCGACCTGTCCGACGAGCAGATGGTGCGTCGCATCAACGAGGAGCTGGTGGCGACGTGGGGCAACCTCGTCAATCGGGTGATCACCATGACGCACCGGTACTGCGACGGCATCGTCCCGGAGCCGGGCCACGAGGACGCCGCAGACGCCGCCATGCGAGCCGTGGTCGCTGCGGGCTTCCACGACGTGGGAGGGCACCTCGAGGCGGTTCGGCTCCGCGCCGGGCTGGGTGCGGCGATGGGCGTCGCTCAGGCCGCGAACGGCTACCTGTCCGAGCGCGAGCCGTGGAAGACGGCGAAGACCGACCAGGAACGCACCGCAACGACGCTGGCGGTCGCGCTGAGCGCCGTTGCGGGGTGTGCGACCCTGCTCGCCCCGTACCTGCCGTTCTCGTCGGAGAAGGTCCTCACCGCCCTCGGGCTGGACGGCGCCGAGGGGCGCTGGGAGCTGCCCCGCCTCGTCGCCGGCCGGCGGCTCGGCGAGCTCGGGCCGCTCTTCACCAAGCTGGAGTCGCTCGACGAGGAGTGACCTGGTGCCCTGGGTCGACAGCCACTGCCACCTCTACATGGCGGAGACGCCGCCGTCCGACCTCCTGGGACGCGCCGCGGCCGCCGACGTCGCCTGGATGATGTGCCCTGGGGTCGATCTGGAATCGTCGCTCCAGGCCCGTCGCATCGCCTTCGCCCATCCCGATCGGGTGCTGTGGTCGGCGGGGCTCCATCCCCACGACGCCGCGGCCTGGCCCCAGCAGGAGCGACGTCTCGAGACGCTGGCGGCGGAAGCGGCCGCGATCGGCGAGTGCGGCCTCGACTACTACCGCGACCTGTCGCCGCGGCAGGCGCAACGGACGGCCTTCCGTACCCAGCTCTCCTGGGCGGCGGCGATGGGGAAGCCGATCATCGTCCACTGCCGCGACGCGTTCGCCGACGTGTTCGCCGACCTGGAGGCGGCGGCGCTGGGGGAGCGCGCCATCCTCCATTGCTGGACCGGTGGGCCGAAGTGGACGACACGGTTCGCCGATCTCGGGGTGACCTTCTCGTTTGCGGGCCCGCTCACCTACCCGACGGGGGACACGGTGCGCCGGGCGGCCGCGGTGGCGCCCCGGGAGCGCACGATGGTCGAGACCGACACGCCCTACCTGACGCCGCCGCCGCATCGCGACCGGCCCAACGAGCCCGCCAACGTCGCAAAGGTCGGCGAGGCGCTCGCCGAGGTCTGGGGCCTCCCTGCCGCGGAGGTGGCCGCCCTCACCACCCGGACGGCCGACCGGGTGCTGCGGGGCCGGACGTGACCGGCGCCCAGGGCAGACGGGAGGTGCGCGAGCTCCTCAGCCGTCACGGCCACCGCCCCAACAAGGCTCTGGGTCAGCACTTCCTCGTCGACCCGAACGTCGTCGATCGCATCGTCCGTACGGCAGCCGTCGGTCCCGGCGATCGTGTGGTCGAGGTCGGCGCCGGCACCGGCACGTTGACGCGGGCCCTCGCCGCCACCGGCGCAACCGTCGTCGCCTTCGAGATCGACCGCCATCTCGAGCCGGTGCTGCGCGAGGCGCTCTCCGGCGTCGCGGTCGATCTGAGGTTCGCGGAGGCGACCGCTGCCACGCTCGCCTCCGCGCTCGGTGAAGGTCCTTGGGTCATGGTCGCCAATCTGCCCTACAACGTCGGCACCCCGCTGCTGCTCGACGTGCTGCGCGACGTGCCCGCCGTCAGTCGCTTCGTCGTGATGGTGCAGCGCGAGGTGGCGGATCGGCTCGCCGCCGGTCCCGGCAGCCGCACCTACGGGCTGCCCAGCGTCGTCGCCGGCCTGCGGGCGAGGGTGTCTGCCGCATTCGGGGTGTCGCGGGAGGTTTTCGTGCCGCCACCGGATGTCGACTCGGCCGTGGTCGTCCTCGACCGCGTGGAACCGCCTCCTCATGTCGGGCGCGCCGAGACGCTGGCAGCGGCGGCCTTCGGTCAACGGCGCAAGATGCTGCGGCGCTCCCTCGCCACCGTGCTCCCGGATGCGGTCGCCCTTCTCGAAGCGGCCGGTATCGACCCCGCGGCACGACCCGAGATGCTGACGCCCGAGGACTTCGTGCGGCTGGCCGCGGTGGAGGCGGCGTGATGCGGGCGCTCGCCCACGCCAAGGTCAACCTCGGTCTCCGCATCGGCGCGGTGCGCGACGACGGGTTCCATCCCCTGCGCAGCATCTTCCAGTCGATCTCGTGGAGCGATCGCCTCGAGCTGGAGAGGAGCGACGACGACGGCATCACAGGGTGGCGGGGCGAGGACGTGCCGGACGGCGACCACAACCTGGCGTGGCGAGCGGTGACGGCGGTGCGCAGGGCTTCGGGGGCCGACGCCGCGGTCCGGCTGCGCCTCGAGAAGCGGATCCCCGTCGCCGCCGGGCTCGGCGGCGGGAGCGCAGATGCGGCGGCGGCGCTGCATCTCGCAAGCCGGGTGTTCGGTGCCGATTCCGCCGACGTTGCCGCCCTGGCACCCGACTTGGGCTCTGACGTCCCCTTCTGCATGCTGGGTGGCACAGCGGTGGTGACCGGCCGGGGTGAGGTCGTCGCTCCATTGCGTGCCCTGCTGGGCTACGGCCTCGCCCTCGTCGTGCCCCCGATCGAATTGGCGACTCCGCAGGTCTACCGAACGTGGGACGCCATGGGCGAGCCCTCCGGCCTCGAGATCGCAGGATCGGGCGTGCCCCCGGTGCTGCGCGACCACGCCCCGCTGGTCAACGACCTGTACCCGGCGGCGGTTGCCCTCGACCCGCGGCTCGACGACTGGCGGGCAGAGCTGGAGGCGGCGTGGGGACGGCCGGTGATGATGACGGGCAGCGGCCCCACCCTCTTTGCGTTCTTCGTCGACGTGGAGGAGGCGTCTGCTGCCCTGAAGGTTGCGCCCGTCGGCGCGAGGGCGACGCACGCAGCAGAACCCCTCGCCACGGGCTGGGCGATCGAGACCTGATCGCCCGGTGGCCGCCTGCCGTCCAGGCCCACGTGCGGTGCAGGCGGCGCACTACCGTTCCGGCAATGCCCACCGCAACGCTGCTGCTGTCGTGTCGCGACGCCACCGGGATCGTCGCCGCCGTGGCTGCGTTCGTCGCCGGGCACGGCGGCAACATCATCCACGCCGATCAGCACACCGATGTCGAGGAGGGCTGGTTCGTCCAGCGGGTCGAATGGCAGCTCGAGGGGTTCGATCTCGACCGCGACACGATCGCGGGAGCGTTCGCCCCGATCGCCGGCGAGTACGGCATGCAGTGGTCGCTGCGTTTCTCGGACGAGCGGCGCCGGACGGCGATCTTCGTGTCGCGCCAGGGGCACTGCCTCTACGACTTGCTGGGCCGCTGGGAATTGGGCGAGCTGCCGACGGACGTGGTGCTGGTCGTCTCCAACCACGAGGACCATCGCACCGCCGTCGAACGCGTCGGGGTGCCGTTCCACCACATCGGCGTGGCATCCGACACCAAGGCTGAGGCGGAAGCCGAGGCCCGTGGCGTCCTGGCCGCCCACGGCGTCGACCTCGTGGTGCTGGCGCGCTACATGCAG
>DKBA01000249.1 GCA_002450985.1 Acidimicrobiia bacterium UBA6912
CGTTCCCCCGTGCGTCGCCGCCGCGCAGTAGCGCGGCCCATCACCGGCGGATCGAGCGTTGGCGCACTGCTCGACGGCGCCGGCCGGCTGGTCGGCATCACGACCGCCGTCGGCGTGAGCAGCATCGGCATCGAGGGCATGGGCTTTGCCATCCCCGTCGAGGCGATCTCGGCGCTCCTCTCGGCGACTCCCGAAGTCTGACCCAGCGCTCATCGACTTCTCAGGAAACTCCCAGCAGAGGGCGATACCGTGATGACCATGGACATCGACCGCAACGCCACCATCCTCGTCGTCGACGACGAGGAATCGCTCTGCGACCTCGTCTCCAGCGCGCTCCGCTTCGCCGGGTACACCGTGCGCACCGAGCGCAACGGGCTCGACGCGCTGCGCAACGTCAAGGCGGCGACCCCCGATCTCGTGGTCCTCGACGTCAACATGCCCGAGCTCGACGGCTTCGAGGTGTGCCGGCGGCTCCGCAGAGACGGGGTGCAGGTACCGGTGATCTTCCTCACCGCTCGCGACGACATCGACGATCTCCGCACCGGATTCCGCCAAGGCGGCGACGACTACCTCACCAAGCCGTTCTCCCTCGAGGAGCTCGGGCTCCGCATCGAGGCGCTGCTGCGGCGGGCGGGCGGCACGCCTGCCGCAGCCCGCATCGCGATCGGCGACCTGGTCATCGACGAGGACGCCCACCAGGTGTGGATGGGCGACGAGGAGGTCCAGCTCTCCCCGACGGAGTTCCGCCTGCTGCGGTTCCTCGCCCTCAACCGGGGCCGAGTGATGTCGAAGGGCCAGATCGTCGAGCATGTCTGGGAGTACGACTTCGACGGCAATTACGGCATCGTCGAGACGTACGTGTCGTACCTGCGCAAGAAGCTGGGCGACACCGACGGCTCGCTGGTCCAGACCGTGCGCGGCTTCGGCTACGTCATCCGGAACCGGGAATGAGCCTGCGCACCAGGTTGGTGATCTCCTTCACGGTGCTCCTGCTCGCCGTCATCTTCGCCGTCGGGTTCGTGGCGTCGCGCTCCATCGAGGAGATCCTCGTGGGTCAGATCGACCAGAACCTCCTGAGCATCGCCGACCGCGGTCCCGCCCCGTTGCCCCGGCCCACCGAACCGCCTCCGGGCGATGAGCCCTTCAACGACGAACCCTTCTTCCGGTCGGCCGCCGAACTGGTCGTGGCTCCAGATGGGACCGTCGTCTTCTCGAGGGCGTCCGGGTTTGCCGACGCCCCAGATCCCTTGCCGGATGTCGCTGCGCTGGCCGGTGTGAATGGCTTCACCTTCGTCGACAGCGTCGACGGCAGCCTGCGCTATCGGGCGCTGGTGCGCTCTCAACCCGACGGCGCCACCGTCGTGCGCGCAGGACCGCTACGAGAAGTGGCAACGGCGACGTCCGATCTCATTCGCACGCTGCTCCTGGCCGGCGGGGGAGTGCTGCTGCTCGGCGCCGTGGGTACGTGGTGGACGGTGCGCCGGAGCATGCGGCCGGTCGACGAGATGGTCGACACCGCCGAGGCCATCGCCGGTGGCGACCTCACCCGCCGGGTTCCCGAGCTCGACCCGGGCACCGAGCTGGGCAGGCTCGGTGGATCGCTCAACGAGATGCTCGCCCACCTCGAGGAGGCCCTCGAGACCGAGCGAGCCGCGAAGGAGCGGCTCCGCCGCTTCGCCGCCGATGCCTCCCACGAGCTGCGCACCCCGGTGACGGCGATCTCCGGGTACGCCGAGTTGCGGCGCAAGGGTGGCCTCCCCACGGCGGAGGACCAAGACAAGGCATGGACTCGCATCGAGAGCGAGAGCAGGCGTATGGCCTCGCTCATCGAGGACCTGATGACCCTCGCCCGTCTTGGACAGACACACCCGCTCCGTGTGGCACCTGTCGACGTGGCCTGCATCGTCGCCGATGCGGCGGCAGACCACGGCGCCATCGACCCCTCTCGCCCAGTTCGGGTCGAGGCGCCCGACTCGGTGGTGCTGTGCGCAGACGGAGAGCGGCTGACCCAGGTCATCGGCAGCCTCCTGGCGAATGCCCGGGTGCACACGCCCCAGGGAACCCGGATCGAGGTGGCGGTGCGCGATGAGGGCGACGCCGTGCGCATCGACGTCACCGACGATGGACCCGGTATTCCCGCCGCCGCTCTCGATCACGTCTTCGACCGCTTCTACCGCGCCGACCCTTCCCGATCCCGGGCGTCCGGTGGTGCCGGCCTCGGGCTCGCCATCGTGGAGGCCATCGTGGAGGCCCACGGCGGCTCCGTGGCGGCGAGCCGGGCCGGCGAGGCGGGGGGCACCACCATCAGCCTCGTCCTCCCCCGGAGCGGCGAGGCGGAGTCTCAGTCCACCTGACGGCGCCTCACCGCAGATTCCCAGGCGGCGGGGGCATGCTGCGGAGAGCAGCAGCGAAGGAGACCCGGATGGTATGAAGCGGTTCCCTCCTCCCGACGCCACCAGCCAGGGACCCGGTCCTCAGGGGCCGGGTCCCGTTGCGACGCCGGGCTCGGCGACGCCCCCGATTCGGAGACGGGATGCAGACGCTTCCCAGGGCTCTCCCAGGTTCGCTCCATACGTTGAGGGTGCCGCCCACGGCGGCCACCGAAGCCCATCAAACGTGAAGGACCATCATGAAGCGAACCCGACTGCTCCTCGCCGCGACCGCGGCCGCGGTGGCGCTGTCGGCCTGCGGCCAGGCCACCACGACCGCAGGCGATGCGCAGACCGCCGCAGCATCGTCCCCCGGCGATACCGAAGCCGCGGCTTCGAGCGTCNNCGAGGCGGCGGCCACCACCGCCGCCGCCACCCACGAGGACGCCACCGACCACGAGTGGGACGCGGCCGACGAGGTCGGGATCACGCTCGACGCAGACGCCATCACCGTAGAGGGTGCGGGAGTGGTCGTCGACGGGACCACCGCCACCATCACGGCGCCGGGAACCTACCGGCTCGGCGGCGCGGCAGTCGAGGCTCAGGTCGTCGTCGACTCTGCAGCCGATGGCGTCGTCCGCCTCATCCTCGACGGTGTCGACATCGCCAGCTCGACCGGCGCTCCGGTCGTTGTGCTCGATGCGGACAAGGTGGTCGTCGTGCTCGCCGACGGCACGACGAGCACCCTCAGGGACGCGAGCAGCTACGCAGACACGTCCGAGGAGGCGCCCACGGCGCCGCTGTACAGCACCGCCGACCTGACCATCGCCGGCGGCGGGTCGCTCGTCGTCCACGGCAACGCCAACGACGGCATCGTCTCCAAGGACGGGCTCATCATCGCCGGGGGGACAATCACGGTCGACGCCGTCGACGACGGCATACGAGGCAAGGACTACCTCGTCGTCGAGGACGGCACCATCACGGTGACCGCAGGTGGCGACGGCCTCAAAGCGGACAACGAGGACGACACATCGCTCGGGTTCATCACGATCTCGGGGGGAACGCTCGCGGTGACCTCCGGCGGCGACGCGGCCGAGGCCGCCACCGGCCTGACGGTCTCCGGCGGCTCGATCAGCATCAAGGCCGGAGGCGGCAGCGACGCCGTCCCGGGAGCCACCTCCGCCAAGGGCCTCAAGGGCCTCGCCTCGGTCACGATCGTCGCCGGGACCATCGTCGTCGACGCCGCAGACGACGCCATCCACTCCAACGGAGCCGTGACCATCGCCGGTGGCGATCTCCTCCTCGCCACCGGCGATGACGGTGTCCACGCCGACGAGTCGCTCGCCGTGTCGGGCGGGACGATCGAGATCACCACCTCCTATGAGGGTCTGGAGAGCGCAATCATCACGATCGACGCCGGCGGCATCGAGATCCACTCGAGCGACGACGGCATCAACGTCGCCGGCGGGGCCGACGGCTCCGGTGGGCAGCGGCCTCCGGGCGGTGGCGGCCCCGGCGACGCCTTCGCCGCGTCCGGCGACTACCACCTGTACCTGAACGGCGGCACCGTGCTCATCTACGCCCAGGGTGACGGGCTCGACTCCAACGGGACCGTCGCGATGACGGGCGGCACCGTCATCGTGCACGGCCCCACCGCCAACAACAACGGCGCGATCGACGCCGGCTCGTTCGACATATCGGGTGGGTTCCTCGTGGCCGTCGGCAGCGCCGGCATGGCCGAGGGCGTCGATGCCTCGGTGGGAGCGTCGATCTCGATACGGCTCGGCGCCACCCAGGAAGCCGGGACCGTGGTTCACATCGAATCGAGTGACGGCGTGCCGGTGCTCACCTTCGAGCCCGCCAAGCCGTATGCGGCGCTCACGTTCTACTCGGCCGATCTCGTCGCCGGTGACTCGTACGACGTGTACTTCGGCGGCACGGCGTCCGGCGACGCGCTCGGCGGCCTCTTCGCAGCGGACACCTACAGCTCGGGCTCCCTCGCCGGCACGGTCACGGCGGGCTGACCCAGGGCCGGGCCGGGTGTGCCGTCACCCGGCCCGGCCCACCGAGGTGGCGGCCGAACTGTCAGCCAGCTCTCAGCCGCTTCTCCCTTCGTCTTGACCCTCCCTCGATACAACGTCATCAACACGACTCGACGAGGCGACACACCATGGCACTCCCCATCACGACCGAGCCTCCGGCAACCGTTCCACCGCCGCCTGCTCCCCGCAGGCGCAAGGTGGTTCGCATCGTTCTCGCCGCCGTGCTCGCCGTCCTCCTCGTTGCGGGCGGAGTGGCCTGCTGGGCGCTCGACCGCTACGTCATCGACCACGTCGAGATCGCCGACGTGGCCGCCTATGAGGCCTCCGTGCTCGCCTCCAGCTCCGCGGCCGCGACCGAGGAAGGCGAGAACGCGGTCGCGCCGACCACCACGGCCACGACCGACACCGCCGAGGCAGCCGTCACCGGCGACTCCTACGTCACGGACACAACGGCCATCACCATCACCGAGGTCACCACCGGCTCAGGGAGCGACACGGTCACCTACTACGTCGCCGACGTCGTGCTCACCGACGCCACCCTCCTTCGGTCTGCCTTCGCCAACAACCAGTACGGCACCAACATCATCGAAGACACCTCCGAAATCGCCGTCGCCAACGACGCCGTCTTCGCCATCAACGGCGACTACTACGGATTCCGCACCACCGGCATCCTCATCCGCAACGGCGTCGTCTACCGGGATGAAGGCGCCCGAACCGGGCTTGCCATCTACCGCGACGGCACCATGGCGATCTACGACGAGACCACCACCACGGCAGACGAGCTGCTCGCCGCCGGGGTGTGGGACACGCTGTCCTTCGGCCCTGCGTTGCTGGAGGACGGCGCGATCGTCCCCGGCATCGAGGACATCGAAGTCGACACCAACTTCGGCAACCACTCCATCCAGGGCACCCAGCCCCGCACCGGCCTCGGCATGATCGACGTCAACCACTTCGTGTTCGTGGTCGTCGACGGACGAAGCCCGGGATACAGCCGGGGGGTCACCATGACCGAGTTCGCCGAGATCTTCCAGGACCTCGGCGCCCGGGTTGCCTACAACCTCGACGGTGGCGGCTCCGCGACCATGTACTTCAACGGTGAGGTGGTCAACGATCCGCTGGGGCGCGGCGAAGAGCGCGGTGTCAGCGACATCCTCTACGTCGGGTGGTGAGACGAGTGATCGTGCTCATCCCCGCCTACGAGCCCGACCGGCGACTGGTCGATCTCTGCGCCGAGCTTCGCCGGCATGGACTGACGGTGGTGGTGGTCGACGACGGCAGTGGGCCTGACTTCGCAGAGGTATTCGCCGCCGCGGCGTCGCTCGGCTGCCCGCTCGTGACCTCACCGCGCAATCACGGCAAGGGCTACACGCTAAAAGCGGGCTTCGCCTACGCGGAGCGCAACTTCCCCGGTGAGGACGTGGTCACCGCCGACTGCGATGGCCAGCACACGGTCGCCGACATCCTCCGGGTCGGCGCCGAGACCGGTCTGCGCCGCGACACCATCGTGCTCGGTACCCGCAGGTTCACCGGGCCGGTGCCGCTGCGCAGCCGGCTCGGCAACGCCGTGACCCGCGTGACCTTCACCCGCTCGACGGGACGCCGCCTCGGCGACACCCAGACGGGGATGCGCGGCTACCCGGCGCCATCGCTTGCCTGGCTGCAGCGGGTGCCCGGCGACCGCTTCGAGTACGAGCTGAGTGTGCTTCTCCAAGCGGCGGACCAAGGCTGCCTGTTACGTGAGATGCCGATCGAAACCGTCTACCTCGAAGGCAACGCCTCCTCGCACTTCCGGCCCATCGTCGACTCGCTGCGGGTCTACCTGCCGCTGCTGCGTTTCAGCGTGTCGTCGCTCACTGCGTTCGTGCTCGACTTCGTGCTCGTGCTCACGCTGTACGCCGCTACCGGCAATCTGGCGACGGCGGTGGTGACGGCGCGGATCGTCAGTGCCTCGTTCAACTACGCCGCCAACCGCACCTTCGTGTTCGCCGCCGGCGAATCGACCAGGGTCCTCGCGTCGGCGGCGCGCTACTTCGGTCTCGCCGCGCTGCTCTTGGTCGCCAACTACGCGCTGATGTACCTGCTCCACGAAGCACTCGGGGCAGGCATCGTGCTCGCCAAACTGGTCACCGAGGCATCGCTGTTCGTGACCAGCTACCAGGTTCAGCGGCGGTTCGTGTTCGCCACC
>DKBA01000309.1 GCA_002450985.1 Acidimicrobiia bacterium UBA6912
ATCGAAGCCTGGTACAACCCCCAGCGTCGGCACAGCTCCCTCGGGACGGCGTCACCCATCGCCCACGAAACCCGCCACGCCCCGACGGCGGCCGTGGCATGATCACCCAATCCAAACAGTCCGAGACAGCGGGGGAACCTCACCAGTGCCCCGAGCGTCAGGACCTCTACGCGTTGCGTCGCCGGTCGAAGGCCCGCCACAGCAAGAGCACCAGGACGGCGCCGATGATCGAGAAGACGACGCCGCCGGGCTGCAGCGCTCCCTCATCGCTGTCCCAGCCGAAGAGCGCCCACGCAGCGAACCCCCCTGCGAAGGAGCCGACGATCCCGAGGAGAACTGTCTTCCAGAATCCGAGGGGATCTCGTCCGGGCACCAAGAGCCGGGCGAGAAACCCTGCCACGACGCCAACGAACAGTAGATACATCACAGACCAGAAACTGAACACTGCGGCCTCTCCGATTGTGCCAGGGAGCAAGACCGACGCAATCTAGCTGTACTCGCCGTCGACAGCGGCGGCAGGAAGGGATGGTCGCACGTGTGATTGCCGAGAGCGTGTCCCGCGTCGAGGATTCGCTGCATCGTTCCCGGAACGATCTCCCTGCAATTGACGAAGAACGTGACATGCACGCCGGGGTAGCGATCGAGCACATCGAGCAGACGTACCGTGTCCGCCGACGATCCGTCGTCGAAGGTGAGGAACAGGGACGGTTGCGAACCATCCGTGTCGGCAACATGCCGGCCCTCATCGAGGAACGCCAGCGTCTCGATGGATTCGACCTCGAGATCGGCATGAGCCGGGTTGCTGACCTCCCCACCACCGTCCGATGCCGATGAGGGCGGACCCGACACTGCCACGGCCCCGGACACGAGCACCACGAACCAGAGCCGCAACCACCCCGAACGACTCATCTCACATCCCCCCGCGCCCACAGGGGAGAACCCCAGCCCGCGTGCCTCATCTGCTTCCCCCAGAACGAACGTTCCCTTACTGCGGAAGGTATCTCACCCCACGAGGTAGTGCAATAGCGCGATCACCTCAATGCGCCACGGCACCGATGCGGATCGGGGAAGAGTCCGTCGACCCGGACGCCACGAGTCGGCGCCGCGCAGGATGCCGCAGCCCATGCCCTCGATGCGCTCACTCGCATCATCGCTCACGAGGCCGGCCCCTCGCGGCCGGGGCGGCGGCCCACCATCGGGATCGCGACGGCGACTCCGCCGACGCCAGCCACGTCGATGCCCGTCGCCGGCAGGGACGCAACGACGACGAGGCGGGCGAGTCGACGTGTTGGTCGAGCAACTGCGGCCGGTGTCACGAGGTGCACCGTGTCGCCGACTTCAGCACTCGGCTCGAGAGGTACTCGCTTCGGACGGAACGTGTAGCGTCAGGTGCGTCGGCGTCCCTANNCGAAACTCACCGCCGTGCTGTTCCAGATTGAGCTGGCGCTGTGACGGAACGCGCGTGACGGCGACGATGATTTCAGCGTTGTTGCGATGGCTGCGGGAACCGCGCTCTGATCCTGTGGAGTCCCGTTCGGAGGGCCGGCACACGACCGGCCCTCCGAGTGGCGGATGCGAACCTTCGTGGTCAGTCGGGCAGCCCGAAGGCGTATAGCCGGTTGTTCGGCGTTCCGAATCCGAAGTTGCTGTACCCCGAACCCCAGTACACCATCCCTCGGGAGATGGCAGCACCGGATAGACACGACCCACCGGAGGCGAAGCTCCACAGCTCAGCCCCGGTCTTGGCATCCAAGGCATACATGTACCCGAGCGGATCCAACGAGCAGCCAAAGACGACGCCGTTGGCAGTCGTGACGGGTCCCGAGGTGCTGCCCCCGTTGCTTGGGACCACCTGCCACACGATGGCCCCCGTGACGGCATCCAGCCCGCTCCACACGCCCTCGGTTGTCGTCTCACCTCCGGGCAACTCCCACTCGACGAAGTTGCTGTTCGCATTCGCCGTGTACACCATCTCACCATCGACCGCCGACCCCCACTGCAGGCCCCCGGCGGTACCTCCAGGCCCGGCCTGCGTAACCCAGACGACTTGACCGGTGTTGGGATCGAGCGTCCAGTACTGACCGCTCTTCTGGCCGGCACCAACGAGATCCCTCGGCTTGCCGGTCCCGTCGTCCTTCACCGTGAACAGAGCAGGGGCCTGACCGAAGTCGTAGTCGGGTCCGGCGGGGTCGGGACAGTTGTCCCCGTCACCAAAGAACGGGATGCAGTCCACGGTCCAAGCGTCGTACGGGATTGCTCGCGTCGCCCAGTTGACCAGACCGGTCTTCATGTCGAGGGCGAGCACCGTGTCGAAGTGGTTGTCCGCCGGCATGCAGGCAGCCTTGGCGTCGGCATCGTCACCGGCAGCAGCCACGCATGCCAGAACGTCGTCAGGTACCGAGTAGTTGTTGCCGGTGGCCACGTACACCTGTCCGCGTTTGGTGTCGATGGCCGGCGAGCTTCCCCACACGGCGTTTCCGCTGTAGCCCATAGGAGCGGTGTAGGTCTTCCACAGGATCGCACCGGTATCCAGGTCGAGAGCCACCATGCTGCCGCGGAACGAGCAGCACGGATAGCCATCCACCAAGGCCGCCAAAGCCTCTTCCTGCGAAGCGACCCCGACGTAGACGACCCCATCAAACACGGTGGCCGACTGGGTGATGATGGCGGCAGGGTGAGTGTCGGCCGCAGTCACCCACACGGGCGCGCCGGTCGCCTTGTCAAAGGCGATGACAAGACCGCCCCCGCCAAACGGGCCCTGGGTTCCGACCACGACCTTGTCCTCGGTCACCGCCGGCGTGGCCCGCGCCTTGTCGAACGCGAGACCGGTGACGGCGGGGATACTCGTGACCCACCGAGCGTTGCCCGTGAGACGGTCGATGGCGTACAGGTTCCCCGCCCAATCGGGCACATACACCGTGTCGCCATCGACCGCCGGCGTCGCTGACACGTCACCTACCGTCTCGAACGCCCACTTCACAGTGAGATCGCCGACGTTCTCAGGACTGATCTTGTGCTCCGACGACTGGTACCGAGTGTTCTGCCGATCCCCACCAGCCGAGGACCACAGGGCACCCTCGGCCGCACCCGCCCCACCGATAGGAATCATCAGAACTCCCACAAGCAGAGCTGCGAACACGACAACGACACGCGATCTCTTGAGCATCTCCGCCCTCCCTCGTCCCCGTCCCCGGTGTCTCCGGGGTCCGAGAGTCCCAACACTCGCCTCTGGCACGGCCCAAGCCGCTCCCGCACGGCGAAGCGTACGCACCTGTGCGACCGCGCGCGCCTCGAAACGGGAACATTTCACGCAGGCAGCGACGACCGATGACATGGCACAGTGCCACCTGCACCGATGCAGAGATCAGACGGTCCCGACACGCCGCCCAGGACCCGGCCTCGATGAACCACACACGCACCTCAGCGTGTTCCGGGACCTGTGGATCAAGTACCGCGACTGGGTGTTCGAACCTCTCGAGTACCCGTCGATCGACGACCTGATCCCCAAGCTCGGCAGCGCTGTCGTCAAACCAGCCCTTGAGCGCCGCAAAGCGCTACCCGCCTGCCGCGCCGAGAAGGTGGGGACGCGGTCACTCGACGACTTCAACCCGGACGAGCCGTAGCCACCCCATCAGCCGTTGAACTCCAAGATCCCCGCCCGGGCCAGTACGTCGACCGGCACCCCAGCCTCCCGCCAGTCCCGATACGACAACCCTTCACACGAGAGTACGTAGCGGCGTAGCGGACGAACCCATCCTCGACATCGGTCGCGTCAAGATCACCCTCCGACTAGCCACTCTGAATCCAAGCGAGATGGCTCACGGATCGCATCAGCGGCGTTCGCCAACTCGCCCGGCCCCTCCAAGTCCCCGACTCCCCGATGACTGACCCCCACGGTGTCAGCTTCCCCACGACGATCGAGGCACAAAAGCCTTGCCGTCGCCCTGCGTTTCGTGATCGTCTCACATGCGCGTTGCGGCGTCCCGGGCGAGACTCACCGCGATCCAGATCGAAGTCGGGCCAATCTGTGGGTCTGGGTGGACTGGCCCCGGGCTACGCGTCTCCCGAACCGAACCAGGAACGAAACGACCGCTCAGTACAGTCGCTCGGCCTCATCGTTGAGGATGATGTCCTGCATCTGCTCGACGCTGATCGGGAGATCACCGTGCTTGACCATCGTCCTGGCGAGGAGCAGATCGTCCTTGCCGCCGACCGCCTCCATCTGCTCGACCGACCAGAGTCTGGACCTGATGATGCATTTCGCGCAGTGGAAGTAGGCCGTCGTGACATCCACCACTAGCGCCAGCTCGGGAAGTCGGTCTCCTACCACCATCGACTCTCGAAGTGCGAGATCGCGCACGATCCTGGCCTTGCCTCTCACTCGGAGCGTGTTCTTCGTGCCCGGAACAAGAAAGATGACGCCCACGAATGGGTGCCGCAACACATTCTCGAACGTGTCGGCGCGCTGATTGCCCAACCGGTCTGGAATGGCCAACGTCGTGCTATCGAGCACCCGGACGAACCCAGCCGGATCACCCTTCGGCGAAATGTCGATCGAGCCCGATCCGTCACTCGATGCAATCAGGATGAAAGGAGACCTTGCGATGAACTCGCGACAGTGCTCGTCGAGTTCACTGACCTCCTTGTTCGTCACGAACTCGTGCGGAGGTGGAATGATCTCGCGCAGCTCGGCGGGCGTCGTGATCGTGTCGGTGAAGTCCATACGAGCTGACGGTACGCGAGTGATCGGTGAGGTGGGCACGAAACCTTCAGGCCTGCCTCGCCGGGATCGAACGCTCCGTAATTCGGACCGCCACGTGCACCTTCCATCGATCCTTCCTCCGATGCACGCCAGCCAAGCTCGACGACCGGCTGAATAGGGACGATGTTGCCTGTCCCCGGTTGTGGACCGATCAGCTCAAGATGAGTCGCTAGGCCGGCACCGTCGAGACCCTTGCTCGCATGGCCCGGTTCATCGTCGCCGACCTCACCGACCCCTCCAGCATCCCCCACGAACTCGCCACCATCGTCCCGTTCCTGCGCACCACCCCAGTCGTCCTGCTGCGACTCGAAGGATCAGAGGGCTACTCGATGGTCGAGGACCTGGCAACGGCCTACGAGCGGTGGGTGCTACCGGTTCGCGGGTACCCCAACCCGGAGACGCTGATCGCTCGGATCGACAGCTACGTGATCGGACCGGCGGAGGAGAAGCTGAAGGTGCTGCGGCCGACCCAGAAGGACTGATCGCGCTGCGGCCGAGGCATTCGGGCACGCCTGGCGCCGCCCATCGACTGGCGGGAAGTCCGGTGCCGCTACGGGCAATCAGACGACTTCGACGCGATGAGGATCGTGTTGTCGAAGATCCACCCCTGGCGTCCATCCACCTCGATCAGGAACCACAGCTCAGCTAGACCGGCCCAATCCACTTCCTCCCAATCAAGGACTGGGTAACTGCCGTCCGGAACCGAGCTGAGCTGTCTCGCCAGGTGAGAGGGTTCGGCATTGATGGCAGCGCCGATGTGAGCGACTTCGATCACACAGCCCGATGTTGGTGAACCCGATGCGGGGTTGGTGTCCGGCGGTGCCGTCTCGTCCACCGGTGGTACCGACGTGTTGGCGGACTGCTGCGACCCGTCTCCGCTACCGCCGGAGTCAAACAGTGAGTTCCAATTCGCGACGACAGCCACGATCACGACCACCCCAACGATGACGCCGCCGATTGCCAGGGAACGGGACGACCTGGCGCGTCGCTGTGACGAAGACCGACGGTCCTCGGCGGTCGGTGATCCCGTTTGCCTCCCTCGCCTGTCCTGAACGGTCACGCCTGAGGCCGCGGGGCGGAGGTCCGCATCCTCCCGTCCCGCTTCTGGTCGAGGGGAAACCTCACCAAGAGAGGCAGCAACCTCATCCCGCACTGCGCTCAACAGCGGGACGATGTCGGTCGCCCACCGCTCGTTGGTCAGCGTCACCGCCTGACGCCTCGCAAGCGCATCCAGTTCCGTCGGGAGCTGATCTGGCCGAGGCAACGATGCACCCTCAAGCAGCACGGGGATCACCCGGATGTTGCGCCTCAGTGCAGTCGCTATCTCAAGCCGAACGTAGTCGGACGGGTCATCAAGGCGCGTGTTCCCCTCCGAATCCGCCACATCCGCCCAACCCGGCTGAATGACGGCAAGCAGGGCATCGCACGACGAGACAGCCCTGTCGATCGCAACAATGAAGTCCTCGCCCGGCTCGATCGTGTCCACGTCCATGAACACGCTCGCATCGCCCAACTCATCCGCAAGGCGGTCATACAGCCGACCGGCGGCTATCGACGCCACCGGACCTCGGCGGTAGCTGATGAAGACACCCGCCATAACTCCAAACGTACCAGGCGAAACACTGCATTCGTAGGCCTGCGTCCCCTGCGTGTTTGCCCAGGTCGGCCGCACGGTGCCTGGCCAGTCCTCATCGCGTCCGCACGCCGAGCGACTCGCACGCCAACGCACATCTCAGCCCATCCCCCAACGCCCTCCCCTCCCCTCCCATGCCCTGGTCCCCACTCCCCCTCCCCGATCTCACCGACGCCCCACCCGCCATCCGCCCCTACCTCGAGGACCTCGCCGGCACCTACGCCACCCTCGCTGAGTTACCCACCGGCCGGGGCAAGAACCTCGGCAAACCGACTGCCGCCGAAGCCGCCGACCTGTTGACCGCCGCGGCGC
>DKBA01000301.1 GCA_002450985.1 Acidimicrobiia bacterium UBA6912
GATCGCTTCGCTTCCAGATCGCTTCGCTTCCAGATCGCTTCGCTTCCAGCGGAAGCTCTCGCAACTGGCGATCTGGAAGCGAAGCGATCTGGAAGCGAACGCCAGCGAGCGCTAGTAGTCGACGCTCACGAGGGTGAGACCGTGGGGCGGGGCAGCGCCCCTGGCGGCCGCGCGGTCGCGGGCGGCGATGATGGCCGGCACGGTGTCGGGCTCGACCCGGCCCCTCCCCACCTCCACGGACAGGGCCACCATCGAGCGCACCATCTGGTGGCAGAAGGACGTCGCCGCCACGTCGAAGGCGAGCAGGCCCTCCCGGATGCGCCGCCACGTCGCCACACGGACCAGCCGCACGGTGCTCCGCCCCTCGGCGGCCCTGCAGAACGAGGCGAAGTCGTGCTCCCCGACGAAGTGCACGGCGGCTGCCGCCATACGATCCCCATGGAGGGGGCGCCCGTAGTGCCATGCGGTCCTCGCCAGGAAGGGGTCGGGCGGCTCCCTGTCGAGCACGAGGTAGGTGTACGCCCTGCCTGTGGCCGAGAAGCGGGCGTGGAAACCCGGGCCGGCGCTGCGCAGGTCGAGCACGGCGATCTCGGGACCGAGCATCCGGTTGAGGGAGCGCCGCAGCCGGTCGGGATCCACTGCGGCATCGGTGGCGAAGCTGGCCACCTGCCCGGTGGCGTGCACACCGCGATCGGTGCGGCCGGCGACGAACGTCTCTACGGACCCGATGTGTCGCTCGAGGGCCGCCTCCAACTCGCCCTGAATCGTGCGGACGGCGGGCTGGCGGGCGTAGCCGTGGAAATCGGTGCCGTCGTAGGCGAGGTCGAGGCGATACGTCGTCACCGCACTAGATGATGCCGCGACCGAAGATGCTCGCCACGATGATCCAGCCGACGAGCCCGGCCCCGGCGGCGATGGCGGCCCGCTCCAGCGGCAGATCCGCCTCGTAGCGCACGCCCTGGGCCACGACGGCGAGGAACCAGAGGCTCCCCACGATGAGCGCCAGGATCGCATTGGAGATGACGTTGGCGGTGACGATGAGCAACAGCAGGGTCGGGTAGGCGAAACCCGTGATGCGCAGCGTCGTCGCATACGACCCGCCGCCTCCCAGCAGGAACCGGGCCGCTGCGTACACGAGTCCGCTGTACGCCAGCCAGAAGACCGCTGCGTTGATCATCGAGGCGATGAGCACCTCGATGCCGGAGATGCTCGTCGTGAGACCGAGCACGCTGAACCCGAACCCGAGCAGGAGGAGGAGACGGGTGACGGCGACCAGGATGAGCGCGTCGCCCGTGGCGCGGTCGTTGAGATCCATCCAGACGAAGGCGTCTCGCTCGAAGCGGACGGCCTGGAGCAGACGTTTGAGCACCTCGTTCATGATCCTCCCGGATCGGGAGGATACCGGGCGAACGGCGCGCGGTGGCTGTAGCGATGCTCAGCGGCGTCTCGCCGCGGAGCATCGCCGTAGCGTTAGGCTCATCGCAGCTATGCGGAAGGCGGGTGTGATGCGTTCGTTGTGGATGGTCCTGGCGGCTGCCGTCGCAGTTGCGGCCTGCGGCGGGGATGCCGGCTCCGTGACGGAGCTGGAGGAGTCTCCGTCGAGCATCCAGGTCGAGATCGCGCGGGGCAACGTCACGATCATCGGCAACGCCGACGTAGCCGGCACGTCGATCGAAGCCGACATCCGGGACGGTGACCCGGCACCGTCGTACGACCTCGCCGCCGGCGCCCTCACGGTCTTGGACGAGTGCGGCGCCGACGAGGGCTGCCGGGCCGACTACATCGTGTCCATCGCAGGCGACGCCGACGTGATGGTGACGACGGCCGAGGGCAATGTCTCGCTCACCGATCTGACCGGCGGGGTCACGCTCGACGTGACGCGGGGTGACGTGACCCTCACCTCCATCACCGGGGACATGCAGGTCGTCATCGAGACGGGCAACGTGCTCGGCACCCGTCTCGTCGCCGACACCGCGACGTTCGAGTCCCAGAAGGGCGACCTCGACGTCACGTTCGACGATCCCGTCATGACCCTGACCGTGGCGAGTGACGACGGCGACATCACCGTCCAGCTCCCCGATGTGCCGTATGCGTTCGATGCGACGGCTCCCAACGGTTCGGTGGATGTGGCGCTCCAGGACGACCCGGCGTCGGCCAATCGCATCACCCTCGACGCCGGGAACGGGAGCATCACGGTCTACCGGCGCTGATGCCCGTCGCGGCCGTTCAGCCGGTCAGTTTGGCGACNNGCATCCTGCACCTCTTCGGAAGGCGCCAGCGTGGCGGGCTCTGCGATGACGTGGAACCGAATGTCGAAGTGGAGGTGCGATGGCTCCGCGCCCCTGGCGGGGACGCGGTGCACGTCGACGTCGAACAGAGGCGGGCGCTCCGGAGTCACCTCTTCGATGCCGGTCTCCTCGGCGATCTCGCGGCGCAGCGCATCGAGCAACGTCGCATCACCGGGCTCGATGTGGCCACCCGGCTGGAGCCACCTGGCGAGCCGCCGGTGGTGGATCAGCACGATCGACCCCACCGCGGGATCGGTGATGAACCCGCTGACGGTGAAGTGCCCGGGCTCGAACCAGGAGGCGGACAGCACGTCGTGGGGCGCCGCGGCGAGATCGCGCATCGCCGCCAGGTCACCGGTCTCGGCCTGGGTGGCGGTGTAGCTCCGCAGGAGGCTTGCGAGCTCGAGCCGGCGCGACATCGTCAGTCCTTTCGCCGGCGTCGTCCGGCGACGGACGGTAGCGGCTCGCCGCCCCTCCCTCGCTACTCGTTCGACAGCGAGATCGCGGGCGAACTGGTGAGCGATGCGGTGGCGACCGGGATCCCGGCGTCGCCCGAGCTCGGCCCGGTCACCGCCGTCAACGACGCAGGGGTGGCCCCGGTGGGCCCGGCGGTCGCCCTCGACAAGACGGTCGCCGCCGGCCACGGGGCGGCGTGCCCCGGTGTCGACGAGCTGACCGGCGCCATCGGCGACCCGATCTCCTACTGCTTCGTGGTCACGAACGTCGGCGACGTCGCGCTGTTCCCCGTCGTGATCGATGACCCCGATCTCGGCATCGACACCGCGGCGATGACGCTCATCGCCGGGGACGCCACGTCGCCTCTCGCTCCCGGCGAATCGCTCGTGTACCGGTACGAGACGACGCTGACCACCGACCTCGTCAATGTGGCGACGGCGACCGGCGTCGTCGTCGGCGACGACGGCACGCCGGTGGAACCCCCGACCACGGTGAGCGACGAAGACGATGCCACGGTGGACGTCACCTCCGGCGACGACAGCAGCCAGAACGGCGGGAGCGGTCCCGGCACCGACGTGTCCGACGAGGGAGACGAGCCCGAGGTGCTCCCGGTCACCGGGGCCGAGGCGGGGCGCCAGGCGCGGTACGGGCTGCTGCTGGTCTTCGCCGGTGCGCTCCTGGTCGTGGTGAGCCGGATGCCCCGGCCGCACCGTCCCACCAACTGACGCGGGAAGGGGCCGCCCCTGCGGGCGGCCCCTTCCCGAAGACGTTCAGGCCTCTCGAGCCCGGCCCAGTGGACTCAGACCAGCTCGATCAGCGCCATCTCGGCTCCGTCTCCACGGCGCGGCCCGAGCTTGACGATGCGGGTGTACCCGCCGGGACGGTCGGCGTACCGCGGCGCGACGTCGTCGAACAGCTTGGTGACCACCTCGCCGTCCTGGATCTTGCGCAGCACGAGCCGCCGGGCATGGAGGTCGCCGCGACGGGCCTTGGTGATCATCTTCTCGACGTAGGGACGCAGCAGCTTGGCCTTCGCCATCGTGGTCGTCACCTGCTCCTCCTCGATGAGGGAGGCGGCGAGGTTGGCGAGGATCTTGCGCTGGTGGGATGCGCTCCCGCCGAGGCGAGGACCCTTCTTGGGAGTCGGCATCAGGCCATACCGCCTTCGGTATCGGCCCCCGTCCGCAGCGAGAGCCCCAACTCGTCGAGCTTGGCGACGACCTCTTCGAGGCTCTTCTGGCCGAAGTTCGTGATGTTGAGGAGGTCCTCCTCGGTCTTGGCCACCAGCTCGCCGACGGTGTGGACCTGGGCGCGCCGCAGGCAGTTGCGGGGCCGTTCGGAGAGATCGAGCGCCTCGATCGGGAGGTCCAGATCGGGGGAGGTCGACTCGGCCGCCACGACGTCGCCGAGCTCGAGACCGATGCCCTCGTCCATCTCGGCGAACAGACCGAACAGCTCCCGCAGGGTCTTGCCGGCCGAGGAGAGCGCCTCGCTGGCGGTGAGCGAGCCGTCGGTCTCGACGTCGATCACCAGCTTGTCGAAGTCGGTCATCATGCCGACCTGGGTGCTCTCCACCCGGTAGGCGACCTTGCGGACCGGCGAGAAGATCGAGTCGACAGGGATGACGCCGATGGTGTCGGACTTCTTGTTGCGGTCTGCGCTCCGATACCCGACGCCGCGCTCGGCGGTGAGCTCGACCTCCAGCCGTCCGGAAGACGACAGCGAGGCGAGGTGAAGGTCGCCGTTCACGACCTCGACGCCCGCAGGCACCTTGAGATCGCCTGCCGACACGTCGCTCTTCCCCTTTGCGGACAGGTACAGCGTCGCCGCCTCCTCGGACTCCATGCGGAGCACGACCTGCTTGAGGTTGAGGATGAAGTCCACGACGTCCTCGACGACGCCCTCGATGGTCGAGAACTCGTGCTGGACACCCTCGATGCGGACGGAGGTGATCGCAGCACCGGGGATGCGCGACAGCAGGGTGCGGCGCAGGGTGTTGCCGAGCGTGTAGCCGAATCCGGGCTCCAGCGGCTCTACGACGAACCGTGAGCGGATGTCGGTTATCGGCTCTTCTTCGATGCTTGGACGCTGGACGATGAGCACGGGGCGCTCCTCGGGGCTCGGGTGAGGGCTTACTTCGAGTACAGCTCGACGACGAGCTGCTCTTGGATCTGCGTGTCGATCTGCTGGCGGCTCGGCAGCATGGTGACCGTCACCTTGCGACCGGAGGGATCGATGTCCAGCCACTCGGGCTTCGGACGATCGACGGTGTCAACCGCCTGCTGGACGGGGAACAGCTCGAGGCTTCGCTCGCGCATGGTGATGACATCACCCTGGCGCACCTGGTACGACGGGATGTCCACCTTCTTGCCGTTCACGAGGAAGTGCGCGTGGTTGACGAGCTGGCGAGCCTGCGGCCGGGTCCGGGCGAAGCCGGCCCGGTACACGACGTTGTCGAGACGGGTCTCGAGCAGACGCAGCAGGTTGTCGCCGGTGATGCCCTTCTGCCGAGCCGCCTTCTCGTAGTAGCGGCGGAACTGGCGTTCGAGCACGCCGTACATGAAGCGCAGCTTCTGCTTCTCGCGAAGCTGGATCTGGTACTGCGACTCTCGGATGCGACCGCGCCCGTGCTCGCCCGGCGGATACGGCCGCCGGTCGAAGTATTTCGCCTTGTTCTCGTCGAGCAGCTGGCGGGCGCGCCTGCTGCGCTTGGTGCGGGGTCCGGTGTAGCGAGCCATCAGCCGCGCTTCCTCTTCTTCGGACGGCAGCCGTTGTGGGGGATGGGGGTGGTGTCCTTGATGCCGGTCACCTCGATGCCCATGTTCTGGAGCGTTCGGATGGCCGTCTCCCGACCCGAGCCGGAGCCGCGCACGATCACGTCGAGCTTGCGAATCCCCATCTCACCAGCACGCCTGGCGGCCTGCTCTGCGGCGACCTGCGCCGCGTACGGGGTCGACTTGCGCGAGCCTTTGAATCCGACGGAACCGCCGGACGTCCATGCGACCACCGCACCGTCCTGGTCGGTGATCGTGATGATCGTGT
>DKBA01000313.1 GCA_002450985.1 Acidimicrobiia bacterium UBA6912
GAGATCGTCGAGCAGACCGACACCCGCACGCTCTTCGCCGAGCCGAAGCACCCCTACACCGTCGGCCTCATCGGCTCGATCCCCGTCGCCGGGTCGCGCCGGGAGTGGCTCGATGTCATCCCCGGGCGGGTGCCCAATCTGATCGACCTCCCCGACGGTTGCCGCTTCGCTCCCCGCTGCCGTGCCCGTGAGGAGGCCGGGCTGCGCATCTGCTGGGAGCAGCGTCCCCCGCTCGAGCCGGTGGCGGCCGATCACCAGGTGCGATGCTGGCTGTACCACGAGGGGGTGGAATGACGGAGCCCACCGCACTGGTCGAGGTGCGCGATCTGGTCAAGACCTTCCCGGTGAAGGGTGGGGCGTTCCAGCGNNGGCAAGTCGACGCTTGGCCGGGCCCTTCTCCGGCTCGACGACCCCGACAGCGGCGACATCGTCTACGACGGCCGCAGCATCATCGGGCTCGGCTCCAAGGAGCTGCGGGAGCTACGCCGCGAGATGCAGTTCATCTTCCAGGATCCGTTCTCGTCCCTCGACCCCAGGACGACGGTGGGGGAGAGCATCGCCGAGGGTCTCCGCGTCCACGGCGTTCCCCGGGCGGCGCGGGCCGATCGCGTGCGCGAGGTGCTCGATCTNNCGTGCTCGACGAGCCCGTCTCCGCGCTCGACGTGTCGATCCAGTCCCAGATCCTCAATCTGTTGAAGCGCCTCCAGCAGGAGCTGCGCCTCACCCTGCTCTTCATCGCCCACGACCTCAGCGTGGTCGAGCACTTGTGCGACCGCATCGCCGTGATGTACCTCGGCAAGATCGTCGAGCTCGGCACTCGTGAAGAGCTGTTCGACGAGCCCACCCATCCGTACACCCAGGCGCTGCTGTCGGCCATCCCGATTCCCGACCCCACGCTGAAGCGTGGCCGGATCATCCTCGAGGGCGACATCCCCAGCCCACTCGACCCTCCGACGGGGTGCCGGTTCCACACTCGCTGTCCCATCGTGCGGCCCGAGATCTGCGGGGTGGAGGAGCCGGAGCTGCGCGCCGTCGAGGGCCAGCCCGACCACGTCGCCTCGTGCCATCTCCGCACCGGCGACTACCAGGCCCTCGACCCCGCGCTCCGGTCTGGATGACCCTGTCCGGGCCGGGCGGGACTGTCCCCGTGATGCCTTCCGGCGGTTCGAATGGCTCCCCCTCCGGGGGAGCTGGCGGGCCCGGAGGCCCGTCTGAGGGGGCTTCTCCGACCGCCACGTCCCACATCGCCAAGCTCGCCGCTGCCTGCAAGCCCTTCACGATCTCGCTCGCCCGTCCACACACGACAGGGGAACTCGGCCGAGGGAGACACCGACCTCGAAGCGTCAATCGTTGGCGCGCGGGACGCCGTCGTCGACGTCTTTGACCCCGAACTGGCAGGCAGGGAGGGCGGCGAATGCTGCGGTGAACGCCGGGTCCTCGTAGCCGGCGATCTCAGGCTTCACGACGTCGATCACCTTCTCGAGCTCGCCGAAGAAGCTCGGCACGCGGCGGCGGCCATCGGGCTCGTCGGCGGGGGCCGTGGCCTCGACCTCGGCCGCGAGATCGGCGAGCTCACGATGGGCTGCCGCGATCCCGGTGCGCACCTCGGTCTGCAGCGCCGCAGTGTGCGCGGTGGGTGGAAGCTCGGCGATCGTGTCGTCGAGGTCGTCGAGCCGGTCGCCGAGATCCGCGAACGTCTCGAGGTAGATCGCCTGACGGGCCACCGGATCGTCCTGTGCCGTGGCGGCCTCGCTCATCTCGTTGATGCGGGCGCCCACCTCACGTTGCCAGTCCCACAGCATGGGGCACACGGCGGCGGCGAGATCGGAGTACGAGGCGCCAGGAGCTGCCGCANNAGGGCGTGCGCCAGGGTCAGCGTCGGCTCGTCGACGGTGCCGGCGACCAGCGTCGCCTGCGTCGCCAGCTCGGCGACGAGGGCATCCGCCACGGTGTCGAGCGTGAGCCCGGGAACGACGTCGGTGAGGGCTCCCGCCGTCGATGGCGCCCAGTCCAGCCCGAGCGCCGCGTAGACGGGCACCAGCACATCGCGGATGAGGTCGCTCCGTCCGACGACGATGACGCCACCCACGTGAGCGGCGTGGCGGGCAAGCCGCTGGCCGACGCCCATCAGCTTGATCCGTCCACCGTGGTGCACGCTGTAGTCACCGGGGCAGTACTCGCCGGGGATCTCGCCGACCGCGCTCTCGACGCCGAGGCGCCGGAACGCCCCGACCATGAGCCCGGCCAGCGCCTCGAAGCGGCGGTAGATGCCCGAGCGGGGGTCGGGGTCCGGCACGGTCCACGAGAACGCAAGGGTGTGCTCGGTGAACACGGCGGCGCGCCCGCCGGCGAGCCGCTCCACCGATGCGAAGCCCATTCGATCAGCTGCACCGACCGCGGCTGCGTATCCGGGCTCCAGGGCATCACGCTTGCCGAACGCCACGATCCTCCCCGGCACGTGGACGCGGAACGTCTCGGCGACGTGGCCGTCGGATGCGCGCAGCAGCAACGCCCGCGACACGGCCGTGTCGACGGTGGGCTGCGTCGCGAACTCCTGGCGGACGAGCCTGATCGTTCGGTCGGGGTGCATCGGCGCAGGCTACCGATCCCTGAGTTGTGCGCCGACGCCGGTAGGCTCCCGAGAGTCCCCTCGGGTGCGCAGAGAAACAGGGAGCACGTGAGACGAACTGCCGCGATGGTCGCGCTGACGCTCGTTCTCGCCGCATGCGGCGAGGGCGGGATGTTCGACGGTCTCGGTGAGCGATCGCACGAGTACGTCGAGGGCTCGACGACGACAACGCTGCCCACCTCGGCCACCGCAGCACCGACATCGAGCCCCGGCGTCGTCGCGTCGCAGACGCTGGATTGGGCCAACGTGGGGATCGAGGGCGAGCTGGTGAGCCCGGAGCAGGCCATCGTGATCTCCGGCGTGTGGCAGCGTGGCAGGGACGAGGGCCGGTTCATCCAGGCGAGCCCTCGGGAGATCTGGGTCGCCCTTCCCGGCATCGACTTCCCGTCCGTCGTCCCCGAAGAGGCGGGATGGGTGACCAGCCAGCTCGTGTTCGACGCCGCTTCGGGCATCCTCGATGGCGAGACGTCCGCCGCATTCGGCATCTGGTCGGTCGTGCCGTACAGCGACGACGAGGGCCGGCTCGCCGTCCTCCGAGTCGGTCAGGCGCCGACGACCGCCGAGGTTGGCGGCGGGATCACGTCGTCGGGTGTCGAAGACGGGCTGAGTCTCTCCTGGACGGACGGCGGTTTCCGCTACGAGCTGTTCTGCGTCGCCCAGATCCCTGAGGAGATGTGCTGGCAGATGGTGGAGTCCGCCGCCCCGCTCGACGGGCTGGCGCCCGAGGTGTCGGTCACCGTCGAAGCGAGCGGATGAGCCCCGGCCGTCCCGGTCCGTCNNTCCGACTCGCGCACGATGCGGTAGAGCGCCTCGTGGCGCAGGCACGTAGTCGAAGAAGGTGCGGAAGCCGATTCGCTCTGCCTCGAGCCGGTCGCGGGCATCGGCGGTCGCTTCTGCGATGGTGCGGCGCAGATCGTGGTTGAGCTGATCGACGAGCTCGACGAGGGCGGCCTTCTTGTCGGGGAAGTAGGCGGAGAAGGTGCCCTGGGCCACTCGGGGACGGCGGGCGTTGTGATGTGACGGTCACCGGCGCCGCTCAGCGAGTTCTTGTCACACCCTCGCCGTACGATCGACGGTATGTTCGCTTCCGATCTGCCGCCGACGTACGCCGAGATCGATGCCGCCGAGCAGGAGCTCGTGCGGCTCGAAGGCGTCATCGCCCGGGCTCGGGCTCGGCAGGTCGAGCTGCTCCGCTGGCTCGGCGAGGTGAAGGTGCATCGCGTGCACGCCTCGCGGTCGATGGAGGAGTGGACGGCGGCGCATCTCGACGTCAGCCCGACGACCGCCCGCGACCTGCTGAGCGCGGTGCGGGCGGCGGTCCGGGAGGACCGCAGCGACGAGATGGTTCTCGAGGTCGGCCGCAGCGAAGTGACGTTCGATCGCAGGGTGGCGGTGCACGATCTGCGGGCGGCCGGTGCCACCGAGAGCGACGTCGCCGCCAGTTTCGACCGTGACCTCGCCGGGGTGCGCCGGCTGGCGGCGAAGCTGCGGCGGGTGACAATGGCGGACGAGCGGGAGCTGGTGCGACGGCGACACCTCACGGTCGATCCGACCCTCGGCGAGACGGCGTGGCGCATCTCGGGTCTTGCGCCGGGTTACGAGGGGCAGGTCATCGCCCGGGCCTTGGAGCAACGCGCCGAGGCCTTCCCGGCGCCGCCGGCTGGCGAGCGGGAAGGGCGCAGCCAGCGCATGCTCGATGCCCTCACCGCGCTGGCTCAGGACTACCTCGACGGCATGACCTCATGGGCCGACGGCCGGCCGGGNNGCGGCCGCACCCGGCGGATCCCACCGGCCATACGCGCTGCCGCACTCCAACGGGATGGCGGCTGCGTGATCGATGGGTGCCGCAGTCGGTACCGGCTCCAACCCCACCACCTCGTGCGCCGGGCGGATGGTGGTGATCACGACATGGACAACCTGATCACATTGTGCTGGTACCACCATCACATCGCTGTCCACGGCTACGGCAAACGACTCGACCCTCACAGCCCACCCTTCCGCCGGAGATTCCTGATGCCCGGCGGTCCTGATCCGCCGCAGCGCTCGGGCTGATCGTCGCCGGCCGGCGAGAAGGCGCGGTCTGTCAACGCGGTTCACGATGTCGATCGTTGGCAACGTGATTTGGCCGGTCGCGCGCACCTATCATCGCTGTCGGAGTTTGTCGGTAGCGAGAGCCGCACGTGACGAGATCGCTCGAGCACAACTACACCAGCGCGATCCCGGGGACCATCCTCGATACCTGTGAGGTGCGCTGGTTCGCTCGAGGACCGATGCCGGGTGGAATGGTCTCGTGGTTCACAGCCGGGGGGCGGTTCGGCGTCGGTGAGCAGCGTACGGACCTCTATCAGCGTCGCCCGGGGACCACGGTGGGTGTCAAGCGGCGGTCGGGGACCACGCTGGAGGTCAAGGTGCTCCAGAGCCGCGGCCCGGACATCTCCATGCCGGACGGTCCCGGCGGCTGCTGCGAGGCGTGGCGCAAGTGGCAGCCCCGCAGCGGCGCAGCTCTTTCGAGTGGCACCGTTTCGTGGATCGCTGTGGCGAAGTCGATCGTCACTCGCAGCTTCGTGCTCCCGGGAGACGGCGGGATGGCTGCACCCGTGAGTGAGCCGGACCGGCGGCTCCCCGGCTGCGATGTGGAGCTCGCTGCGGTGACCGTCGGCGGCACCCGAGCCTGGACGTACGCCTTCGAGGCCTTCGGCCCGGCGCAGCACCGCCTGACAGCGCTTCGCATCGCCGCCGAGGCAGTGGCTCGCACGACACCCTATCCGCCCGGCTTCTGGGCCCGGCTCGACTGCAACGCCGGCTACCCGGCCTGGCTGGACGTCCTCCAGCCTCATGAAGCGGTTGCCGCAGGCTGACGTCCTTCGAGGAGGGCGGATGGGCCCGATCGACGCGCCGAGACCGAAGCGGCCCAGCAGAACATGCATCGCCGTGTGACGCACGGGCCGGTCGATCCGGCGCATGGCGCTCCGAGCGGTACCCACCGGGAGGGGGCAGTGGCCGGCGGGGGCCCGGCACCGGCCGGCGACGTGGCCGATGGTGTGAAGCGCGCCGGGTGGGCCGAGACTCGGCGGCGCATCACCGAGCGCCGCTACGACGAGCTGCACGCCGCGCACTACGACGAGTCATACGGAGAGATCGGCGCGACGCACCGGCGATTCGTGACCCAAGTGCTGCAAGAGCTACCGGACGGCAGCCGGGTCCTCGATGCACCATGCGGCACGGGGAAGTACTGGCCGATGATTCTCGCCGCCGGTCACGAGGTGGTCGGTGTCGATCAGTCTCGGGAGATGTTGCGGATCGCGAGCGCAAAACACCCGACCGTGAAGGCCATTCGTACTCCGCTCCAAGACCTCGCAGTCGACGGACGGTTTGCCGCGGCTCTGTGCATCGATTCGATGGAGTTCGTTCCGCCGGAGGAGTGGCCCCTCGTGCTCGAACGCCTCGCCGCCGCCGTCGACCGGGGCGGCGGCATCTATCTCACGGTCGAGCTGCCCGAAGGCGAGGACCTCGAGAGCGACTTCGCCACGGGGAGGGCTGCCGGGCTGCCCGTCGTCTGGGGCGAGTCGGTGGGTGAGGACGGCGGCTACCACTACTTCCCTCCAGAAGAGGCGGTTCACCGCTGGTTCGCTCGTGCGGGTCTGCGGATACGAGAGCGGGCAGACGGTGATGGTTACCGGCACTACCTGCTCGCCTGCGCCGACGCCGGCTGAGTCGCCGGAGTCGACGAAGGTGGGGACCTCCAGCCCTTGGCAGCCCGCGCACCACAGGTGACGATGACCGCACCTCGCGTCACGGAGGTGGAGTGTGCCGAAGGACCGCGTGAAGGAGCAAGTCATCCTCGGGATCGTCGGGGACTCGGCCGCCGGCAAGACGACCTTGTCGCGGGGTATCGCCCAGATCCTCGGCCCGGAGCGGGTCGCCGTCATCTGCAGCGACGACTACCACAAGTACTCCCGCAACGAGCGGGCGCTTCGTGGCGTGTCTGCACTCGACCCGGCAGCCAACTACATCGACATCATGGAGCAGCAGTTCGAGTTGCTCTGTCGCGGGCAGCCCGTTCTGAAGCCCGTGTACAACCATCATGGCGGAACGCTCGATCCGCCCGAGTACGTGGAGCCGAAGCCGTACGTCATCATCGAGGGCCTGCTCGGCTACACCACTCGCCGGATGCGACAGTGCTTCGACGTCAAGGTCTACCTCGAACCGGTGGAACAGCTCCGTATTCGATGGAAGATCCAACGGGACACCGCAAAGCGCGGGTACACCGAGGAGCAGGTGCTCGCATCGTTGGAGAAGCGCAAGGACGACAGCCCTCGCTTCATCAGCCCGCAGCGCACCTACGCCGACATGGTCGTGACGTTCTTCCCACCGCCGGAGGACTGCAAGGAGTCCGGCGAGTTCCTCCACGTGCGCCACTTCCTGCGGCCGACGCTGCCGCACCCCGATCTCTCCGAGTTCGCCGACCAGGACGAAGGGGTCACCCTCGAGCTGATCCGCGGTCCGGACGGCAAGCCGGTGGACATGCTCACGATCGGCAACATCACGAACGACCGTGCGACGAAGCTCGAGGAGTACCTCTGGGGCCTCATCCCGGAAGCGAGCCACCTGCGAGACAACGTCGGGGAATTCACCGACCTGGACAACCAGCCCGCGCGAAGCCATCCGCTCGCCCTGAGCCAATTGCTCATCACCTATCACATGGTGAAAGCGGCGCTCGGCGTCCATGCGGTGTGAGGAGGCGCCATCCATGACCAACCAGTACGAAGCCGGCGTCAAGGACTATCGGGTGACCTATTGGGAGCCCGACTACGAGCCGAAGGACACCGATCTGCTCGCCGTGTTCAAGGCGGTGCCGCAACCAGGCGTGCCCAGGGAGGAGGTCGCCGCGGCGGTGGCCGCCGAGTCGTCGACCGGAACGTGGACGACGGTGTGGACCGACCTCCTCACCGACCTCGACCACTACCGGGGGAGGGCATACCGGATCGAAGACGTCCCCGGCGACCCCGAGGCGTTCTATGCGTTCGTCGCCTATCCCCTCGACCTGTTCGAGGAAGGATCGGTGGTGAACGTGCTGACGTCCCTCGTGGGCAACGTTTTCGGGTTCAAGGCGCTGCGGGCGCTGCGGCTCGAGGACATCCGGTTCCCGCTGCACTACGTGATCACGTGCGGGGGGCCGCCCAGCGGGATCCAGGTGGAGCGGGACAAGCTCGACAAGTACGGACGGGCGCTCCTCGGCTGCACCATCAAGCCGAAGCTCGGGCTCTCGGCCAAGAACTACGGGCGAGCCGTCTACGAGGCGTTGCGCGGCGGGCTCGATTTCACCAAGGACGACGAGAACATCAACAGCCAGCCCTTCATGCGGTGGCGGGATCGTTTCGGTTACGTTGCCGAGGCGATCCACCAGGCGGAGGAGGAGACCGGGGAGCGTAAGGGCCACTACCTGAACGTCACGGCCCCCACCGTCGAGGAGATGTACCGCCGTGCCGAGTTCGCCCTGACACTCGACATGCCGATCATCATGCACGACTTCCTCACCGCCGGGTTCACGGCGAACACGTCGCTCGCCAATTGGTGCCGCGAGAACGGCATGTTGCTCCACATCCACCGCGCGATGCACGCGGTGATCGATCGCAACCCGCGCCACGGGATCCACTTCAGGGTGCTCACCAAGTGCCTCCGCCTCTCGGGCGGCGACCATCTCCACTCGGGCACGGTCGTCGGCAAGCTCGAAGGCGACCGGGCAACGACCCTCGGCGTGATCGACCAGATGCGGGCACCGTTCGTGGCGGAAGATCGCAGCCGCGGCATCTTCTTCGACCAGGACTGGGGGTTCATGCCCGGCCTGTTCCCCGTGGCGTCTGGCGGCATCCACGTCTGGCACATGCCTGCCCTCGTGGGGATCTTTGGGGACGACGCCGTCTTCCAGTTCGGCGGCGGCACGCTCGGCCATCCCTGGGGCAACGCGGCGGGCGCCGCCGCCAATCGGGTGGCGCTCGAGGCGTGTGTCGAGGCGCGCAACGCGGGCAAGGACGTCGAGCGCGAGGGGGGCGACATCCTGCGTGCGGCGGCCAAGCACAGTCCCGAGCTCGAGGCCGCAATGGAGACATGGCGGGAGATCACGTTCGATTTCGACACCGTCGACAAGCTTGATGTCGATGAGGGAGGCGCCGATGAGTGAGCTTCGCGACTACCCGTCCCGGGTCGGGCACCCGGCGAGCCGGCGCACCGGGACGTTCTCGTATCTCCCCGAGATGGACGAGACGGCGTTGCGCAGGCAGGTCGCCCATCTCGTGGACGAGGGCCTGACACCGGCGATCGAGCACGTCGAGCCGGACAGGGCGACGGCAACCTACTGGTATCTCTGGAAGTTGCCCATGTTCGGCGTCACCGACCCCGGTGCGATCGTGGAGGAGCTCCAGGAGTGCCGCGACGCCAATCCCGGGCATCACGTCCGCCTGATCGGCTACGACAACAGGCGCCAGACGCAGGGGGTGAGCCTGATCGCCTACCGGGCGCGGTGAGCGACCGCCGTTCCGGTGGCTCGAGCCCGAGGCGGGGCGACAGCTGAAGCCGGGTCAGTCGTACGCGAGATCGTCCACATCGAACCGGATGTAGGGGAAATCCCCTTCGGCGAGCAGCCACGAGGCGCGCGCGCTCTTCGGCACCCGCACCGCGCCCATCGGGGTGGCCTCGCCGTAGTCCATGGTCCATGTTGCGAGCTCCCAGGCCCTGGTCCCGAGCCGGTGGAAACGATCGGCCTCGAATCGCACCAGGGCGCCGTCCGCGGCGAAGGTCAGGAGGGCGTGTGCCAGGGTGCCGCCGATGGTCACCGACATCGTGGCGGTCGCGGCATCGTGGGCTTCCCACGCCACGTAGGGCATCCGCATCGCCGCAGGGAACCACGCCATATCGCTCATGAATCGCACCACGGCGTCCTGGTCGACCTTGGGCCCCGTCTGGTCGACGGACTTCCATGAGCGGAAGGGCCACACCTGCGCTCTTGCCGCACCGTTCTCCAGCTCGTCGTGCGCCCGCAGCGTGACGAGCGGGGAGGTCTTCACCCGGGCCTCCCGCACGAATCCGGGCGGATCCGTGGTGAACCGCAGCAGCGCCACGTGAGAAGCGTGTCGCTGATCAGGTCGCAGGCGGATGTCACCGGTGTGGCGCATACGAACGACCGCCGGCACGGGTGCGTCGGCGACCCCCGCAAAGCGGAGATGACGCGCAACCGGCTCTGGGAGCAGCGCGACCTCCTGCAGCGCGCCCGTCACGAAGCGCCCTTCTCTCCGCTGATGTCGATCGCCACGGTCAGATGCATGGCGACGATTCAAGCGCAGTTTTCCCTGCCATGCACCTGCGGGATGCCAACCCGTTTCCCTCTCTCCGGTCGAGATCGATACCCTCTGTGCATGCAAGTGATCGAGAACATCGCCATGGTGGCCGGTTTCGTGCTGCTTCCGGCCGCCGTGACGATCGCCTGCGGGTTCACCCTGACCTGGCTGGAGCGCCGCTACCAGCGCCACGATCCCACGATCGCAAGAGACGACGCCGACTGGAAGCTGAGTCGGGCGGCGTGGACGGCGTGGGCCATCCCGCTGGCTGCGCTGTCTGCGGCGATGGTGCTCGCTCCGGCCGTGTTTGCGGTGGCGGCGGTCGTGGCGAACGAGCTGGCCATCGGGTACCTGGGCACGGCAGGCTTTGCGTTGGGCGCCCTCGCGCTGAACGGGCTGGCGGCAACGACCCAGCCGACGGCCGAAGGGCCGCGCTGGAGTGGCGTTCCCGGTGTGCTGCTGTCGAGTGCCGTTGGCTTCACGATCGCGCTGATGAGTTTCCTCGGCGGGACGCTTGCAGCCACCTTCCACGTCCGGCCCGGCGACCCACGACGCGTCTGGGTCACGCTCGGCGTGGCGCTCGTGCTCGGATCCCTCGCCTATGCGGCGTTCCGGCGTCGCCGAGCGGAAGACGCAGCGCACCTGCCGGGCGACGGCGTCGCGCCACGGACGGGGTTCGAGGAGGCGTCGCCGTCCGATGCAGCGTCGTCGGACGCCGTCATCGGTCACTGAGGCGGTTCACACCGAGGTGCTCTCGCCCCAGTCGAGCGGTACCACTTCGATCCCGGACCCGGCGAGCACCGACTTCGCCATGCCCATGACCCATCGCCGCCCTTGCCCGCTGGTGTAGAAGTCGTGGATCGGCACGACCCGGGCGGGACCGACACGGCGGGCGAACTCCACGGCCGCGGTCACCGATCCCCACGGTGTGAGCAACGGGAGGGCCAGCACCGGTGCGGTGCGGGTCGGCTGGTGGCTGTCTCCGGGGTGCGTGATGACGCCTTCGATGGTGAAGCTGCGATTGGGGGGCTGGGCGCCGGTCGGAATACGCTCGTGCAGCACGTCCTCCGACGACACCCCCGCGGGGTCGGCTGTGTCGACGGCGATGTCGTGCGGGGCGAGCAGTGCGGCGACGGCGGGATTGGCGTGGACGGTGACGTCCCGCCGCCGGTCGAGGAGCCAGCGGACGAATTCCGGCTTGACGTGATCGGCGTGCTCATGGGTGATGAGCACCCGGGTGACGTCGCCGATGGTGACGAGGTCGACGGCTCCGGAGTCGAACGTGTGGAAGCCGGGATCGATGAGGGTGGCCTCGTCGCCGGTGGTGACGACGAGGCACGAGTCGGTGAGTCTGCGGATGATCGCCATNNGGTCGCCGTGTCGGTGAAGTCGATCGGGGTGCCGAGCGGCAGCGTGCCATCGAGGGCCCGGTGCAGGAACGCGGCCATCTGTCCCCGGGTGACCGATGCATCGGGACAGAACGCCGTGGCGCTGCAGCCGGCGGTGATCCCGGAGGCGGCGAGTGCGTTGATGTCCGCTTCGAAGATGCTGTCATCGTCGTCCTCGAACCGATCGACTGTGGCCGCCGGCAGGGCCAGAGCCCGCACCAGGAAGGCGGCCATCTGCCCGCGGGTGACCGTTCCGCTTGGGCAGAAGCGCGTGTTGTCCGGCGGGTTGCAGCCCTTCGTGATGCCTGCGGCGGCAAGCCATTCGATGTCTCCTTCGAAGATGCTGCCGTCGTCGTCCGAGAACGTCCCGTCCCACACCGGCGTGTCGCTGCAGCCGATGCGCTCGGGACCGAGCGCCAACGAATCGAAGTGGATCTCCACGGTCTTCTGCGCCTCCGCACCGCCGTAGTAGATGTCGAACCAGAAGCTCTTGATGTCGAGGTAGTCCTCCGTTGCGCGCCGCCACCGGAAGTCGGCGCGGGAGAAGGCCTCGACACCGTCCACCCAGCCCATGAGCACCCCGTCGTTGACGCCGGGGGTGTTGAGCGCCATGTAGCCCTCGACGCAGTACCACTTGCCGTGGTCGAGCGTCGCCACGTCCTCCGACCAGGGCAGGATGTCACCACGATCGGGTGGTCCGTCGAGGTGGTAGGTGTAGAAGCCGATCACCGTCTTGTCGTCTGGCCCGTCCTGGTAGTTGCCTGCCTCGTTGCTGTAGTCGCGGCTGAACAGCATGCGGGCGCTCCAGCACGGCGCCTCGGGCGTCGACACCCGGTTGCCCAGGCAGTTGTAGGTGTGGAGATTCGCCGGCCCGGGGAGCTTCCCGCGGTCGGGAGGAGTGATGAAGAAGCCCTCCGGGAACTCGAGGTAGTACCTCCAGTACAGCGCCTCCGGTTCGTACCCGATCTCGTCATCGAAGTACCAGTGACCCGACGATCCCCAATGCTCTCCGGCCGGGACGATGGAGCGAAGTCCGGCGCCGACGTGACCGTCGCTGAGTTCCTCCATGCCCCAGGCCCCGGCGTTGAAGACGTCGGTGCCGTCCTCGAAGCCCTCGTCGAGCCATGGCTCGTCTTCTGCGGCCGACCCGACGGCGGGGGCGAGCGCGACGACGAGGGCGGCGAGGACGGCCATGGTGAGATGACGGCGCACGGCGTTCTCCTTGGGCGCGGTGTGACGGGCCGGATCGTAGGCATCGACACGACATACGCACGGTGCCTCCCGACCGTCGGCAGCGATGTCGGTCGGGATAGCACCGAGCCACGATGCCTCGTTGGTAATCGGTATTACGCGCGGCCGGTGCGTAGTAGCGTCGCCCGGCAAGGAGGTGCCGCATCTTCCATTCTGGAGGCTGGTGGTCGTACCTGAGGTACGACGAGGATCAGGATCGTCCGTCGCTCGACAGGACGCTGTTGCGGCGCGTGCTGAGCTACGGGGCTCCCTATCGGGGGAAGATCTTCGTCGTGCTCGCGACGATCCTCGTCATCTCGGGTCTGACCCTCGTACCACCGCTCATCATGCGGACCCTCATCGATTCCGCCATCCCGAACGAGGACCTCGGGCTCGTCACGGTGCTCGGCCTCGGCATGGTGGCCGTTCCGCTCGTCAACGGTGTGCTCGGCGTCCTCCAGCGGTGGGCGTCGGCGGCGATCGGGGAGGGCATCATCTTCGATCTTCGCTGCCAGCTCTACGGTCACCTCCAGCGCATGTCGCTCGGCTTCTTCACGGCGACGCGCACCGGCGAGCTGATGTCCCGCCTCAACAACGACGTCGTNNTCGCCTCGCGGCGTGTCGGCAAGACCCTGCGGGTGATCCGACGTCGCCAGCTCGAGGAGAACGCGAAGATGTCGGCGCACATGCAGGAGACGCTGAGCGTCTCAGGTGCGCTCCTGGTGAAGCTGTTCGGTCGTACCCGCGACGAGGATGCCCGCTTCGCCGGCCACGCCTCTCAGGTGCGGGACCTCGGGGTGCGTCAGGCAACCATCGGTCGATGGTTCTTCATGGCGCTGGGCGTCATGAGTGCCATCGGCACGGCCCTCGTGTTCTGGTTCGGCGCCGTGTTCGTCATCAACGGCAGCCTCACGATCGGCACCATCGTCGCCCTGTCCGCCTACCTCGCCAACCTNNTTCGAGCGGGTGTTCGAGGTCCTGGACATGCCGCACGACATCGCAGAACCGGCCACCCCGGTGCGGCCCGCGGCGGTGCGCGGCCGGGTTCAGCTCGAGGGCGTGTGGTTCTCCTACGGAGGCGTCGCCGGGCTCGAGTCGGTGCGACGGTACGGCTGGGGCGGGATGACCGAGGGCGAGGAGGTGTCGGCGCGTCGCGATCCCGCGGGATGGGCTCTGGAGGACCTCGACTTCACGGTGGAGCCGGGGGAGCTCGCTGCGCTGGTCGGTCCGAGCGGCGCGGGGAAGACGACGACCACCTACCTCGTGCCGCGCCTCTACGACGTCTCACGCGGGAAGGTGACGATCGACGGCATCGACGTCCGCGACATGGACCTCGAGACGCTGGCCGCCACCGTCGGTGTCGTCACCCAGGAGTCGTACCTGTTCCACGACACGATCGCCGCCAACCTCCGCTATGCGCGACCGGATGCCTCCGACGCCGAGCTGCGCGAAGCGGCGGAGACCGCCAACATCGCCTCGTTCATCGAGGGGCTGCCGCTCGGCTACGACACCGTGGTGGGGGAGCGCGGCTACCGGCTCTCGGGAGGCGAGAAGCAACGTATCGCCATCGCCAGGGTGATCCTGAAGGATCCGAAGGTGCTGATCCTCGACGAGGCGACCTCACACCTCGATGCGCATTCCGAGTCGCTGATCCAGGAGGCGCTCGAGCGCGTGATGGAGGGGAGGACGTCCCTCGTGATCGCCCACCGGCTGTCCACGATCCTCGCCGCCGACCGCATCTTCGTGATCGACCGCGGGCGCCTGGTCGAGTCGGGCACCCACGGCGAGCTCATGCGGCAGGGCGGCCTCTACGCATCGCTCTACCAGACGCAGTTCGCCGCGACCGCGGGCTGACCGCCGGGCATGACCGGGTTCGTCACACGCACCAGTTACGCTTGCGTGCTGTGACGCTTCGGTTCCGTCTCCAGCGCCGGCTTCCGGTGATCGTGGGTCTCGTGCTGCTGGCCGCCTGCAGCGGGGCGCCGAGCGCCGAGGACTACTTCGGCTCTATCGGCGAGGAGACCCGAGCCTACGCCGCGACGGTGGACTCGCTGCGGCAGTCCTACGCCACCGACCTCGCCGACGAGCTCTCGTCGCTGGCCGACCGGTCCGACTTCACGCATACCGCAGCGGTCGACGACTACTTCGTCCAGGCCAAGGAGGTCGCGATCGTCAAGACGGCTGATCTCCTCACCGACGTGGGCGCCGAGCTGCGGCGCCTGCTCGACGGGCTCGACGAGCTCGAACCGCCGGAGGGGTTCGTCACCGAGCACCAGGACACCCTCGCCTCGGGGGAGGCCCTGGCCGCTGCGCTGCCGAGCTCGATCGAGGCCGTCCGCAACCTCGATTCGATCGAGCAGCTCCAGGAGACGCTGGAGGCCACCCCGTACTGGGTCGCCGCCCAGCGCTTCGGTATCGCGTGCGAGAACCTCCAGACGGCGGCGGCCACCCAGGGCTTCGAGGCCGATCTGCAATGCCCCGCCGGCATCGATCAAGATGGCCGCTAGACGCCGGTCGCCGTTGCTCCATGTCGCTGCGGCGATGGTGCTGTCGTTGGCGGCGTGCGGCGGCAACACCGCGGACGAGGTCGTGACCACGACGGGCCCGGAGGGTGCCGTGTCCACCTCCGAGGACGTTTCGGGCGAGGGGTGCGCAGATGTCGTTGCCGCCTCCATCGAGTGGGTGGGAGCGACGGCGACCGTGTCGGCGACGGTGCGGTCGGCCGACACCGGATGGGACAAGTATGCGGATCGTTGGGAAGTCCGCGCCGACGACGGCACCGTTCTCGGCGAGCGCATCCTCACGCACCCCCATGAGACAGAGCAACCGTTCACCCGCAGCCTGGCAGGCGTCGAGATCCCCGGAGCTGTCGCCAGGGTGGTCATCGCGGCACACGACTCGGTCGCGGGATGGTGCGGCGAGACGTTCGCGGTCGACGTGCCCGCCGCGCCGTGACCTCGACTCGTGCAGTGTGGACCGGCACGTCGTGGATCGAGCTCCCCGTTCCCTCGAGTGGCGGCGAGGCGGTGGTGGTGCCGAACGTCAACGCCGTGGTGTACGACTCGCCGGCACGCCGGCGGATCCTGCTCCAGCGACGCGACAAGCCCGACGAGGTGGTGAGGGGAAGATTGGAGTTGCCGGGAGGAAGGTGGCGAGCGGGCCAGCCGCCGGACGTCGAGGTGGCGAGAGAAGTCGCGGAGGAGACGGGTGTGACCATCACCGCGGTGGCGGCCGCCGTCGAGCGCCTCGAGCATCAGCCCCACGTGGCAACCGTGCTGGCCCGGCCGCTGGCCGTCATCGCCGGGATCGAGGGCGCCTACCCGTCGCTCCACGTCCTGTTCGAGTGCTACGGGGAGGGGGAGCCGCGTCCGGTGCCGGGGGAGGTGGCCGATCCGCGTTGGTGGGAGGTCGCCGACGTGCGCCGGCTGCTCGACACCGAGCCCGAGGCGTTCGTGTGGCACACGGTGGCGATGTTGCGTGCCGTGTTCGGGCACGCCGACCCCGGCGCACCCGGCCGGACTTCTTGATCCGTCGGAGCGAAGACAGGCCCGATGCGACGGAACCATCTCCACGAACGCAGTCGGTGGTGGGGCTACACCTGCTCGCGGTCGTCGGCGATGACGGCGCCGAGCTTGGGGGGAGGAGGGAGCACGAGCACCGGCTTTGCGCACTCGAGGGTGACCCGGGCGCTCACGCTCTCCCACGACGCCTGGTCGAAGATCGGACGGGTCGCCCCCATGATGACGATGTCGATGTCGAGCTTGTTCGCCAGGCCCGAGATCGTCGCCGCCGGATCCTCGCCCTCCAGATAGACCGCTTGGGTGGCGATGCCCTCGGCGATGAGCGCCCGGACGAGCGGCTCGCACATGCGTCGTCCCCGCTCTTCCACATATCGTTCGACGACGACGTCATCTGCCGCGGTCCACGGTTTGGCGCCGTCGTCGTCGAGTGGGTGCCAGCGATCGGACCGTAGTTCGTCGAGGAACGTGCGAGGCACCTCGATCACCGTCGCAACGGTGACGTGTCCCTCAGGTGTCACGAGCCTGCGGCAGAACTCGACCACGGAGCCGGGGCTCAGCACCCCCGACGTGGCGATCAGCACGTGCATCACGCAGATGGTAGGCGCGCCGAGGGTCGATGTGCCTCGTGAACAATCCATGAAAAGCGGTCCGGGCATTGCCACATCCACCTGCCGGCGGCTTACGATGCTCGACATGACCACCGGGCAGAGCTCACCGCGCGTCCTCGTCGTCGACGACGAGCCGATGGTGCGTGAGGTCGTCACCGCGTATCTGGAGCGCGACGGGTGCAAGGTCACCGTTGCCGAGTCGGGCCGCGCCGCACTCGATGCCCTCCGGGAGTCGCCGCCCGACCTCGTGGTGCTCGACGTCATGCTCCCCGAGCTCGACGGCCTGTCCGTGCTCGCCCAGCTGCGACGGTCGAGCGACGTGCCCGTGATTCTGCTCACCGCCCGGACCGAGGAGTCGGACCGCGTGCTCGGCCTCGAGCTCGGGGCCGACGACTACGTCGTGAAGCCGTTCTCGCCGCGAGAGCTGTCCGCACGGGTGCGGACGGTGCTGCGCAGGAGTCGATCGGGCCCGCCGAAGACGATCATCGAGTTCGACGACTTGCTCATCGACGGCGCCACCCGAGAGGTGACGTGCCGCGGCGAGATTCTCGAGCTCACCCCCAAGGAGTTCGATCTCCTCGCGTTCCTGGCCTCCTCCCCCCGCCAGGTCTTCTCCCGCGGCCAGCTCCTCGAGCACGTGTGGGACTCGTCGGCCGACTACCAAGATCCATCGACGGTCACCGTCCACGTGCGGCGCTTGCGCATGAAGCTCGAGAACGACCCCGAGCACCCGCGGTGGCTCCACACCGTATGGGGCGTCGGGTACAGGTTCGAGCCGTGAAATCGCTCGCCGCTCTCGCCGTCGCCGTGCTGGCGGCCCTCGCCCTCTTCGAGGTGACGATGCGTCCGTCGGGCCCAGAGCGGACCCAGCTCCTCGCGCTCTTCGTGGCGATGGCCGTGGGGACGTCGCTGCTCGGGTGGCTGCTGCCTCGCGCCACCGGCCGTCTCCGCTCGCTGCGGAGCTCGGTGCTGGTCATGGCCGTGGCGTCGGTGTTCGCGGTCGCCGTCGCCGTGGGAGTGGCCGCCCGGCTCATGTTCCTCGAGAGCCACGACCTCCAGCTCCTGACCGTCGTACTCGGCTTCGGCGTCGGCCTGGGCGTCGTGCTCGCGACGACGCTGGCCGGACAGCTCACCCGCGACCTCAGCGAGATCCGGGCGACCGCGGTCAGAGTGGCCGACGGGGACCTCCAAGCCCGCACGGGCGTCCGGCGCGCCGACGAGCTGGGGGAGGCCGCTGCCGCGGTGGACGAGATGGCCGCCAAGCTGGCCGCCGCCGAGGAGGAGCGGGAGCGGCACGAAGCGGCGCGACGCCACTTCCTCGCCGCCGTCGGGCACGATCTCCGCACTCCGCTCGCCGCGCTGCGCGCCGCGGTCGAGGCCATGGAGGACGGCCTGGCTCCCGACCCGCAACGCTACCTCCGCTCGATGCGGGCGGACCTCGACGCCATGAGTCACCTCGTCGACGACCTGTTCCTGCTGGCGACCATCGAGGCCGGCAAGCTGGAGTTCGATCGCGAGCCCCTCGATCTCGCCGAGCTCGCCGACGAGTCGATCGAGGCGCTCCAGCCGGTGGCCGCCGGCAAGGGCGTGGAGCTCCGTCTCGCCGCCGACGGCCGAGTGCCGACGATCGGAGGGGCTGCCGCCATCGGCCGGGTGATCCGCAACCTGCTCCACAACGCCATTCGGTTCAGTCCCGAGGACGCATCGGTCGTGGTCAGCGTCGCCAATGGCGATCGGGAACCGACCGTCGTGGTCGCCGACGAGGGCCCCGGGTTCTCGGCCGCGATGCTCGACTCCGCGTTCGAGGAGTTCGTCACGGGAGACCCCGCCCGTTCTCGCACCGGCGGGGGAGCGGGGCTGGGGCTGGCCATCGCTCGCGGGCTCGTCGCCGCCCACGGGGGGACCATCTGGGCGGAACCCGGGCCGGGGGGTCGGGTCGGCTTCCGACTTCCCGCCGGCGTGGCCGCGGCGGAGGGTGCTCACCCCTCCTAACCTCGACGGCCCGGGGCGAGGAGTGTGACGTGAGCCCAGAGGTGTCGGCGGAGACCCTGAACAAGGTGCTGTGGAAGATCCCGAATGTCCTGTGTCTCGTCGGGTCGCGATCGGGCGACGAGTGGAACGGCATGACGCAGAGCTGGGTCACACAGGTCGCCATGGAGCCCGTCCTCGTTGCGGCGGCGATCGATGTCAAAGCCGTCACCAATCGGCTCATCCGCGAGAGCGGAGCGTTCACCATCAATCTCTGGGATCGCGAGGACACCCGGCCGTTCGTGAAGTTCTCGAAGCCGGCGGTCAAGGACGGGATGAGCCTCAACGGCCGTCCCATCCGGGAGGGCCGGACCGGGGCGCCGATCTTCACCGAGGCCGTTGCCTACCTCGAATGCACCGTGTGGCAGAGAGTGGAGTGCGGCACCCACGACCTGTTCATCGGCGAGGTGGTCGATGCCGGCTTCACCGGCGATGACGACCCCATCGTCGCCCGGATGGAGGACACGCGGATGAAGTACGGCGGCGTCAAACGCGGCGGGCACTGAATCTGCGCCGGACGACCGGCGACCGTCGCCGCCCGTCACACCTCGACGGCGGCTCCGCCGAGACGCTGCTCCGTCGCCGCGATGTCGAGGTCGTATCCGGGCATGCCGGCATCGAGCCACTGCTCGAACGCCTCGTCGTTGGGGACGTCGCGCTCTTGGGCCGCAGCGATCAGGTAGCGGTGGTGGAGGTAGTCGCAGTAGCGCTGTACGACGTCATCATCGGGCTCCATGTTCTCGGCGATCTTGAGCAGCAGCGGTTCGAACACCTCCACCCGCCACCGAATCGCCCGCACCGCCTTGCCCGTTGCCGACGACCCGGCGTGGGAAGCCTCGAAGTACCTGAGGTCGGCCAGGATGTAGCGGGCCTGATGCTCGGATGCCTCGATCCCCGTGAGCTCGCGGAGCCGTACGCTGTGGAAACTCCGCCCGCCGACCGTGACGCTGAGCTGGAGCCGCCGCTCCTCCTGGCCGGCCTCGATGGGCAACAGATCGATCCCTTCCACCTCGAAGCCGAGCGCGTTGAGGCGTTCGACACGCTCTCGGACCAGGTAGCCGTCATGGGGTCCGATGAGCACCGGGTGGTAGAGCTCCGACCACAGCGCCTCGTACCGGGAGACGACGTCCTCGCCGAGTCGCATGTCGGCCTCGTCGAGATCGAGACCTTGCTCGGCGGCGATGTCGGCCATTCCCCCGGCGACATTGACCACCATGATGTCGAGGTCGTGCATGCGCTGCCCGTTGCTGAGCTCATCATGGAGCTCGCTCGTCTCGGCGTCGATCATCACCGCCTGGATGGCGCCGGCGTCGTAGCGATAGAGCAGGTTGGACAGCGAGCAATCGCCCCAGAAGCACCCGGCGAGATGGAGCTCCACCAGCAGGCCGGCGACGGCGTCGAGCATCTGGGTGCGGCGAGGTCCGAAGTTGCCGCCAGAGATGAGCTCGCGGTAGGTGAAGGCGTGCTTGACGTAGCGAGTGATCACGGCCGCCGACCACTCGCGGTCGTCGGACACCCAGTCGCGCTCCACCAGGCCGACCACCGTGGCGACGGGGGAGAGCCGCTGGCCGAGGGCCCGCAGCGTGCGGTACTCATGGCGAGCCACCCGCCGCGGCAGCTCCTTGATGGCGTAGATCTCGTCGTCGTAGGCCACGAACCGCACCACGTGGCGATGGACCCCGGTGGGGACGTCGACGAGGCGCTCGTTGTCCCACACCTCCAGCGGTCGATCCCAGTCGAGATCGAGGAAAGGTGGGTGGCCGGGTCGGATGGAGAGGGTCGGAGTGCTCATGCTTCGTTCCGGGTTCGACGGTGCGACGCTAGCGGACCGCTGCGGCTGACTCGGACGCTGCCGTGGCTATCGTCCGGGCGATGACACATGTACCGAGGCGGATCGAGGTCGTGGGCGGCTCCCAAGTCGAGATCACGTGGGAAGACGGCACGGCCACCGAGTTCGACGCAGCGACGTTGCGGGGCGCGTGCATGTGCGCCACCTGTCGGGAACCGGCCGGCGAGGCTTCCACCGAAGCTGTGCTCGGCGGCGAGGAGCCGGTTGCGATCTCGGCTTCCGAGCTCGTCGGCGGGTATGCGGTGCGGTTCACCTTCGAGCCCGACGGGCACAGCACGGGGATCTACCCGTTCACCGTGCTGCGCGAGCTGGCGGATGGCTGGGGCTGACAGGTCGGGCACCAGTACGTGACGCGGTCGTGGCGCCCATGGGTGGTAGAGGCGATAGGCGCCCCACACCGCCGGCACGGCCGGCCGGCGCGGCCGTACACCCAGTAGTTCCTTCCGGGGCGGCGGCTCCCGGTCGTCGTGCGCTGCCCTCCAGTGACGTTGGCGACGAGCAGCCGGTGCGCTCTGCGGTAGAGCGCGGCGAGGATGCCATCGTCGAGATCGGCCGGGGACGTGACGGGGGCGAGCCTCTCCAGGAACAACACCTCGCTCTTGTAGACGTTGCCGACCCCGGAGGCGACCTGCTGATCGAGCAGGAGGTCGGCGACCGTGGGCGACATCGAGGCACGAGCGCGAGTGACGATCGTGTCGAGCGGCGGGGCGTCGTCGACCAGATCGGGACCGAGGCGTCCAACGGTGGCGTGAACCTGGGAGGTCGGCCCGATCTCCACGGTCGGGGCGGCGAAGCAGACCGCAATGGCTTCGGCCGTGCGCAGCACGAGGCGCGCCTTGCCGGGGGAGGTCCGCCACGGCGCGTCGGGGGCGAGGACCACCCAGCGGCCCGTCATGCCCAGGTGGGTGCGCACGGTCCACCCCCCATCGGTGTGGACCAGCAGGTGCTTGCCGATCGCCTCGACCCCCGTGACCGTTCGTCCGGTGAGGCGGCGCCCGTCACGTGCGACGGCGCGGTGGGTTCCCTCGACGGTGACGAGTCGCCGGCCGATCAGGGCGGCGCCCACCCGTGCCGCGGCGCGGTGGAGGGTGTCACCCTCGGGCACGGCGCCGTCCCGAGCTGTAGGTGAGTCCCCGGTAGCCGGGGGTGAACCCGGCGGTGCGCAGCGCGTCGTGAACCGATCCGGACGACACCGTCTCCCCGTCGACCTTGGCGACGGTGAGCCGGCCGCCGCGCCGTCCGGCGAGGTCGATCAGACCCTCGGCGACGGCGTCGAGATCTCCGCCGAAGGTCAGCACGGTGCGGCCGCCCCGCTCGACGTAGGCGAGGAGTGCGCCGTCGGAGAGAACGACGGCGGCACCCGCGCGGCGGGAGGCTCTTCCGGCAGCGTGCTCCGGCCACGGCAACGCCGCCCCGTAGGGATTCGCCGGATCGGCGGCGGCGAGCACGGTGCGTCCGCCCTCCTTGCCGCCACGCAGCCGATCGACGGCACC
>DKBA01000169.1 GCA_002450985.1 Acidimicrobiia bacterium UBA6912
ATTCCCCTCCTGCCGCCGCTCGGCGGCATGGTGCGACGCACATCACATCTTGTCGTGGCTCGGCGGGGGAGCCACCAATCTCGACAATCTGGCGTTGCTGTGCCGCCGCCATCACACCCTGATCCACACGAGCCGCTGGACCATCACCCGCGACTCGGACGGCACCCTCACCTTCACCCACCCTGCTCGCGGACCCTGACCCGGCCGTTTGTTCGAGCGAAAGGCGAGTCCGTTATTGCCCGACCCACCCGGCCGGCGCAGTAGCCTGGCGGACCGATGCACGACGCAACCGGTGGGAGAGCGAGGACCAGGCGGTGAGCCCGATCGGCACCGTGCTGCGGAGCCGACTGGACACGCGGTCCGACGATTACCGCGCCAACCTCGCCGCCATGCAGGCGCTGTGGGACGACGTGGCCGCCCAGCTCGCCAAGGTCCCCACGGTCGGCGGTCAGCGCTACGTCGACCGCCACCGCAAGCGGGGCAAGATGCTGGTGCGGGAGCGGATCGAGGCGCTCGTCGACCCGCACACCCCGTTCCTCGAGCTGAGCCCACTCGCCGCCTGGGGCACGCAGGACCCGATCGGGGCGGGCATCGTCGCCGGCATCGGCATCGTCGAGGGCACCGAGGTCGCCATCACCGGCTCCGACATGACCTACCGCGGCGGCTCCGCCAACCCCACCACGCTCGCCAAGATGATGCGGCTCTACGAGATCGTCATCGAGAACCGGCTGCCCACCATCATCCTCAACGAGGCTGCCGGCGCCGAGCTGCCCCGCCAGGCCGACATCTTCGTGCCCGGCGGCGCCCAGTTCCGCTACCTCACCCAGATGTCGAAGGCGGGNNCTGGGCGGGGCCGAGATGCACTCCAGGGTCAGCGGGCTCTCCGACTACCTGGCGATCGACGAGATGGATGCCCTTCGCATCGGCCGGGAGATCGTGCGTCACCTGCGCTGGCGCAAGCTGGGGCCCGGGCCGTCCGAGCCGGCCTACGATCCGCTCTACGACACCGAGGAGCTGATGGGCTGCGCCTCGGCCGACGTGCGCATCCCCTTCGAGATCCGCGAGATCTTCGCCAGGGTCCTCGACGGCAGCCGGATGGAGGAGTTCAAGCCGCTCTACGGCACCCAGCTCGTGTGCGGGTGGGGGTCGATCTGCGGCTTCCCCGTCGGGGTGATCGGCAACAACGGCATCCTCTTCTCCGAGGAGGCGAAGAAGGGCGCCCAGTTCATCCAGCTGTGCAACCGCAGCGACACCCCGCTCGTCTTCTTCCAGAACATCACCGGGTTCATGGTCGGGTCGAAGGCGGAGCAGGGCGGCATCATCCGCAACGGCGCCAAGCTGATCAACGCCGTCTCCAACTCCGAGGTGCCCCACCTCGTGATGATGGTCGGCGCCAGCTACGGGGCGGGCAACTACGGCATGGCCGGCAAGGCGTACAACCCTCGCTTCATCTTCACCTGGCCCAACCACCGCATCGCGGTGATGGGGCCGAAGCAGCTCGCCGGGGTGATGGAGATCATCGCCCGCAACTCGGCGGCCAAGCGCGGCCTGGAGATCGACGATGAGGCCCTCGCCGCCCAGACCTCGATGCTGGAGCAGCAGGTCGAGCGGGAGTCGACGGCCCTCTATGCGACAGGGCGGGTGTGGGACGACGGCATCATCGACCCCCGGGACACGCGCAGTGTCCTCGGGATGGCGCTGTCGGCGGTGCACTCCAACGTCGTCACCGGGGCCACGTCCTACGGGGTGTGGCGGCACTGATGAACGGGACACCGATTCGCCGCCTCCTCATCGCCAACAGGGGCGAGATCGCCTGCCGCATCGCCCGCACCGCCCGCCGGATGGGCATCGACACGGTCGGCGTCTACTCCGAGCCCGACGCCGGCGCGCTCCACGTCGACACGGTCGACCTCGCCGTCGCCCTCGGTGGCGCCACGCCGGCGGAGTCGTACCTGCACATCGACGCCGTCGTCGCAGCGGCGGCCGCAACGGGCTGTGACGCCGTTCACCCCGGCTACGGCTTCCTCGCCGAGAACGCCGAATTCGCCCGGCGGGTCATCGAGGCCGGGCTGGTCTGGGTGGGGCCCCGTCCCGATCAGATCGCGCTGCTCGGCGACAAGGTTGCCGCGAAGCGGATCGCCGTCGAGGCGGGGGTGCCCACCGCCCCCGTCTTCGACGTCGCCCCCGGTGCGATCCCCGACGGCATTCCGATGCCCGCCCTGGTGAAGGCCGCAGCAGGCGGTGGGGGGCGTGGCATGCGGGTGGTGCGCGACCCGGCCGAGCTGGCCGAGGCGGTGGAGGCGGCGTCGCGGGAGGCGGCGAGCGCCTTCGGAGACGGGACGGTTTTCGCCGAGCCGTACATCGAGCGGGGCCGGCACGTCGAGGTGCAGATCATCGGCGACGCCCACGGGACCATCGTCCACCTCGGTGAGCGGGAATGCTCCATCCAGCGCCGCAACCAGAAGATCATCGAGGAGGCGCCGTCGGCGGGGATCACGGCCGAGACCCGCAAGGCGCTGTGGGACGGCGCCCTCGCCCTCGCCCACCGGGTGGGCTACGTCAACGCCGGCACGGTCGAGTTCCTGGTGGGGGAGGAGGGCGTCATCAACTTCCTCGAGGTCAACACCCGGCTCCAGGTGGAGCATCCGGTCACCGAGATGGTCACCGGCCTCGACCTCGTCGAGCTCCAACTGCGGGTGGCGGCGGGCGAGCCGTTGCCGCTCAGCCAGGCGGGTGTCGAGATCACAGGACACGCCATCGAGGCGCGGCTCGTCGCCGAGGACCCCGCTGCCGGCTGGGTGCCCGCCATCGGAGAGGTCTTGGCGTTCGACGTCGACGATGCGGTGCGGGTCGACAGCGGCGTGCGTCCCGGGTCTGTCGTGTCGCCCGACTACGACTCGCTGCTGGCGAAGGTCATCGCCCACGCCCCGACCCGAGACCAGGCGGCGCAGGCCCTGGCCAAGGCACTGCGTGCGGCGCACCTCGCCGGGCCGGCCACCAACCGGGATGCACTGGTCGCCACCCTCGGCGAGGTCGACTTCCTCGCCGCCGCCACGCCGACGGCCTACCTGGACGAGCACCCCGAAGTGGTCGCCGCCGCCGGACCGACCGGCGACGACGCGCTCGCCCTCCTGCTTGCCGCCGCGGTGCACCGGGCGATGACGAACCGGGCGGCGGACGGCCTCTTGGGGTTCCTGCGTCCGGGCTGGCGCAACCTCCCGACGATGGGGCAGCGGTCCACGTGGCGCGATGGCCGCGGGACGGTCAGCCATCTCGAGGAGGTGTGGGCGAGCGACCGGGAGGTGACGGTCCTGGTCGGCCCCTGGCCCCAGCCAGGGGAGGACGGGGCCCTGGGTCCCGACGAGCGCCGCCGCGTCGCCGTCCGGGTGCTGTCGGTCGAGGCGGGGCGGCTCGGGCTGGAGATCGACGGAGTCCGCCGGAGCATCAGGCCCACCGGCTCACCCGGCACCGGGCTCACCACGACGAGTGCGGCGGGCGGCGTCACGTGGACGCTCGAGCCCCGATTCGTCGATCACGACGCCGCTGAGGCGGGCAGCGGACCGGTGTCCCCGCTCCCCGGAACCGTGATCGCCGTGCCCGTCTCGTCGGGTGACGTGGTGGCGGACGGAGACNNGGCTCGGCCACGGTGGCCGAGGTCCGATTCGCCGTCGGCGATCGCGTCGACACCGGCGACCTCCTCGTCCGCCTCGACGCTGCGCACTGACCCCCTCAGCCCGGCTGCGCCGGGCAGCTCCCCCTGAGGGGGAGCCATCGAACGTGGCTCAGCCCGTGTTGCGCCGGGCAGCTCCCCCTGAGGGGGAGCCATCGAACGCGNNCGGGAGAGCGCGCCGTCGTGCTCGTCTGTCGAGCGGGAACGCTGGAGCAGCGCCGCCTGGAGGTAGGAGATCGGGTCGATGTACACGTCGCGGATGCGCAGCGTCCGCTGCAGCACCGGGTACCGATCGAGCAGATCGTCCTGGCCGGTCACGGCGAGCACCTCGGCAAGGGTACGGGCATGCTCCTCGCGGATGATCTCGAACACGTGTTGGTGCTCGGGTGCAACGAGGGTGCTCACGTAGCGTTCGGCGACGGTGAGGTCGGTCTTCGTCAGCGTCATCTCCACGTTCGAGATGAAGGTCCTGAAGAACGACCAGTGGTCGAACATGTGGGCGATCACGTCGCCGAGCCCTGCGGTGCGGGCGGCAGCGAGGCCGGTGCCGACGCCGAACCACCCTGGCACGATCTGGCGTGACTGGGTCCACCCGAAGACCCACGGGATGGCCCGCATCCCGCCGAGGCCCACGTTGTCGCCGCCGCCGCCGGGACGGCGGGCAGGCCGGGAACCGATGTTCATCGCCGCCAGCTCCTCGACGGGCGTCGACGTGACGAAGTACGGCACCAGGTCGGGCAGATCGACGAGACCCCGGTAGGCGGCGAAGGCGGCGTCGCTCACGACGTCCATACACTCGTCCCAGCGATCCAGCACCTCCTGCGACTGGCGCGAGGTGCGGTGGAGCAGCGACGCCTCGAGCGTGGCGGCCAGCGCCAGCTCCAGATTGGAGGCGGCGAGGCGGGGCAGCCCGTACTTGTCGGCGATGACCTCGCCCTGCTCGGTGATCTTGATGCGGCCGTCGACCGTGCCCCACGGCTGGGCGAGGATCGCCTCACCGGTCGGCCCGCCGCCGCGGCCGACGGTGCCGCCGCGGCCGTGGAAGATCCGCAGCTCGACATCGTGACGGAGCGCCACGTCGCGCAGGGCACGGGACGCCTTGTAGAGCTCCCACTGCGAGGTGGTGATGCCGGCGTGCTTGTTGCTGTCCGAGTACCCGAGCATGACCTCTTGGAGGTCGCCGCGCAGCCGCACGATCTCCCGATAGGGGGCGCACGACAGCATCTGCTCGAGCAGGTCGCCCGCGCCGCGCACCTCGTCGATCGTCTCGAAGAGCGGCACGAATCCGACTCGGGCAACCCTGGTATGGAGGTCGATCAACCCGGCATCCCTGGCGAGGACGGCGGGGGCGAGGATGTCGTCTGCGCCCCTCGTCTCGGACACGATGTAGCTCTCGATGGTGTCCGGTCCGAAGTGGTCGAGCGCCCGGCGGATGGTGTGGAACGTCGCAAACGTCTTTGCGGCACCATCGTCGAGTGCCGTCGTGAGCGACGCCAGCGGGCGGCGGCTCTCCAGCTCCGCGGCGAGCAGCAAGCGGCGCTGTTCCCGATCGTCGGGATAGGCGACGTCGACTCTGGCGTAGAGCTGGGTCAGGACCGCATGATGGGCGGTGGCATGCTCGCGCACGTCCATGGTGGCGAGGCGGAACCCGAACGTCGCCACCCGCCGGATCAGCCGGTCGAGCGAGCCGCGGGCGATCAGCTCGCCGTGATGGGCGAGGAGCGAGCGCCGCATGACGGCGAGGTCCTCGAGCATCGCCCCGGCCGAGTCGTAGTCCCGGCCGGGATGGTGCGGGGTCTCGTCGCTCAGCCGTTGCCGGGTGTTGATGAGGCGCTGGTGGATGAACGCACACTTCTGGCGATACGCCTCGCCGGCCGACAGGTCGGAGAACACCTCGTAGGTCGAGGGGAGATCGTTGGCATCGGCGGTCAACGAGGCGGCGAGCTCGTCGGAGATGGCGACGATCCGGTCGGAAGGGCTGAGGTCGGTGGCGACCACCTCGACGGCGGCGATGAGCTCGCGCAGGGCGTGATCGTGCTGCATCNNGAGCTGGTGGTCGAGCTCGTCGAACAGATCCGCAGCGACCTCCCTGAAGATCTCGTCGAAGTAGTACATCACCGAGCGCGCCTCGTCGATCGGGGTCGGGCGCTCCCGGCGCAGCTCGTCGGTCTGCCACATGAGGTCGATCACCTCGGCGAGGCGCCGATCGATCCGGTCGCGGTCGCTGTCCGTGAGGCGCGGGTCGGCCCGGAGGTCGAGCAGATCGGCCACCTGATCCGTCTTGGTGAGGATCGACCGCCGCGCCGCCTCGGTCGGGTGGGCGGTGAACACGGGGCGCAGCTCGAGCCGGGACGTGACGCTGCGCATCACGTCGTCGGGCACCCCGGCGGCGAGGATGCGGTCGATCGTCGCCGCCAGCCAGCCGCGCTGACCTGAGCGTGCGCCTTCCTCGTCGAGCCGGTGGGCCTGCTCGGCGACGTTGGCGAGGTAGAAGAAGGCGGAGAAGGCACGGACGAGCTGGATCGTCGTCTCCAGATCCAGCCCGGCGAGCAGGTCGGTGAGCTCCCGAGCAGCCGAATCCTCCCGGCCGTCGGCCGCGGTCCCGCGAATCCGCTTGGTGAGTGCCCGTACCTGCTCGACCAGGTCGAGCAGACCGGGGCCCTCCTGGCGGACGAGGGTCTCGCCGAGCAGGTTGCCGAGCAGGCGGATGTCGGCTCGGAGTCGGGCATCACGCGTCGCGCGATGGTCGTCGGGCATTCGTTGAGGCTAGCGAGGCGGGGTCCGGAACCCGGACGCGTGCGAGCGAGCGGCGGCGCCACTACGCGTACGGCTCGGAGCGAGCGCGAACATGACGTTCGAGCGCAACCCAGATCGTGCGGGCGATCGGGTGAAAGGCGACGGGGACGACGACCGTGACGGCGACGACGACGGCCATCACCCACCCCCATGGCACGTCGGGCCAGGTGGCGACCATCAGGCCGACGAAGGTCACGAGCCAGATCCCCATGGTGACGGCGAGATTGATGAGCATCGACCCCAGCCAGTAGCCCTGGGAACGCTCGAAGTGCATGCCGCACCGTGGGCAGTCGTCGACCATACTCACCCAGTAGCGGAAGAGGTGGCCCGAACCGCAGCGCGGGCAACGGCCGACCGAGCCCCGGGCGAGGGCGCGGAGCAACGACGGCTGGGGGAAGGGCTCCATGGCGGCCAGGCTACTCGGCGCGACCCAGGGGCCAGATGCGGTGACGGGCGACGGCGTTGAGGTTGCCGTCCTCATCTACGCTCACGGTCTGTGAGCAAGGCCAATCTCCTGAGCCACCGGGCCACCGTGCTGCGACGCGCCGGCGCCGAGTCGATTCGGGAAGTGGTGTTCGGCGTCGAGGACGGCGTGGTCCAGAACGCGACCCTGATCGCGGGCATGGTCGGCGCCTCGCTCAGTGCCACCGTCATCGTCGTGGCCGGGGTCATCAACGCCGCCGCCGGCGTGCTGTCGATGTCCATCGGAACGTACCTCTCCAGCAAGGCCGAGCGCGACGTGCGGCTGCGGGCGCCGGCTCGAGAGGGGTCGATCACGGACCCTGGCCCCGATGACGGCACGTCGCCCGTGCGAGCGGCGACGGTGATGGCCGCGGCGTATGCCTGCGGCGCGGTCGTACCGGTGCTTCCGTTCCTCAGCCGGACGCTCTCGACGTGGACGGCGCTGCTCGCCACGATCTGTCTCACGCTCCTCACCCTGTTTGCGCTCGGCTTCGGCAAGGCGGCGCTCAGCGGGCAGTCGCGGTGGCGCAGCGGGCTCGAGATGCTCGTTCTCGCCTCGGTGGCCGGCGTGTTGGGCTACCTGATCGGTGTCGTCGGCCGTGCGGTCTTCGATGTCGATTTCTGAGAGAACCGTCGATTCGGACCGGCCCGAAGGCGGTGCGAAGATGCCCGCGACCTTCGCAGGAGCCTGATGAGCACGCCCACCGTCGTCGTCGCAGAGACCATCGCCGAGGCCGCGCTCGACGTGCTGCGCACCTCGGTGGCCGTCGACGTCGCCACCGGGCTCAGCCGCGAGGACCTGGCGCGACGCCTCCGTGCCGCCGAAGGTCTCATCGTCAGGTCGGCCACNNTTCGGGATGCGTCTCATCGCCTACGACCCCTTCGTCAGCGACGAGCGGGCGTCGCGTCTCGGTGTCCGCCTCGCCTCCCTCGACGACGTGCTCGCCGAGGCGGACTTCGTCACGATCCACCTCCCGCGGACCCCGGACACGGAGGGGCTCATCGACGCCGCCGCCCTCGCCAGGGCCAAGCCGGGCATCCGCATCGTGAACGTCGCCAGGGGCGGCCTGGTCGACGAGGACGCCCTCGCCGCCGCCATCGCTGACGGACAGGTCGGTGGCGCCGCGGTCGACGTGTTCGCCACCGAGCCCACCACGGAGAGTCCCCTGTTCGGTCTCCCGCAGGTCGTCGTCACACCGCATCTCGGCGCCTCGACCCAGGAGGCGCAGGACAAGGCCGGCACCTCGGTTGCGGCAGCGGTGGTCGCCGCCCTGGCGGGGGAATTGGTACCGACCGCGGTCAACCTCGACCTGGGGCCCCGCGTGGCGGACGAGGCCAGGCCGTACGTCGATCTCGCCGAGCGGCTGGGACGGATCTTCGCATGCTTCTCGTTCGGCCTCCCCGCAGAGCTGAGGGTGTCGGTGCGAGGTCGCGACATCGCCGAGGCGGTGCGGGCCATCTCACTCAGCGCGGTGAAGGGGGCCCTCGCCACGGCGAGCGAGACGCCGGTGTCGTTCGTCAACGCTCCCGTGCTCGCCGCCCGCCATGGGATGTCGTGGAGGGAAGAGGCCGTCGCCGAGGCGGCGGGCTACCGCTCCGTGGTCCGCCTCACCGGTACCGTGGCGGGCAAGCCGCGCGCGATCGCCGGCTCCGTCATGGGGCATCGGGGTGCCGTGCTCGTCGAGATCGACGGCTACGAGATCGAGTTCCCCATCGCCTCGCACATGGTGCTCGTCCGCAACTCCGACACGCCGGGTGTCATCGGCCGTGTCGGCACGCTGCTCGGCGACGCAGGCATCAACATCGCCGACATGGCGGTGGGACGGGGCCCGAACCATGGCGCCATGATGGGGATCAGCCTCGACCAGCCGATGGACGACGATCTGGTGGAGCGGCTGCGCAACGTCGATGGGGTGCTCGCGGCCCGCTACATCCGGCTGCCTTGACGGACAGCCTCACAGGAGCGCGGCGACCAGCCAACCCGCCGCCAGCCCGTAGAGCCCGGCGAGCACGTCGTCTGCCGTGATGCCCCACGGCGCCGGCAAGCGCTCGGCGGCAGCGATACCGGGGAGGACCTTGAAGATGTCTGCCCCACGCGCGACCACCCATGCCACCACCCAGGCGATGCCGGACAGCCCGATCACGGCGACGAGCGCCCCGGCGACCTCGTCGATGACCACCCAGCCGGGGTCCTCGCCGTCCCGACCCTCCGGGGCCGACGCCCACACCGAGACGGCGACTGCGCCGGCGGCGAGCATCAGGCCCACCCACCATGGCCCGCGCCACGAGGCGATCCCCACGACGCCGCCCACGGCGGCGCCGAATGTGCCGGCGCCGTTGTCGGTGCCCCACAGCCGGCGCGGAATCCACCCGACCCCGAACCCGGCGGCGACGACCCGACGCATCGGGCGAGCGTAGCCGGAACCGACCACCGCCCTGCAGTGCGCCGATCCCCCGATAGTCTGCGNNCGCGATGGCCGTCCCCACACGACGATCGTCTGGGTGGGGCTCGACGGCGACGAGATCGTCGTCGGCAAGCTGCGTCCCGACCAGAAGGTGGCCAACATCTCCCGGGATCCGCGCGTGTCGATCTCCATCGAGGCCGAAGGCAGTCAGTACGGCATGCAGAACTACCTCGTGGTCGAGGGGACGGCGCACCTCAGCGAAGGCGGCGCCCCCGAGCTGCTGCGGCAGCTCGCCCTGCGCTACATCGGGCCCGGCGCCGAGTTCCCGCCCATGCCGAACCCACCGCAGGGACTCATCATTCGGGTGACGCCGACGCTGGTACGGGGCATGGGCCCGTGGGGGACTCAGCTCGGTTGACGCCGGCCACCGCCGTGCTGCGTGCCCGGGCAACCGGGTGGGCCGTCAGCCGGCCACGATGGTCACCACGACGGTCAGGTTCGTCGTGCCGGCCCAGCTCCAGGTGCCCCGCAGGACGTGGGTGCCGGCCGTGACGTTGGCGATCGTCGTGGTCCATTCCCGGGTGGCCAGCGTCGACGTCGAGGCGTCGACGCGGGTCAACGGCAGAGTCGCGCCGTCGAGCGTCGCCGAGAACGTCGTCCCCGAGGAGGTGAAGGCCGCCTCCTCACCGGCGGCGAACGGCAGCACGTTGTACCACCCTTCCCGCACGTCGAAGGTCCTGCCGGCCGGGATCGTGACCGTCGCGGTACACACCTCGAGCGGCCGGTCGCACGCCGATCCGGGACGCAGCGAGAGACGGCTGGGGATGGGGGCGAGGTCGAGCGCCCTGGTGAGGAAGCTCGCCATCTGGGCGCGGGTGACCTTGTCGCCAGGGCAGTACCGGTCGTTCGCCGGGGGATTGCAGCCGAGGGTGATGCCGTCGGCCGCGATGGCGTTGATGAAGAGGGCGTGGGTGTTCCCGGCGATGTCCCTGAACGGTCCGGTGGCGACCGGGTCGAGCTCGAGGGCGCGGGCGAGGAAGCTCGCCATCTGGGCGCGGCTGATCGCATCCTCCGGGCAGAACCGATCGTTGGTGGGTGGGTTGCAGCCGACGGTGACGCCTGCGGCGGCGAGCTTCTCGATGTCCGCCTGAAAGATCGAGTCGTCGTCGTCGACGAACGGATCGGCGAGGCGGTCCGTATAGCCGAACGCCCTGACCAGGAAGGCCGCCATCTCGCCACGGGTCACCGTCCGGTCGGGGCAGAAGTGGTCTCCCTCCGGCGGGTTGCATCCCACCGTTATCCCGGCCTCGGCGATGGCGTTGATGTTGGGCTCGTGGATGTTCCAGTCGTCGTCGGTGAAGCGGGAGTCGACCTCAACGGCCTCGGCAGGTCGTGCACCGAGCGTCCCCGCAGTGAAGGCCACGGCGATGGTCCCGGCGATGACGAGGGCGGCCCACCGCCTCACGTGATCTCCAGGCCGTCGAGGAGCATGCGGATCGTGGGCACGACGTCGGCGCGGTCGATGTGGCTGCCCACGACCACGTAGAGGCAGAAGGCGCGGCCGGCGACCTGGAAGAACCGCTGCATCGCCGAACCGCCCGGCACCGGCTTCTGCAGCGCAGCCGG
>DKBA01000224.1 GCA_002450985.1 Acidimicrobiia bacterium UBA6912
ATGGGCTTCGAGTACGGCTACTCGGTGGCGGCCCCCGACGCACTCGTGCTGTGGGAGGCGCAATTCGGCGATTTCGTCAACGGGGCACAAGTGGTGATCGACCAGTTCCTCGCCTCAGGCATGGACAAGTGGGACCAGAGAAGCGGCCTCGTGCTGCTGCTCCCCCACGGCTTCGAGGGTCAGGGACCCGAGCATTCGAGCGCACGGTTGGAGCGGTTCCTCCAGAATGCCGCCGAGGACAACATGCGGATCGTCGTGCCCAGCACCGCCGGGCAGTACTTCCACATGCTGCGCCTTCAGGCGAATCACCCGGAGCGGCGCCCGCTCATCGTGATGACACCGAAGTCGCTGCTGCGCACCAAGGAATCCTTCAGCCCGACCTCCGAGCTGTACGACGGCGGGTTCCGTCCCGTCATCCCCGATGCGGTGGTGACGGGGGGCGCCCGGCGGGTGATCCTGTGCACCGGGAAGGTCTACTACGACCTCACCCGGTATCGCGCAAAGCACGAGATCGACGACGTGGCGGTGGTGCGCATGGAGCTGCTCTACCCCTTCCCGGCCGAGAGCCTCCACAGCACGCTCGGGCCGTACGGCGAGACCGACCTCGTGTGGGTGCAGGAAGAGCCCGCCAACATGGGGGCGTGGCGATTCATGTCGCGCTACCTCTTCGTCGAGACAGGACGGACGAGCCGCGGCATCTACCGCCGGGAGTCGGCCAGCCCCGCAACGGGGAACGCCAAGACGCACGTGCGGGAGCAACGCGAGCTCGTCGAGAAGGCCTTCGCCTGAGCGGCGTCGTGGAGCGAGCACACGGGCCCCGCGCCGCAGCGGATGAGCGGGGGTCGGGGCGGCACTCCTCGACGACCCAGGCACCAGACAACCGACGATGACGAGGTGCGGAGCACCTCGCAGCGGCCACCCTCGAGAGCCGGGGGACCCATCACCGCCACCGCTGCGGTAGTCGAGTAGCCGTCGTCGACGACGATGGGCCCGGTCGGCCGGGCGGCGCCTACCCAGGCGCCTAGCCGAGGTTCTCTTGGAGGAACTCCTGCACTGCGCCCAGGGCAGCGCTGTTCAGGTCGAGCGTCAGGAGCGAGTGCTTGCGACCGGGTACGTCGATCACCCGCAGGCTCCCGAGCTGCGCGTCCTGGATCACTCCCGGGGAGGCGGGCGGGAGCCGGTGCCCCAAGGCATCGGCCATTTCCTCGAGACGCGCTCGTGGACAGAGCGGGTCGCCTCGATACCGCATCGCCAGCACCTGTGTGCCGTTCGCCACCATATCTTCGACCCTGTCCTTGGGAGCGCCTACCGCGCGTCGATGCCAGGGGCTGATACCGAAGGGCAGCGCGGGTTGGCTCGCAACCACCGCTGCCAGCGGCTCTGCAACGAGCCCGAATACGAGGCTGCCCGTGAGGCACATCCCGATGACGGCGACACGATCCACCCCCGTTCTGTGGGCGACCTCGTCGACGAGGCCGGCCACCCACGTGGTGACAGGGCTCGCTTCACCGAGGCTCAGGAGGTTCATCTCGTGTCGCATGCACCACAGCCAACGGGCCTGGTCGGTGAGACCACCGTGCTGGCCCGGTGCGCCAAAGAACAACGGCATGTGCACCTCATACCCGGGCGCATCGTCGACGGGTGTGCTCAACGTGCGGCCGAGCTCCACGCACTGCTCGACCATTCCGGGAAGCTCGTGCAAGAGGATCACGCCCGGCCGGTTGCCGGGACCCCGGCGGTAGACCGTGTAGGCCCGACCGTCCGCCTCATGCACGTAGCGCGAGAAACCTTCGATCTCTCCGGGTTCGGCGCATCGCATGTCTCATCCAATCTGGGGCGGACACAACACCCTCGACGGTACTACCCGCCAGAGGACGGCGTTGAGCAAGAGGTCGCAGCAGAGCGAAGCGGTTCGGCTCATGCACGGAAACGCGAAGTGCCGTAGTGCCGACCTGCGACACGGTCCAGTCCTCGATNNCCCGGCAGCGTCCTCGGCGCCACGAACCCGAAACCTCGCCACACCCACGCGCTCGTCCCGACGATCTCCGGATCGTCGAGCGTTTCGAAGCCGATGGCGATGCTGCCGTCGCACACTGCGATGGTGGCGACGGGATGGGCCATCGTGCCCGCCGCCCAGATGGCTTCCAGCGTCTCCGGGTCGAACACCCCGAGGTGGGCGCTGCGGCCCTCGGCGTCCACCCAGTCCCGGGANNCGGGGACGCAGGTCGCCGTGCTCGGCCCGGCCCACCCGGTAGGCGACCACCCCGTCACCGGCCGCCAGCACCTCGAGGAGCAGGCCGGTCTGCGTCGCGGGGCGCTGCTGGTCGAACAGCAGGTTGCCGAGACTGGTGGCGACAACGGCACGGCGGTCCGGCGGTGCGTCGACGGCGAGCACGGGCTGTGGAACGTGGGGACCGTGGCCCCAGACCACGTCGGCGCCCGAGTGCACGAGATCGGCGGCGATGTCCTGCAGGATCGGGTCGGTGTCGAGCAGGTACTCGATGCCGCCGTGCACGCCGACCACCACCAGGTCGGCGGCGTCGGCGGCCGCAGCGACCGCGGATCGCGCCGCCGCGGCGTCGTAGCGCGCAACACCTGCGCTCGTGGCGGAGGCGGCGAGGCCCGTGCCGGTGGCGTCGTAGGCGAGGTAGGCGATGCGGAAACCGTTCGAGGAGACGAGCGCGGCCGATCCGGCCGTTGCCTCGTCCGTCCCGGCCCCGAGTGCCGTGATCCCCACACCCGCCAGCGCGGCCAGCCCGTCGCGCANNCCGGCGCCGGACAGGAGCGCCACCGTCGCCGGATCCGCCTCCAACTCGTTCGGGTTGTCGACGACGTGGGGCCGCAGCGTGAGTGGCGATTCGAGGTTGGCGGCGGCGAGGTCGGCCGCCGACACGACGTAGCGGATGCCCTCGAGCAGCTCCGGACCCGCCGATGCGGCGACCGTGGCCACTCCCCGGCCGAGCATCACGTCGCCGGCGAACAGCA
>DKBA01000202.1 GCA_002450985.1 Acidimicrobiia bacterium UBA6912
CGCACGCCGAGGTGACGATCCAGCGCACTTCACGCAATGGGCGTTCGTGCGCCGTATTCGTTGATCGGTGCTGCTCTACATCGACGATCCCGGCGTGCTGCGTGCACTGGGACGCGACGGTGCAGCCAGTCATTGGCCTCCTAGAGGTCACTGTGGCATCTCGAGCAGGCGCGCTGTCGGATCGGATCGACGAGGACGCGGCTGTCGAAGCCGCCTGCTGCGAGATAGAAGCCGTGGCAGCCCGCTCTTCCTGATCGAGCCTTGACTGAGCCGGAGCCTGGCAGGCCTCAAGCTGCGAGGGCGAATTCGGCGCCGCCAGGCGGCTGAGCAGAGGTAGGAGCAAGCGTTTCGGTGTGAGCGCCGCTTGACATGTAGCCCTAACAGTGTTAGATATTCTGAACATTGTTAGGTAGCAGAGATGACGCCAGTTGGAATACGCGAGCAGCGGAGACAGGAGACGAGGGCACGCATCGTCGACGTTGCGTGGGAGATCTGCCGTCAGCAGGGGCTCGCCGGGCTTTCGTTGCGTGATCTTGCCGCCCGAGTCGGCATGCGGGCACCCAGCCTGTATTCGTACTTCGACTCGAAGCACGCCATCTACGACGCCATGTTCCGGCGGGGCAACGAGGAATTCGGCACGGCCATGCGCTGTGCCGTGCCCGACGGGCCGCTCGACCGAGGCGGCATCAAGGCGGCCGCCCGTGCCTTTGTGGACTTCTGCACCGCAGATCCGGTGCGCTACCAGCTGCTGTTCCAGCGCACCATCCCGGGTTTCGAACCCCTACCCGAGTCATTCGCTGTGGCCATCGCCAACTACGAGGAGATGCGCCGACAACTGACGGAGGTGGGCCTGGGCAGTCAGGAGGCCCTCGATCTGTGGACCGCCGTCATGGCCGGCTTGGCCGACCAGCAGATCGCCAACGACCCCGGCGGTGAACGTTGGAGGCGCCTCACCGACCGGGCCGTCGACATGTACCTAGACCACATGGGCGTTCTGCCCCCTCAGCAAGGAGAGCAAACGTGACCGCAACCGTCATCGAGATCACCGCCATCGCACCGATCAGCCACCGGGAGGCCTGTGACCTGGCCCGGACCGAATACGGACGGTTCGCTGACCTGCTCGCCACGGTGAGCGACGGCGAGTGGGAGCTCCCCACCGACTGCGAAGGGTGGACCGTCCGAGACCTGGCCGGTCACATGGTCGGTTCCATGCGCTCCGCCGCCTCGGTGCGCGAGCAGATCAGCCAACAGCGAGAGATCGCCCAACGCACCAAACACAACGGCGGGAACCGGGTCGATCACATGACTACGGTCCAAATCGAGCGCACCGCCACCCTCACACCCCAAGCGCTCGTCACCGAATGCCGCGAACTGGTCAACCGCGCCGCGCTGGGCCGCAAGCGCACACCCCTGCCCGTCCGCCGCTGGGTGTCGATTCCGGTCGACATCGGATCGATCTCCGAACGATGGAGGATCGGGTATCTCGTCGACGTGATCCTCACCCGCGACACATGGATGCACCGCATCGACCTGGCCCGAGCCATCGGCGCCGACCTGAAGCTCGACAGTTCCCACGACGGCCGCATCGTTGCCGACGTGGCCGCCGAATGGGCCCGCCGCCACGGCCGTCCCTGCACCCTCACCCTCACCGGCCCAGCCGGCGGCACCTTTGCGACAGGCACAAACGGCCCGTCCCTCGAACTCGACGCCGTGGAGTTCTGCCGCATCCTGAGCGGACGAGCCGACGGCCACGGCCTGCTGGCCCAAGCCGTGCCCTTCTGACCAGCTTGGGAGCCGCCACGNNAGTCTCGAGAGTCGAAGTCGACCTCGAAGCAGGCCAGAACGGCCCGCCCGCTCATATCCATCCCCAACAACGCGGGATCTACACCGTCGACCACGGGACGCTCACCGTCACCCTGGACGGCGAGGCCCATGTGATAACAGGCGCTTCGCGTCTGAGCGGGGTCTGAGCTCGTGAAGACGGCCAAAGTCTCGACATACCTCGCACGGTTGAACTGCAGACGCAGAGTGGCCCTCAGAGTCCGCAACAATGATGCCCACCAGACAAAAGGCAGCGGTGCTAGTCCTTCGCCGGTCGTCGGCGCGTGACAGTGTCGGCTTCGCCTGGCCCCTCGCTACTGTTCATCGCACGGCCACGGAACGCACCCTCGATCGACGAGCCGGTGAACACAACGCCTACGGGATCCCGCCCAGCCCAGCCATACCGGTGCCTGGTCGCCCGCACATAGCACCCACGCCGCCGCGCCGATATCGCGCACCCTTGACAGCACGAGATCGGGCAATCCCGAGCGACCTTCCCAACGTGCGTTCGTCCCTTCAGCGCAACCCGAGCCAGTGGAGGATGAGGTCGGGGTCGAGCGCCGAGACGGCGGTGTGGCGGGTCGACAGCGAACCGTCACGGGCGAGCAGCACCGTACGCATCCCGGCCGCAACTGCAGCGTCGGCGCCGAGCTCGGTGTCGTCGAACGCCAGGCACTGC
>DKBA01000113.1 GCA_002450985.1 Acidimicrobiia bacterium UBA6912
ATCGCCCCCTCCGCCGCCGTCGACCGCTACCTCGCCGATGCCACCTACGACCGCGTCGACATCTTCCGTGATGGTGACGCCTCGCTCAGCCGGATCGGCGGAACGGGCGTCCTGGACGAACCCACCTCCCAGACGTTCTGGGTGGCGTCCACGACCACGGGGTCCCTCGAGTGGGACGCCACCGACGGCGAGTGGGCCGTCGTGGTCCTCAACGCCGACGGCTCGCCGGGCGTCGACGTCGCCGTCACCGGCGCAGCGCGGATCCCGTTCGTGCGGGGCATCGCCGCGGTGCTCATCGTGCTCGGCGTGTTCGGGCTCGGCGGCGGGGCGACGCTCACCTACTTCGGGGTGCGCCGCAGCCCGGAGCCGCATGCACCGAACCCGCCGGCGGCCCCGTCGCCTGCCGAGGAACCGGTCGCCGTCGCCTGAACTACCTGACCCGCACTCGAGACGGGCGCCCTCAGGGCGCCCGTCTCGCCGTATCAACGATTCTCGATGTCGCCTGTCTTCACCACGCCGAGATCATCGGCCTGGCCGAGGATGATGGCGTCCAGCGTCCCGGTGAGCAGCGGCCCGTTCACCGGCCCGCTGACCTTGGCGACGATGGTGCCGTTTCGGTCGATGAAGAACGTCTCCGGTACCCCCAGGACGCCGAACTCGAGGGACACCCTGGACCGATCGTCGTCGACGTAGACATACGGGTCTCCTCGCCCCAGCTCGTCGAGGAAGCGCATCCCGTTGCCCGGCTGGTCTTGCACCATCACCCCGACGAACGTGACATCGAGGTCGGCGTATTGCGCGGCCGCCTGGAGCAGTGTCTCGTGCTCGTCGCGGCACGAGAGACACCACGATGCCCAGAAGTTGACGACGGCGACGTCACCGTCGAGGGTGGAGAAATCGAAATCGCCCTCGACCTCGAGGTACGGCACGCTGAGATCGGGAGCCGGCTGCCCGATGAGGGGGGAGGCGGTGAGGCTGGGGTCGGTGCCGAAGCGGCTGCTGAAGACGACGCCCAGCACGATGACCGCAAGACCGACGGCGACCACGATCGCAAACGGCAACAGCGAGCGGCGCGATCGGGTGGTCACGAGCCGGCGCGGGCTCGATCGAGCAGGTCCTCCGCCTGGGTGCGAATCTCCTCGGGAAGACCCTCGTACGACAGCAATCGCTCGAGCGGCTCGACGGCGCCGGCGGCATCACCGAGCCCGAGGAGGCGGATGTTGCCGAGGAACCAGTAGGCCTGGACGTAATCGGGATCGGACTGGAGCGCCCGCTCGACGTACGCCTCGGCAACGTCGGCCCTGTCGGAGAGGAAGGTCATCCAGCCGATGCTGGCGAGCGCTTCCGGGTCGTTGGGGCTCTGGTCGAGGACGATGAGGTAGTGGTCGAGGGCCTTCTCGAACTCCCCCGCTTCGAAGTAACGCCTGGCGAGGGCGAGGCGCATCGCCGGGACGTCGGGGTTGGCGGCGACGACCTGCTCCATCTCCTCGTTCGTCACCTGGGAGAGGTCGACGCCTCCCGCAGCCACGTCCGTCGCTACACCGCCGGTGACGAGATCGTTCGGGCCGCGCTGTTGCACCGTGTTGATCAGCACCACGGTCACGACCGCAAACGCAGCGAGCACGGCGAGTGTCCCGATCAGCGCCCGCGTGCGGTCGCGCCCGGGCCCGGCGGCCGGGCCGGTGGCGCCGAACTCGGCGATCTCCGCCTGGATGCGGGTGCGCTCGGTGCGGTACGTGGCGCGCAGCTCCTCGGCGGTGGCGCCGTCGAGCTCCCCCGATGCCACCTGCTCGTCGAGCTCGGCGAGGTCGCGATCCACCTGCTCGAGTTGATCTGCGAGCACGTCGGCGTCGCCGGTCACGACACCTCCACCTTGGACGCCCCCACCTGCGACGGTGCTGCCGGCTGGGCCGCCCCGGCCGCGGCGCGGTCACGGCGGCGGCTGACGATGGCGGCGATCCCCACGCCGAGCAGGGCGAGCGGGCTCAACCACAGGGCGGCGCCCCACCCGGCGAGCGGGGGGTCGAGGCGCACCCGTTCGCCGTAGCGGGCCTCGAAGAACGCGTAGATCTCGTCGTCGGTCCAGCCCTCCCCGACCTTCTCGACGATGAACGCCTCGAGATCGCGGGCAACCTGCGACGGCGCCTCGGCGATCGACTCGCCCTGACAGAACGGGCAGCGCAGATTGGAGGCGAGCGCCGTCGCCCTGGCCGCATCGTCCACGGGGGGCTGATTGGTGGGGAGCAGACCGACCACCATCACCACGGCGGCGATCGCAGCCACGGCCCAGCCGGCCCAACGCCGCAGTTCAGCCATGAGCGGTCGCCTCCGCAGGGGGCCGCGCCGTGGGCCGTTCTCTCGGAGGTTTGCGCGCCACGAACGACCACACGCCGCCGGCGACGGTGACGAGGCCGCCTGCCCAGAGGAGCCACATCAGCGGAAACACGAACACGTCGAGCACGATCTCGTCGGCGGAGCCGCCGGCGAGGGAGACGTAGACGTCGTCGACGAGCCCGGTTCGCACATCGGGAGTGGCCACGGCTTGTGCAGAGTTGGGGTACCTGTTGAGTCGGGGCGCCATGGACCGGATCTCCGTGGCGCAGTCGTCGCGCAGGAGCACGAGGCGAGCACCCTCGACCGAGCGTTGCGCCGTTGACTCGGTGAACGGCCCCTCGTACCGGAGGCAGTAGCCCTCCACGGGGACGGCTTCGCCCGGCGTGAGGCGCACCTCGGTCCGCACCGCCAGCGCCGTCGACGTGGCGATGGCCACGGCGACCAGAGCGAGCCCGACGTGGGCGACCTGCCCACCCCAGTACCCCGCATCACGGCGGAACAGGCGGGCGGCCGCCCGCCCGATGCCCATCTCGGGACGCAGCGGCGTGATCTGGGACCACAGGTGGCGGACGATCACCCCGATGACGAACGCCGCGAGCACCACGACGACCACGGTGGGCACGGACCGCACGCCCACGAGCACGGTGGCGGCGCCGGCGACGAGCGAGATACGCACGGGCGTGCGAATCCGGCGCCAGACGACGGCGGGTTTGGCGACCCGATAGGGCGCCACCGGCCCCACCCCGAGCGCGAGGAGGAGCGCAAAGGCGACGGGCAGCGTCACCCGATCGAAGAACGGCCTCCCCACCGAGACCTGCCGGCCCGAGAACGTCTCGATGAGCAGCGGGTACATGGTGCCGACGAGCACCGTGAAGGCGAAGAGGGTGAGCAGCAGGTTGTTGAGCAGGAAGACTCCCTCGCGGCTCGCCAGCGACTCGAGACGCGGCGACGATGCCACGAGATGCACCCGGAGGGCGAACAGCACGAAAGAGGCGACGACCACTACGCCGAGGAACCCGAGAATCGTCGGCCCTACCGCAGACTGGGTGAAGCTGTGGACGGAGAGGATGACCCCGGACCGGGTGAGGAACGTGCCGAGGATCGTCAGCGCAAAGGCCGAGATGACCAGGGCGAAGTTCCACGCCTGGAGCATCCCCCGCCGGCGCTGCACCACCGCGGAGTGGAGGAACGCAGTGGCGACGAGCCACGGCAGGAACGCGGCGTTCTCCACGGGATCCCACGCCCAGTAGCCGCCCCAGCCCAGCACCTCGTAGGACCACCAGGCGCCCAGGAGGATGCCGAAGGTCAGGAAGCACCACGCAACCAGGGACCACCGATGGGTACGGTCGAGCCAGACTTTGCCCCGCTCGCCCCTGGCGAGCGCCGACATGGCGAACGCATACGGCACGGTGAGCCCCACGTAACCGATGTAGAGCATCGGCGGATGCACGGCCATCAGGATGTGGTTCTGGAGCAGGGGGTTGGGCCCGACACCCTCGAGCGGCGCGACCGCCGCCGCCAGCGGCCACCATGACGTGGCATTGCAGCCCACGGTGCCGGCGGCGGTGCACACCTCGAACGGGTTGGCGACGGTGGCCATGAGCCCGAACCAGAACACCCCGACCAGCCCCATCACCGACAGCGCCCCGGCGCCGAGACCGTCGCCGGGAGTCACGGTGCGCGCCACGGCGTACGTGAACGCTGCGAGCACGAGACCCCACAGCACGATGCTGCCCTCGAGCGCCGCCCAGCCCGAGGCGAGCAGGAACACGAACGGAGTGGTGGTCGCCGTGTTGCGCGCCACGTACGCCACGGTGAAGTCGTGGCTGAGGATCGCCGTCTCCAGGGCCAGCATCGCCACGACCGCACCGAGCACGACGAGCAGTACGGGCGTTCGCAACGCCGACGATGGCTTCCGGCCCCGGCTCACCTGGAAGCCGGTCCACCCGAGCGCCGCCGAGCCCCCGAGGGCGGCGAGCACCGCGAGGTACCCGGTCAGGGCGTTCACGAACCAGTTCCTGCGTTCTCCACGTAGTCGGCACCGGGCTCGTAAACGTCACCCTCCTCCGTGCGGTACTGCTCGTCGTGTTTGACGAGCATCGAGTCGCTCCAGAAGCGGGAGCCGTCCCATGTGCCCTCAACGACGACGCCGACCCCCTCGCGGAAGAGCTGTTGCGGCGCACCGTTGTGCACCACCTCGACGACGCGCCGTCCGTCGGTGACGGCGAACTCGACCGCTTCGCTACTGGAGATGACGCTGCCCTCGACCACCTGCCCGCCCAGGCGCATCCTGTCGGCCGAGGGACCGCCATCGAGCAGTTCGGTCGGCGTGTTGAAGAACACCAGGTTCGACTGGAGTGTGACCATCAGCACCCCGATCACGACGGCGATCAGGGCGGCGGGGAGCACGAAACGCCAGTAGCGCCGCATGTCACTCCAGTTCCTCCAGGCGGCGCCGCACGGTGCGCAGCCGCGCCGACAACGAGANNCCGCTCACAGCTCGCGCTCCAGCTGCGGCGCCACGATGGCGTCGCCTGCGATCGATCCGGCGCCGCTGCGCAGCCGCTGCTCGAGCTCGGCCTCCAGCGCTGCGAGCCGGTAGCGACGCACGATGAGCGCGGCCGCAACCACCGCGTAGGCGACGAGCCCGGCGAAGAACGCGGCGAAGAGGATGCCGTCCATCTGCATCTCGTCGGGCCGCAGCAGTGTCGGCGGCTGGTGCACGTCGCGCCACCACAGGACCGAGAAGTGCACGACGGGGATGAGTGCGATCGATACGATGCCGTAGACGCCGGCGCGTCGGGCACGCGATTCGGGATCCTCGATGGCGCGACGCAACGCGAGGTAGCCGAGGTACGTGAAAAAGAGCACTGCGGTGAGAGTGAGGCGGGCGCTCCACGTCCAGTAGACGCCCCAGGT
>DKBA01000010.1 GCA_002450985.1 Acidimicrobiia bacterium UBA6912
GTATCCGGAGGCAGATTGGTCCGGTTCGATGGGACATGGACCGTCGAGAGCATTCCCGAACTCGAGGAGCTCACGATCTGGGGCAGCAACGTCGGGGCGCTCGAGGTCGCTCCGAACGGAGACGTGTTGGTCGCTGTCGGTCGTGACCGCCTGATCCGATACGACGGCTCTGATGCGATCGTGATCGAGGGACCGGAGTACGTCTCCTCCGATCCATGGGCCGGCTCGCTCGCGGTGGCGCCGGACGGGACGATCTGGGCAGTCCTCGAGTCCGGCAGCGGTGTCGCGAGCTTCGACGGCGACCAATGGATCGTCTACGAAGAAGGGGACGGTGTTCCGTGGCTCGCCTCGAACATCGAGGTCGGCGGCGACGGAACGGTGTGGGTCGGGACGACGTCCACGTGGGGGCCACCCGACGACCCCGATTCACGTCGCCCGGCGCAGGGCATCGGGCGCTTCGACGGGACCTCGTGGAAGACGTTCACGACCGAGGACGGTCTCCTCGGCAACTCCGGGTCGATCATCATCGCCCCAGATGGCACGGTGTGGGTGCTGCACTCCCCGATACCGGACGCGTACACACAGGAGACGGGGATCGATGGCCCGCCGGCGGGTCTGTCTCGCTTCGACGGCGCGACCTGGGAATCCGTCGACGGGTTGAACGACGATGGCGGAGGGCCCGGTGTGATCGCCCGCGACGGCACCGTGTGGACGGTGGAACCCGACTCGATCACTGGCTTCCGATACGGTGCGCTGACCACGTACACGATGCCCGAGGGCACGACAGCGCCCAAGCCACCCGAGGAGCCCGACCAGGCGCTGCCGAGCGAGCATCCGGCTGGCGGGTCGGGTGGCGGGTCGGGCAACGTGACCGTGCTGGTCTCGGGCATCGAGGGGGCGAACGGCTGGCGAGTTGGCGGCGTCGTGTTCATCGGACCGAACCGGATGTACCCGGATGCCCGCGCCATCGGAGGCTTCACCGCTGCGATCGACAGCGACAGCTTCGCAACGACGCAGATCGTGACCGCACCATCCGATGACGGGGACGGTGAGTTCCCATACGTGACCAGCGAACCCCTCGGCGTGGCACCAGGCACGTACACCATTGCCGTGTACGTGGGCAACGACCTCGGGCCGTACAGCCGATGGGTACCTGGATGCTCGGACGGAGTAGTCCTCTATGACCGCGTCGAGACGTTCGAAGTCTCAGAGGGCGAGGCCGTTGACATCGAGATCGAGTTCGACCTGCAGCACCAGAGGAACCTGTGCTCGCACTGACGCTGACTCCAGGACGAGGAGCGCATCATGAAGGTCTTGCCGCAATCTGATCGTCGAACCCGGCCTGGGCGAGTGGTTCTCCTTCTCGTTGGCCTTGGTCTCGTCGCTGCGGCGTGTTCGGAGGGTGGACCAGCTGATACCACATCGACTTCGGCATGGACGACTTCGACGGTGGCAACCACAACAGAGCCGGTCGGCGCCGAGGTGGGCGCCGAGGTGACTGTCACGGAGGGCCTCGTCTACCTCGCTACCGAACCGGTCCCGTGGAAGCTCGACGTCTACCACTCGTCCGCCTCGGAAGGCGGACCTGTCGTGGTGTTCTTCCACGGCGGCGGCGTTGACAAGGGATATCCGATCTATCCGCCGATCGCCGAGGCAATCGCCGCCGGCGGCGGGGTGGTGTTCATGCCTGACTGGGACGCCACCCTCCCAGCCACTGCCGCCGACTTCGTGGCCACTTTCGATGCGGCAGGGTGCGCCGTCTCCTACGCGCTGGCACTTGCTGCCGACTACGGGGCCGATCCGGGCCGGCTCGTACTGGCCGGTCACTCCGCAGGGGCTTCAGTCCCTCCGGCGGCGGGAGGATTGCGGCAGGTCTCACCAGTTGCCGACTGCGCCGTTGCGATGGATGTCCCCGAAGTAGATGGCATGGTGTTGTGGGACGGAGACTGGCTCATGGGCGGTCCGCTGTGGGATAGATACGGCACCGATCTTCCCGGAATGATGGATGCGGTATTCCCCTGGGCGATGCTCGAGGATGCCCCCAAGGTCCCGGTCGTGTTGGCCACATCCTCCCGATCACCGGACCAGCTCAAGAGATGCGGTGTCGACGACCCGGAATCTTCGTACTGGGTGCGAGATCCCGACGGATGGCTACGAGACCGACTCAACCAGTTCGGGATGCTCGACGACGGCTGCATCGACAACGGCGAGGGTGAAGAACTTCTCGCCAAGACCATGAGCGCGCATGGACTCGATGCAACTCGCCTGATCCTCGACGACTCCGGGCACGAATCCCTGAGCGATCGGGGCCGAGCACAACTGGTCGAGGCAATCCTGACCATCAGCGACCGATAGCCTCTCTTCAGTGTCATGCTCTTGTTGGTCCGACGGCATGTATGCCGTTGAGAAAACGCAGATCGTCTCTGCTTGGTCGGCCCGGGTGCCGGCACACCGCCGGCACCCGTCCCCAGAACGGCACTCGCGGGGCCATCAGCCGGTGGGGGACCGCCGTCATCGAGACCAGCGACGGTATTCGGGACGGTACATTCCCCGGCGCCGGCACCCCGGCCACGATCGACATCATCACGTGGTGGCTCTCCGGCACCGAGGATTGCGAATGACTCGCGAAGTTGATGTGGACCACGGAGACCACCTGCGCGGTGAGGGCGTCGAACCCACACCGACTCTCCCGGGAATCCCGCCCGTCCGGGGGGTCCGGTGCGGAACCCGGAGGTCGGCCGCGTGACCTCTGCCCTCCCGCAGCATCGGGTCACGGCATCACCGGCGTCTCGAGATCGCTTCCCCTCCAACTCTGGGCCGTCGAGGACGACAGAACCGCCATCGATCTGGGAGTTCTCGTGCACGACCGCCAACACTCGATGCCGACTTCTCTCCCCCGCACGGGCTTCGCAGACGGAGTTCGCCAGATCCTCCTGACGGGGCCCCCATTGTCGGTCCAGCTCGCCGGCGCGGTTCTCGATCCAGCGCCGGTCGGTCATGGCGGGCCCTGTGTCGGGTGAGGGCGACGCGAACGCAACAGCCGGAGATACCCTCCTCCGGCCTGCGCCCGGACCGGACCCCTCGCCATGAGGGAGGGGGAAACGTCCCGGAGGACGCGAGCGAGCCCGCCCCCGGGGTACCGGGAGCGGGCTCGATGGGTGTGATCAGCGGACCAGGGACGGCGGCAGGAAGGCGATCTCGCGGAGCGCCGCACGCCTCGCCTCTGCGCGAGCGTCGGCCGGCTCACCGGCGGCGACGGCCCCGTCGAACGGCCCGAAGTCCTGGGTGCACACCGTGCCGTCGGCCGGCGGGACACCGGTCAGCAGGTAGTCGGCGACTGCGGTGTCGACGCACTGCGACAGGAACAGCGATACGTGGCCCCAGCCTTCCAGCGTGAGCAGGCTCGAGTTCGGCAGGAGGTCGCGTACCGCCAGCGCACCGTGGTACGGCGTCGCCGGGTCGTACAGATTGCCCACGACGAGCACCGGATTGGCGGTATCGGCGCCGAAGGGTCCCATGTAGCGTCCGCCGTCGAACCCACTCCACACCGCGCAGGGACTCGACGCCCACGTCCACAGCCGCCCGAAGTACCCGTGAGCCGCGTCGGCCTCGGCCCCGGCGCTCGACCAGAACCGATGGCTGTCGGGGTTGTCGGAGTCGGAGCACGCCACACCGGGGAAGCCCTCGATGAAGTTCGGATAGCGGCTCGTGCGCTCGGCGTAGCTGGTCGCCTCCAGCAGGGCATTCCTTGCCTCCGCGAACGAGCCCGTCGGGGCCCGGGAGGGTACGATTTGCGCCTCGAGGTCGGCCAGCAGGAACGCCAAGAAGGGCCAGGCCGAGGAGTCGTACATGACACTGAGCGAGAGGCCGATCACGTCGGCGTAGGTCACGAAGAAGGTCTCACCTGTGGTCGGGTCGACGATCTCCGCCGGTCCCCGCCTCAGCACCTCGGCGATGGCGGCGTATCGCGCCGCCGAATCGCCCGAGAACTCACAGGCCGGGCCGGCCTCGTCGCAGAGGCGGAAGAACTCGTCGAGCGTCGCCTGGGCGCCGACGTCGCTGCGCAGGCGGGTCGAGAAGGGGAGATCCTGCTCGCCGGCCGCTCCGGTCGTCCATGCGATCGGGTCGAGGACACCGTCGACGACGGCGGTGCGAACCCGATCTGGGAACAGGTTCACGAGGGTGACCCCGAGGAAGGATCCGTAGGAGTAGCCGGCGTAGTTGATCTGCTCCTCACCCATGCGGTCGGCGATGGTGGCGATGTCGCGCGCCACGTTGGCGGTCGACATGTGGTCGACGATCGCCCGGGCGTTCGCCTGGCATGCCGCATCGAGCGCCATGTCCAGGCTCGCCTGGAACCTCTCCTGCGCCCGTCCGAACGGGAACGCCCAGGGCGCAGCGACCGAGAACGACTCCTCGAGCGAAGCGAAGCACGTCAGCGGCGAGCTGCGCAAGATGCCTCTGGGATCGAAACCGACCAGATCGAAGCGAGCTCTCACCTCGTCCGTGTAGACGAAGGGACCGGCACCCACGACGAAATCGACTCCGGAGCCGCCAGGCCCACCTGGGTTGAAGAAGATCGCCCCGAGCCGGTTGGCGGGATCGGACGCCGGCAGCCGCACCACCGAGACCCGAATGTTCCCCGATCGTGCGTCGGCGTAGTCGAGCGGTACCCGGACCTGGGCGCACTCGAAAGGCCCGATCTGCGCGTAGCACGGCTCCCAATCGATCTCGCCGGTCTGCACCGCCGCCGTGGCGGCGGCGCTCGTGAACAACAGCGAGCCGAGCAAAGCGATGACGGCCAGCAAACTGAGACGACGCATGCTTCCCCTCCCAGGTCTCTCCACTCGGTTCGACCCTACACGACGATCCCAAATTGTGCCTGGAGTTCCATCCGAGGCTCTCGTCTGCCGCCTGTCATCTGACCCGTCCCGCCCCTGTACCCTTCACCCATGGCGCAGCTGCTCGACACGATGGGCCGTCCCGTCAGGGACCTCCGCATCTCGGTGACGGATCGGTGCAACTTCCGCTGCACCTACTGCNNTCTCACGGGTGGCGCGGGTGTTCGCCGGCTTCGGTGTGGAGAAGGTCAGGTTGACCGGGGGTGAGCCACTGCTGCGCCGCGATCTCGACGTGCTCGTCGGCGAGCTGGCGGAGATCCCCGGAATCGCCGACCTCACCCTCACCACCAATGGCTCGCTGCTCGCCCG
>DKBA01000299.1 GCA_002450985.1 Acidimicrobiia bacterium UBA6912
GCCTCCTCTACACTCGTCGTCGTCCCACCTTTGGGGGGTGGTGTAACTGGCAGCACAACGGGTTTTGGTCCCGTCAGTACGGGTTCGAGTCCTGTCCCCCCAGCCGGCGAGTGACAAGCCACTCCTCACGCAGCGCCGCAGGCGGTGCGGGTCTCGACGCGAGGTGAGTTGATGAGCGTGAAAGCGGTGCTGCTCGGAGCGGGCAAGGGCACCCGGATGAAGTCCGATCTCGCCAAGGTGCTGCACGAGGCGGCCGGGCGTCCCCTGATCAACTGGATGCTCGAGATCGTCTCCCAGGCCGGCGTCGAGGAGGTGGTGGTCGTCGTCGGTCACCAAGCCGAAGACGTCGCCGCCGTGCTTCCGCCGGGGACGAGAACGGCTCTCCAGGCGGAGCAGCTCGGCACCGGCCACGCCGCCCGGGTCGGATTCGAGGTGCTCGCACCCGCCGGGGACGACATCGTGCTCGTGCTGCCCGGCGACATGCCGCTGGTGCGCCACGAGACGCTCGAGCATCTCGTCGAGTTGCACCGCGGCACCGGCGCCGCGGCGACCTTGCTGAGTTGCGAGCCCGCCGATCCCACGGGCTACGGGCGGATCCTGCGCGGCGCCGACCGTCACGTCCTCGGCATCGTCGAGCAGCGCGACGCCACCCCGGCGCAGCTCGCCATTCGTGAGGTCGGCACCTCGGTGTACGCCTTCTCCGCGGAGGTGCTCGGGGAGGCCCTCGCCACGTTGTCGAACCACAACTCGCAAGGCGAGTACTACCTCACGGACGTGATCGGGACACTGGCAGACGCCGGTCGCAGGGTCGAGGCGCTCATCGCCGACGCCATCGAAGGCGAGGGCGTCAACTCGCACGATCAGCTCGCCGCCGCCGCCACCGAGCTGCGACGGCGTATCAACACGGCATGGATGCGAGCCGGGGTGTGGATGCAGGATCCCGATCGCACCTACGTCGATGCGGGCGTGGTGCTGGAGCCGGGGGCCCGGCTGTACGCCGACACCCACCTCGAGGGGGCGACGACGGTCGCTGCCGGCGCCGAGGTCGGGCCGTCGACGTATGCCCGCGACTCGCGTATCGGCCCCGGATCCCGCGTGTGGTACTCGGTGCTGCGCCAGGCGGACGTCGGAGCAAGCGCCGAAGTGGGTCCGTATGTGAGTCTCCGGCCCGGAGCGACCCTGCTCGAGCGATCCAAGGCCGGCACCTTCGTCGAGATCAAGAACTCGGAGGTCGGGGCCGGGTCCAAGGTCCCCCACCTCTCCTACATCGGCGACACGACGATCGGCGAGGGCAGCAACGTCGGCGCCGGGACCATCACGGTGAACTACGACGGCTACGCCAAACACCGGACGGTGATCGGTGACGGCGTCAAGATCGGTTCGGACACGATGCTGGTCGCCCCGGTCACCGTGGGCGACGAGGCATGGACGGCGGCGGGCTCGGTGATCACCAAGGACATCCCTGCGGGGGCCCTCGGCGTCGCACGTTCGCCTCAGAAGGAGGTCCCGGGCTACGCTGCGCGGCGGAGAGCTCGGGCTGAGCAGGAGCGGACATGATGGAGATCTCGGGTCGCAAGCGGCTCATGTTGTTCTCTGGTTCGGCCAACGAGGGCCTCGCCCGGGAGGTCGCCAACATCCTCGGCTCCGACCTCGGCGGGGTGGAGCGCGGGGTGTTCGCCAACGGTGAGATCTACATCCGCTACACCGAGAGCGTGCGCGGCGCCGATTGTTTCGTCGTGCAGAGCCACACGAATCCCATCAACTTCCACCTGATGGAACAGCTCATCATGATCGACGCCCTCAAGCGGGCGTCGGCGAAGCGGGTGACGGCGGTGGTGCCCTTCTACCCCTACGCCCGCCAGGACAAGAAGGGCCGGCCGCGGGAGCCGATCACGGCGCGCCTGGTCGGCGACCTCTTCGTCGCCGCCGGGGCGGACCGCATCGTGGCGGTCGACCTCCACACCGGGCAGATCCAGGGCTTCGTCGACTCCCCCTTCGATCATCTCACTGCCCTCCCGGTGTTCGTGGACTACCTGCGTCAGGTCGTCGAGCCGCCGATCACGGTGGTGTCGCCGGACACGGGCCGGGTGAAGCTGGCCTCCAAGTACGCACGCCACCTCGACGCCACCCCGGCGTTCGTGCACAAGCGCCGGCAGAGCGACGTCCGCAACGTCGTGTCCGCGCTCGAGATCGTCGGCGACGTGGAGGGCCGTCACTGCATCGTCGTCGACGACATGATCGACACGGCAGGGACCGCAGTCGCCGCCGCGGAGCTGCTCATGGCGCGGGGTGCGCTCAGCACCCGTCTCGTGGCCACCCACGGGGTGCTGTCGGAGCCGGCGGTCGACAGGCTGAAGAACGCGCCGATCCAGGAAGTGATCATCTCGAACACCCTCCCCGTTCCCGACGATGCGCTGGAGCTCGACAAGCTCACCGTGCTCTCGATCGGGAAGCTGCTCGCCGGTGCGGTGAACGCCATCTTCACCGATGCGTCCGTCAGCGAGATCTTCGAGGGCGAGAACATCTGACCGCGATGACCGACGACGTCGCTGCTGCGATCGCAGGCGTCGTCGCCGAGCACTTCGCCGGGTACGTCGCGGCCTTCGCCGACATCACCGCCCGTGCCGCCGGTCGTTTCGCCGAGCGGGACTGGGTCGGGCTCCAAGAGGACACGACGGAGCGGCTCGATGCGTATGCCGCCGCCGTCGCCGCCTGTGTCGACCAGGTGCGCCACGTGGCGGGGGATGCCGCCGCCGATCGTGACTCGTGGGTGGGGGCGCGCCGCCGCTACGAGGAGATCGTCGCCGGGCGTCCCGACGCCGAGATCGCCGCCACCTTCTACAACTCCATCACCCGCCGCCTGCTCACCACGCTCGGTGTCGACCCCGACGTGGAATTCCTCCGCGACCCGCCGGTGGATCAGCTGCCACCCGCCGTGGCGGTCGACTGGTACGACGTCACCGGGGATCTCGAAGCCGCGCTCGAGCAGGCGGTCACCGCTCCGAAGCTGGCCGACCGCTGGCACAACCTCCGCCGCGATCTCCGGCTCGCCGTCGTGGACATCCGGCGCAGCCTCCGGCTCCACGGGATCGCCGAGGACATCGACCGCATCGAGATGCTCACCACGCCCTTCTACCGCGGCCAGGGGGCGTATCTGGTCGGCCGGCTGCACGCCGACGACCTGTGGCTGCCCCTCGGCATCGCCGTCCACCAGACCACCCGCGGCCTCACCATCGGCGCCGTGCTCACGGAGCTGGAAGACGCCGGCGTGCTGTTCAGCTACACCCGCGCCGCCTTCTTCGTCGACACCACGGTGCCGGCGCCGCTCGTCGCCTATCTCGGTGAGCTGTTGCCGAACCTGTCGCGTGACGAGCTGTACACGGCCATCGGCTTTCGCAAGCACGGCAAGACCGAGCTGTTCCGGGACTTCTACCGCTACATCACGACGAGCCGGGAGCGTTTCGAGCACGCCCGGGGGATCCGCGGCATGGTGATGATCGTGTTCACCTCCCCCGGCTACGACGTGGTGTTCAAGGTCATCCGCGATCGATTCCCGTGGCCGAAGCAGACGACCCGGCGCCAGATCATGGCCAAGTACCGGCTGGTGGCTCGCCACGACCGCGCCGGGCGGCTCGTCGACGCTCACGAGTTCGAGCACCTGCGATTCGACAGGGACCGGTTCGCTCCGGAGCTGCTCGCCGAGCTGGGAGAGCAGGCGACACGTTCGGTGACCATCGAAGACGACCACGTGACGCTCCACCACGTGTACGTCGAGCGCCGGCTCGCCCCGCTCGATCTCTACGTGCGTGAGGCGAACCCGGTGAAGGCGCGTGCCGCCGTCGTCGACTACGGCCGGGCGATCAAGAACCTGGCGGCGGCCAACATCTTTCCCGGCGACATGCTCCTCAAGAACTTCGGTGTCACCCGCGGCGGGCGGGTCGTCTTCTACGACTACGACGAGATCACCCCGCTGACGGAGTGCAACTTCCGTGAGCTGCCGGACTCGGACCGCCCCGACGAGGCGATGTCGGCCGAGCCCTGGTTCGGCGTCGGCGAGCACGACGTGTTCCCCGAGGAGTTCACCCGGTTCCTCGGCATCCGCCCCGAGCTGCGCGAGGTGTTCGACTACCACCACGGCGATCTCTTCGCCGTCCGCTTCTGGTCCCGAATGCAGGACCGGCTGGCTGCAGGAGAGGTGATCGAGATCTTCCCGTACAAGCGCTCCAGGCGCCTCGGCGCCGCCTTGCGCCGGAGCCCGGCAGTGGGCGAGTAGCACCGTGGAGACGGAGGTCCTCACCATCACCACGGGCCGGCAGCGGGCCATCGTCGATCTCACGGCGGACGTGTCCCGCTTCGTGGCCAGCAAGGGGGACGGGCTCGTGTCGGTCTTCGTGCCTCACGCCACCGCAGGCGTCGCCATCATCGAGACCGGGGCCGGCAGCGACGCCGACTTCCTCGACCGCATCGATGCGCTGATCCCGCGCGACGACTCCCTGTACCGGCATCGTCACGGCTCGCCCGGGCACGGCGCCGACCACGTGATTCCGGGTTTCGTCGGTCCGTCGGTCACCGTGCCGGTGCTCGACGGGGTCGCTGCGCTCGGCACCTGGCAGTCGATCGTCCTCGTGGACGTGAATGCCGACAACCCGACGCGGCGGGTGCGGCTCAGCTTCCTGGCGGGGTGACGGCAGGGGCCAGGGCGTGGGCTGCCGAGTAGCGGGCCGCTCCGTCGAGCAGCGCCGTCACCCCGGTCGCGCTCAAGTCGGGTAGGCACGCTTCCTCGAACGCCCACTTGGCCTGAGCCGGTTCCTCCTGGCGAATCCAGTCGCACAGGTCGCGGAAGCCGGCGTCGAGCTCGGATACCGTCGCACCGGCCACGTTCGTGACGACGAAGTCGTCGACGAGGAACTCGATCGGCTGGACGACCCGATCGAGCCCGAGGGAGGTGACGAGGGGACCGGCCCACTCGGCCGCCGGGCACCGGACCGCCACTCTGCCGCCGCTCCACTCCGAGAGCGTGCACGGGCCGAGCTCGACGTCGTACATGGCCCCAACCCACGTCAGCAGCTGCTCGGTGTCGGGCAGCCCGCGCACGTCCGGATCCAGCACCATGCCGGGAAACCGAACGAGGATCATCCCTGGGTCGATGTAGTCGCCGAGGGGGGCACCCGCGTCCATCGCCGCAAACAGGTGCTCGATCGTCGGGAGGGCGTAGCGGGCCGCGAGCTCACCTGCCTCCGGCGACGGCCTGCCCGTCGCCACGTACAGGGCAGCGAGATTGCGGTGGAGTGCCAGCGCGGTCGGCGCCTCGATGGGGCGGCACTCGTCGTCGAACGCCCGCCCGGCCGCCGCCTCCGACTCGGCCCGGGCGAACTCGCAGTAGGCGGTGGTGTCGTAGCGATCCCCCCGGTAGCCGCTCCACAGGATCGAGATGATGCGGTCGTCGGCGACCCCGAACACCATCGGCTGCCCGCTCCCTGCCCTGCCGATCGCCTCGGGGTAGGCGCCCGTCACCTCGGCTGCGGGACACACGACGGCGAAGTCGGCGACGGCCTCGAGGCGGGAGGGCGATGCCGAGCAGTCGCCCAGATCGAGGTCCACCGCCGCCGCGGCGAACGCAACGGTGGCTCGCGTCGTCGCGGGGTCGCCCCGTGGGATCACCCCGCGCGACGTACCGGGGATCTCGAGACGCACCCACTCGTCGCCGATGACGGCGATTGCGGTGTCCGCATCGTCGCGGTTCATCGCAGTCTCGAAGCTGCGGACGATGTCGACGGCCCTGGCCGGTCCGACGGGCTCGCCCGACAGCCCCGCCTCGCGGATGTCCTCGATGCCGGCGACCGGNNGGGCTCGAAGGCAGGGTGCCGGGGCTCTGCGACGAGGCGAGTCCGGCGATTGGACCACGCCCGCGGGACCATTGGTCCTAACACCCCCTAGGGTCGTGGGGGACCATCCCAACAGATGACTACCAGCCACACCACCCCTGCCAGGATCGTCGTCGACGGAAACGAGGCTGCGGCACGCGTTGCGTTCGCCTCGAGTGAAGTCATGGCGATCTATCCGATCACTCCCGCCTCCCCGATGGGCGAGCTCGCCGACGCATGGGCGCAGAGCCACAGGAAGAACCTCTGGGGCTCCGTACCCGAGGTCGTCGAGATGCAGAGCGAGGCCGGCGCCGCCGGTGCCCTCCACGGGTCGCTGCAAGCCGGTGCGCTCGGTGCGACGTTCACCGCATCGCAGGGCTTGTTGCTGATGATTCCCAATCTGTACAAGATCGCCGGCGAGCTGACCCCGAGCGTCATCCACGTCGCCGCTCGCACGGTGGCGACCCATGCACTGTCGATCTTCTGCGACCACAGCGACGTGATGGCGGCGCGCCAGACCGGGTGTGCCCTGCTCTGCGCCGGTTCGGTGCAGGAGGCGCAGGACATGGCGCTCGTCGCCCATGCGGCCACACTGCGCAGCCGGGTGCCGTTCATCCACTTCTTCGACGGCTTCCGCACGTCGCACGAGGTGGCAACGATCGATGCCCTCGACCAGGCACAGATCCGCGCCCTCGTCGACGACGACCTCATCGCCGAGCACCGTCTGCGCTCCCTCGATCCGAATCGGCCGGTGATCCGAGGGACGGCGCAGAACCCCGACGTGTTCTTCCAGGC
>DKBA01000314.1 GCA_002450985.1 Acidimicrobiia bacterium UBA6912
ACACGGGAGTCACCCGAAACGACCATCACCTGGGCGCGCCGACCGAGTCACTGCCTGGAGTCCGACCGCCTCGCGATCACGGCCATCGGATCCGGTGCGTAGCGGCACCGGGGTCGAGCAGGTTTGGAGACGACCAGGACAGAACTTCGACTTCACGACGGGCCGGCACTTCGAGGACTGGTTACGGCCGGAGTTCGACGAAGCCCGCGGCGGCGAAATCCTGGTCGAAGGCCAGAACTTCTCTCAGGCGTCGGTCCCGCATCACCTGGAAGCTGGTGGCGTCGACAAACGAGTAGGCGCGTTCGTCGTGCTTTCGCAGCCAGTCCCAGGCCTTGTCCTCTTGCGCGGACGTGACCCGGTGCAGGGTGAGCTTGCTCCGTTCACCGAGAGCCTCGATCCGGTCGAGGAAGGCGAGAGCCGTGCCGTGACTGTCCTTGCGGCGGAGAAACGTCCAGGTCTCGCCGATGATCAGATTGGTCGTCAATACCTGCTCGGTCGGCCCGAGATGATCGAGCAGCGCCAACGCATCGCTGTGGCGTCCATCACCAGGCAGCGACCATGCGACCCACCAGCTCGTGTCGGCGAACTTCACGAGTCGTAGACGACCCGGTCGATCTCATCCGCTTCGGCTGTCACGCCCTCCGAGGCGAAGCCTGCCAGTCGACGCCACGGATCTTCCTTCGGGTCGATGTCGCGTTCGGGGAGGAGTGCCGTGATCCCACGGCGAATCAGCTCGGATTTGGATATGCCGAGCCGCTTCGCTTCGGCCGCTGCCTCGGCGTCGAGTTCCTCTGGGATCGTGATCGTGATCGTCTTCATGCCCTCACGATACATGACTGCTGTTACATTGACTACATAGTCAATGAGGTGTCACGCGCACCGGCCAACAGATCCCGGTTGCGAACGAGTGTCTCGCCAGGTACCGCCGAGCGGCCCCTCGTGCTCGCTACCGAGCCGCGAACCAGCCGCGCCCGGGTGGTTGCGAGGTCGGCGCGCCAGGCCAACACACCGGCGAACCGCATGCTGGCCATGCGACGAGCTGCGAGCAGAAAGCGTCGTTGCTGAGCCTCCCGGCGGCTCGGAACGAAGCGCTCGATATCGCTCGTGCTGGCGGGTGATTTCGGCGGTCGATGCACGACGAGGCTGTGGGAGTCGGTGAGGTCACCCCAGACATCGACGTAGACCGCCCCGGGACGTGTCCGACCTCGTAGTTCCGTTTGCTGCCACTACGCGAGACGATCCTCAACGTCGAGCACCTCCGATGGGGAATCCTCCACCATCATCGGCGAGCGGCACATGCCCTTTACCGGGCCTTTATCGGCCGCACCGCAAGATGGCGCGACGAACATCAAGGATGGAGCCATGGCCGAGTCGGCACAACAGCGGGAAGACCACAGCAGGGATTCGAGGCGAGGTCGTGCGGTCCCCCAGCTGGTGCTGGCTGCCGCCGCCGGAGTCGCACTCGTGGCGTCCGTCTTGTTCGCCGTGAACGAGCGGGCGCGGGCTGAGGAGCTCGAGCTCGAGGTAGCCGCGCTCAGCGCCCGCGTCGACGACCTCGAGTCTGCGAACACCGATCCGTCCGAGCCAGATTCACCCAACGGCGGAGAGCTCCCGGGCGATTCGGGGATGGCACCCCCTGATGCCGCCGATGATCTCCTCGGTGGCGCGCTGGAAGATCTGCTCGGAGGCGAGTTGGGCGATGCGCTCGGCGAGCTGTTCGGCGACTCGCTGGCGGACCTGTTCGAAGGGGCTCCCGGTGGGCAGGGTGACGGACTCGGCGATCTGCTCGACGGCGGTCTCGGGCAACTCGATGACCTCCTGGGTGGCGGCGACCTCCTGGGCGGGGCGGATCCCCAAGCGCTCGCTGCGTGCGTCGGATCCGACGACCTCGGCAGCCTCTTCGGTCCTGGGGAGACCTTGACCGGAACGATCGACGACCAGATTCGTCAGATCGCCCGAGGGGTCGAGGAGCTGCGGGGGTTGACCTTCGGGACGGACGTCACCCCTACGCTCCTGGCGCCGGCCGACTTCGCCGAGCGCGTCGCATCCACCGTTCGTGAGGAATACCCGGCAGACGAGGCGGATATCGATGCGCGGTATCTCGTCGGGCTCGGAGCCCTGCCTGCCGGCACCGACCTGCTCGACCTCCAGGCGGAGCTGCTCGCCGGCCAGGTCGCAGGTTTCTACGATCCCGACACAGGAGAGCTCGTGGTACCCGACGACGGCGACGGAGGGCTGGACGCGACCGAGCGGCTGGTGCTGGCGCACGAGCTGGACCATGCGCTCACCGACCAAGCGCTCGGCCTGCCCCCCATCGACGTGGAGGGCGATTGGGACGGCAACCTCGCGCGCAGCGCGCTTGCCGAAGGCGATGCGACCCTCCTCATGCAGCGCTACGCGTCGACCAGGCTGTCGTTGATGGACCAGTTCGGTCAGATGATGGACGCGGACGTACTCGGGTCGCAGCAGCAGCTCGAGGCGGTCCCCCCCTACCTGCGCCGCGAGCTGATGTTTCCCTACACCAGCGGGCTCGCGTACGTCTGCGCCGGCTACGGCGCAGACGGCTGGGCGGCAGTGGACGCAGATTACGCAACGCCGCCATCGACCACGGCGGAGATCCTCTTCCCTGAGCGCACCGACCTGGAGCCCACCGACGCGTCGGATCTTCGTTCTCCGGGAGGGGCGTGGGAGGTCGTGCGCACCGACACCATCGGTGCGGCGCAGTTGCTCTGGCTCTTCGAGGCGCCGGGAGGAGACGAGTCGGCGGCGCTTCCCGACGCACTGGAGGCGGTACGCGCTTGGGGTGGAGGCGAGGTGATCGTCGCCACACGAGGCGCCGACACCAGCATCGGCATCGCCCTCGTCGACGAATCCGCATCGGGGGCGCTGTGCAGCGCGGTCGACACCTGGTACGAGCGGTCGTTCGACGACGACGTTCGGTCGGGCACGGGGGCCACCGTCACCTTCGACGGTGGCCGGCAAGCAGCCGTGCTCGAATGTCGGGGAGGCGAGGTACGGCTGGGAATCGGTCCCGACCTGGCGACGGCTTCCGACTTGATCGGCTGAGGAGCCGACTGTCCTTGCCCGCCGTTCGCCCCACCTCGCCCGAGGGAGCGTGGCCGCTCGGAATTCAGCGGCGGCCCGACTGCCAGTAGGCGCCGATACGATCGACGAAGGAATCCGGCGGTTCTGCATACAGGGCGGCTCCGATGCGGAACGCCTGCGCCTGGAGATTCGCCCTGCGTTCGTGGATCAAGGCGATCAGCATCCACCGTTCCCGGTCGTCGCGACACGACTCCGCGTGCTCGAGGATGGTCTCGGCGAGCACGGCGAGATCGTGATCGTCGCCCAACAACTCGCCCAGCACGTCGAGCTCGCCGGCGAGGGCGCCGATGAGGGTGGGTTGCATCGGCGTGAGTGACTCCATCTGATACCGGAGGTACTTGACTCGCTTCCTCCACTCGTGGAGATCCTCGACGTCACGTGTCTCGATGCCACGTCGGTACCCACGGAGGCCCCGCCTGTAGACCCGGTGCAGCCCCGGGGCGATCGCATCGAAGTCGTCACGGACCACGTCCTCGAGCGGGTACCTGGCGAACCTCGATCGAGCCGCTCCCAGATTGACGATTGCACGTCCGACCACCGCATCGGTGACGGAGCGGCGCCGCAGCTCATGTCGGCTCAGCAGCCACGCCTCGGGCGCGGCGAACGTCGCCTCGTCGAGCAGGTCGGCGTACTGGGTTCGCAGGTCGTGGAGCGTGGCAGGGAGCACCCAGGCATCACGGACGCCGGACAGCATGCGAGCGGTGTCGCGCAACACGGCGTTCTCCGCTCGGTAGGTGCGGTAGCCGATCCGATCTCGGACGAGGCGGAGCTGGCCCCGCAGCCGCTTCAGCTTCTTGCGGGCCGAGTGCACCGTCGTGTCGAACGACGGCCCCTCGGCGAGGTGGAGGTCGGCGATCGCACCGCTGAGCAGGTCGACGCCCAGTCGACGCACCGCCAGCGGGAGGGGCTCGGCGGGGAGAATGCCCCGATCGGCGCCCTCGATGTCCGGGGGGAGACCCGAGTGCAAGAGGTCCAGCATGGACGGCGACTCTACACCGCCGGCGCCCATACGCCGGTCAGCCGNNCGTCGGCGGTCGGTCCAGCGCTCCAACCTCGCTCTGAATGTGGCGTAGGGCGTCTGCTCCTGGCGGCTCCCACCGGGCTCTGGCCGCACCCCCTCCGCCGGCTCGGGACGGGTCAACCCGGCAAGCTCGTCCCGCAGGCGTGCCGCCTCGGCCTCGGCCCGCTCCCGCTTGTGACGTTCGATCGCAGCATCCCGTTCGGCGTCGGCACGTTCCCGCTCCGCCTGGGCGAGACGGTCGAGAAGCTGCCCGGCCCGGGCGTCGGCCAGGGCGAGAAGCTCGATCGCCCACTGCGGCGACCCCTGCTCGGCGCTCCGCGGCGAAGCGCCTTCCGCGGCTTCTCCCCTGCGCGCTCGCTTGGCTTCCTTCTCCGCAGCGAGATCCGATACGGCCTGCAGAGGTACCCACACCTGCGTCCCCGTCGGGCCGAGTGCCGTGCGGCTTGCGATCTTGTGCCGCTTGCGCCACTTGTTGAGCGTGGACACGGCCACCCCGGTGCGCAGCTCGGCTTCCGAAAGGGTCACCCACGTCTGTTCTGAGGGTGCGCCTGTCTCAGTCTCTGCATCAGGCCCGGGAGTGTCCTGGCCGGCGGTCTGGCCGGCCTCCTGGGCACCGCTTCCGGTGACCCCGCTGCCGTCTTCTGGAGACGCGGACGCACCTGCCGGTTCGGGCTCCGGCGGCGGAGGGGCCGGGGTCTCGGCCGCCGGCGACGTCTCGGGTGGCTGGGCCGGAGGCGCGGCTGCGGGTGTCGCGGCCGTGGCGGCGAGACCAGGAGTGGCCGTCTCCGCGGACTCGGCGATGACCGCGAGCGGCGTGCCCACACTGACGGTCTGACCCGCAGAGACGAGAATCACCTGGACCACGCCGGCGATCGGCGACGGCACCTCGGTGTCGACCTTGTCGGTGTCGGTTGCGATCTCGAGCAGGACCTCATCCTCGGCGACGGTCTCGCCAGGCTGCTTCGCCCACGACAGGATCGTGCCTTCGGTGACCGCCTCACCGAGGTGGGGCATCGATACGGTGACCGTCATGTGCCGTCTCCTCACAGTCCGTTTCCGGGTCCATCGACCGCAACGGCCCGCTGCGAGAGCAGCGGTTGCGCCGTCCAGCCGTGACAGCGGTGGGCATGGATGTACCGCGGCATCTTGGGTCAAGCCGGTCGGCGCCGCAAACCGTTCGCTGGGAGTCCTGCGCTACGCCGCGCGCTCTGGCCCGTCGGTCGCTACTGGCCGCCGAGGCGCTCGGCACCCGCCGCCAGCCGCCCAACGATGGACTCGATGATCTCTCCCGGTGGTCGGGCGACGTCCGCGACGAGTCCGCCCTCGTCGGGCTCCAGGGGCTCGAGCGTGGCGAGCTGACTGGCCAGCAGTCCGGGTGGCATGAACGCGTGCGATCGGAGGCGCACCCTCTCTTCCAAGGTGGCGCGGTCGCCGCTCAGCATGACGAATACGAGGTCGGGCCGATGGCGACGAAGCCGGTCCCGGTACGCTCGCTTGAGCGCGCTGCAGGCGACCACCACGTCACCCCTCCGCACGACCCGGCCGACGGCATCGAGCCACGGCCATCGGTCCTCGTCGGTGAGCGCGACGCCGGAGGCGAGCTTGCGCGTGTTCGCCTCGCTGTGCAGATCGTCGCCGTCGACGAAGGGCACGCCGAGCCGCTCCGCCAGCATCCTCCCCACCACCGTCTTCCCGGCTCCNNCATCGCCGGACGATATCGCGATCAGGGTCGTCGCTCCCAGTGGCCCAGGGGTCTGCCGTCGCCCGCCTCGCTCGCGCTGCAGCGAGCCAGGCCGGCGAGGTGTCAGCCCGTCGAGGCCGCCTCGGGCCCGCCGCGGGGTTCCAAGACGACCACGGCGGTCTCGTACGCAGCCCCGTGGTCGGCGGCCCGCGTCAGATCGCCGAGAACCAGCCCATGGCGCCGCGGCTCATCATCATGTGCTGGTGGGGATGGAACATGTACCGCCCGATCTCGGGCAGCGTGAACTCGAGGATCGCCCGATCCATCTGGCCGAACGTCACCACGTCGGTGGTGAAGGCCGGCCTGTCCCCCATCCCGGCCGGATAGACGTCGAACATCTCGGCATGGAGGTGGAAGCTCGCCATCGGATCGAACTCGGTCATGTTGAGGACGTACGCCCGCACCGGCTCGCCAGCCGCCACCTTGATGGGGAACTTCTCGTAGAAGCCGGCCACCCCGTTCCAGGCATACAGCTCGTTGCGGCCGTCGTCGTTCACGTCCCAGCCCGACAGGGCGAGCACCACCTCGTGCGCATCCGAGCGGCCCCCCGGCGGGTCGACGATCAGCGCCCCGTAGAGCCCCCTGGCGATGTGGCGGTCGATGGGCATGGTGTGGCAATGGTACGGGTGCACGCCCGCAGGACCGGCCGCGATCTCGTACACCGTCTCCCCACCGGGGGGCACCGGCTCCCAGCCGTCGTGAAGCGGCGAATGGCGGCCGTGGAAGTGCACGTTGTGGTCGTGGTCCGTGGCGTTGCGGAACCGCACCCGGACCAGCTCGCCCTCGGTCGCCCGGATGATCGGTCCCGGCGCCGTGCCGTTGTAGGTCCACGCCTCCGCCGTGTGGGCGCGGCTCACCTGGAGCGAACGCTCGACGACCGTCATCTCGATCTCGACCGTGCCGGTCGAGGCCGGCGGCGGGTACGTCAGTGCATCGAGATCGCCGGCGCTCATGCCCTCGGGCGCCGAGTAGTCGCCGCCATAGGGCCCGGCCGCATCTCCTGTCGGCAGCTCGCCGGAGATCCGGGGACCGTCGTACTCCGTCGACCCGCCGTGGCCGTCGTCGGCCGTGGGTGCGGCACCGTTTCCGACGGCGTGCGCCGCGGCGTGGGTGCCAACGGCGCCGACCACGATGCCGGCGCCGAGCACGGTGAGTCCGCCGCCGCCGACCTTCTTCAGCGCTTCCCGGCGACTGATGCGCGACGTCGCGTCGGCATCACTCATACGACGCCGCCGACCACGAGGGCGCCGACGGCGAGGAGCAGCCAGGCGAAGGGCAGGCCGATCGCATAGCTCACCCGGTACCAGATCCCGAGCCGCCGGTAGCCGAAGAGGACGAATGCCAGCACCCCGATCACCGGCACCAGCACGGCCAATGCGATCCACAACGCCGTGACGAGCCCCGGCCGCCTGCTCTGCCAGATCCTCGCCACGGCCCAGANNCCGCCGGGGAGCTGGGCGAAGTCGAGAGTCGGCTTGGGGGCATCGCCGTGCTCGAGCTGCGGGTTCTGACCGTTCTCGGCCTGGGCGAGGCGGCCCAGCGTCTCCGATGCCGTCGCCATCCCGTAGAACAGCGGGATGTTGATGCCATCGCAGCTGTGGAGCTGCCGCAGCCAGAACGGGATCGTCGTGCGGACCTCGTTGTCGCTGAAGCAGGATCCTTGCTCGAGTGGGCCACCAAGCGCCAGGTCGGCGCGGCCCGAACCGACGATCACGTTGTTCCGCACCTCGTTGCCGCCCGACCGCCACAGGTTGTCGTCGATCATCGACATCACGTGCACGCCCGAGGTCACGTTGTTGACCAGCAGGTTGTTGCGCACCACGGAGTCACGCGCCCCGGCCAGCATCACGCCGTTGCCGTACGCCGCCCACTCGAGGCTGCTCGAGGGCGCGCGCTCCTTCTCGCCGTTGTCGTGGATGTAGTTGCCGGCGACCACGACGTTGTTGACGGGCGGCAGCAGCTCGGAATCGAGTGTGTTGGGGACGATGCCGGCGACGTTGTGGCGCCACTCCGAGTTGACGATCCAGATGTTGCCCGAGCTGTTCGTGCCGGAGTATCCGAGCCCGTTGAACTCGGCGAGCACGTCGGTGACGACGGCATTGCAGGGATCGCATTGGCCGATGTAGAAGCCGGCGTCGTAGGAGCCCGATGCGTACGAGTGCTCGAAGACGCCGTCCACGGAGTCGAAGGCGTAGATGCCGTAGACCCAGTCGTCGATCGCCGTGAGGTACGACCCGCGGTAGCCGGTCACCCCGTTCCAGAAGAAGCCGTTCACCGTGTAGTTGCGGGCGGTCATGTTCTCGATGGCGACACCATCGGCGGTCACCACGAACCCGTTCTCCCTGGTGAACTCACCATCGAGGATGACCTCGTTGCGGTCGGCGCCGCGGATGACGAGACCCGGCGTCGTCACCGAAACCGCCTCCTTGTACACGCCCGGACCGATGAGCACGAGGTCCCCCGGTTCGGCGGCGTCGACGGCCGACTGGATGGTCGGGTAGTCCTCCGGCACGGCGCGGGTGTCCCCACTCCACTCCCCGGGTGCCGTCGACTCGGCCGCGACGTCGGCGGCGTCTGCGACGTCGCCCACGATGAGCGTTCCCACCATGCCCTCCCACTCGCCATCCTCGTTCTGGGTGGCATGCAGCGAGCAGAAGTAGTCGTAGACCCCGGGTTCGTCGATCGTGATGCTCCACGATTCGCCGGGCTGCTGGTTGCCTTCCGCCTCCTCGAGCGTGTCGAAGGTCCCGTCGGTGGCGATGGCGTTGTGCTCCACCCGGCCGTTGTTGACGAACCGGACGGTGTCGCCGACGCCGATCTCGAGCACGTTCGGGGCGAACGAGTTGTCGAGCATGCGAATCTGGGTGGAGTCGTCATCGCCGCCACACGCCGCAAGGAGGAGAGCAAGTCCCGCGAGGAGGCCGAGCGCTATGTGAGGCGTCCTACGCATCGGCGGAAGCGTAGAGCGCGGACGCCGCCCGCGCCCGCCTTCGGCCGACGCGACGGGGATCGCCCGCGTAGATTGGGGCCACCGAGGAGAGAGGCCGCGGCCGATGACCTCACTGATGACCCGGACACCCGACACGCCGCCACCGCCGCGAGAAGGCGACGGTGTCCCGCGGATGCTGCGTCCGTTCGTCGACTTCGTCGCCAGGATCCCCTCGCGGCTCGAGACGAAGCTCCTCGCCGGCTTCCTCGTCGTATCGGTGCTGATGCTCGCCCTCGGCATCATCGGTCTGCTCGTCGTCAACCGGATGGACAGCCAGCTCGACCGGCTCGCGACGCTGCAGCAGCAATCCGACAACGCCCACGAGATGCTCTACACCATCACGGCACAGTCCCACTTCCGCACCATGGCGCTGCTGACCGGTGAGCAGGTGTGGACCGACAAGATCGCCAACGCAAAGGCGACGTTCACGAGCCTCGTCGACGACACCGAGGCGATCGCCGTCGGCGACCACGAAGGGCTCTTCGACGAGCTCCGGGGCATCGACGCTCGCTATGCGGTCGCCGGTGCCCGAGTGGAGGAGCTCCAGGCGTCCGACGACATCGACGGAGCGCTGCGTGTCCATATCGGCTCCGAGCACGAGATCAGCCACGAGCTGGAGGATCTCCTCAACGAGTTCATCGACGGCACCGAGCAGATGGTGGCCACCGAGATCGGGAGCTTCGGAGGGGACCGCCGCTTCCTCACCATCGCGCTCGCTGCATTCTCGGTGATGAGCCTCGCCGGGGCGGCCGTGCTCGGTGCAGTGATCTCGTGGACCGTCATCCGCCCCGTGCACAAGATCGACCATGCGCTCGACACTCTCGCCAGCGGCGACTTCACCGCTCGGGTCGATGTCCCGAATCGTGACGAGTTCGGCAAGCTGTCCCAGAACGTGAACCGGGCGAGCGAGCAGCTCGAGACGCTGTATGGACGGCTCGAGACCGTCAACCGCGACCTCCAGGCCCAGGTGGACGAGCAGGTGGCGATGCTCGAGCGCACCTCGGCGCTTCGCCGCTACCTCTCGCCGCAGATCGCCGACTCGATCGTCGCCGGCCGGCGCGGTCTCACCGAGTCGAGGCGCGCCGAGTTGTCGATCGCCTTCGTCGACATCCGCGGCTTCACCGCGCTGTCCGAGCAGTCCGAGCCGGAAGAGATGGCCGCAACGCTCAATCACTTCCTCACCCGGATGACCGACATCGTGTTCCGGTACGACGGCACCCTCGACAAGTACATCGGCGATGCGCTCATGGTGTTCTTCAACGACCCGCTGCCGCAGCCCGATCACGCGGAACGTGCCGTGCGGATGGCACTCGACATGCAACGGGAGTTGGTGGATCTCCGGGCGCAGCTGACGGCAGCGGCGCTCGTCGATGTCACCGCCGGCGCCGGCATCTCCACCGGGTATGTCACGGTGGGGAACTTCGGTTCTCCGAGCCGCATGGAGTACACCGTGATGGGCAACCACGTCAACCTCGCATCCCGGCTGGCCGACGAAGCGGGACCCGGCGAGATCCTGATCGCCGAGCGCACCCTCGCGCTGCTGCCCGGCGGCCTCGTCGTGGCGACGCCTGCCGGTCATCTCGACCTCAAGGGTGTGCAGCGCCCCATTGCGGTCTATCGCGTCGCAGCGCCATCGGTCGTCGCCGGCGGCTGATCGCATGGGCGACCCTCGGATGCCTGGTTGGCCGATCGCGGCCTCTACGCTCGCTGCATCGCGAGTGAGAGGGACCCGTGCCGTTCGACGCCGCCCATCTTGCCGACCGGGTTCTCGTCGATCCCGAGGGAACCGAGCATCGCCTTGGTGACCTCTGGGCGGGACGGCCCCACGTCCTCTTGTTCCTGCGGCACTTCGGCTGACTGACATGCCGCGAGCGGGCCGGTCAGGTCCGCGATCGATACGACGAGATCCTCGCCACCGGGGCAGGGGTGACCGCCATCGGCACCGGAGGGAGACGGTACGCCGTCGCCTTCATCGAGGACGAGGGCGTCCCCTTTCCCGTTTTGCTCGATGAGGATGGGTCGGCGGCGGAGCTCGTCGCCACCAATTCCATCGGTGTCGGGGCGCTGGTGCGTCCCACCGCCATCGGGGCCGCGGTTCGCTCAATGCGGGGCGGGCATCGCCAGCACAAGACCGGACGGCGCCCCACCCAGCTCGGGGCCACGATCGTCATGGGGCCGGGCGACGTGATCCTCTACGAGGACCGGGAGGACTTCGCCGGCGACCATGCCCCGCTCGACGACGTCATCGCCACCCTGCAACGCTGATCGCAGTCAGCCGGCCGGTCGCAGCGACCGGAGCGGCACCCAGCCCTCTCGGTCTCCGTCGTCCCGGCACCACAGCCAGCCACTCTCGTCGTCCGTGGCGACCACGGTCAGCACCTGGCCGATCTCGACGGCGAGCTCGGTCGTGTCGTAGGGCTCGAGCACCGTCGCCGGGCCTCCGGCCGCCGAGAGGTGGCGCCGGGGCACCCATCCCTCGCCATGCCCCGCCAGGACGTACGCGAAGGCGGGCCACTCCGATTCCCTCGGCTCCACCGAGACCACCTCGCCGGCGGCGAGGCGCAGCGGTGCCCGCGACGGCGGCTCGTGCGATGTGGTGACCACCACCCGATCGAGAGACCCCTCGTTGCTGCTCACCCTGAACCTCCCAACGTATCCGCCACCCAGGAGCCCGATCGATCGTGCCGGCCGCCCGGCGGTCGGCACGTCGTAGCCCAACGCGATGTGGAAGGATCCTTCCATGTCCACGACGCAACCGGACACGTCGAGCCTGTGGTGGCGATGGCTCGTCCTCGCCCTCGGCGTCGTGCTCGCGTTCGGTGTTTCCCTGATGATCCTGCAACGTCCGTGGCAGGCCTTCTTCGAGTGGTTGGTCTTCGGCAGCGACCCCGTGCCCGACGAGTTCTCCCCCGCCGCCGTCGACTACCTGCGCTTCACCTACGGGGTGCTCGGTGCAGTGATCGCGGGCTGGATGGCGGCGATGCTCGGCGTCGCGCTCGGGCCGCTCCGTCGTGGCGACCCCTGGGCGTGGCGGACGGTCGCCGGATCGCTGGTCTTCTGGTTCGCGATCGATTCGGTGTTCTCCCTGGCATCCGGCTACCCGGAGAACGCCGTGCTCAACTGTGTCTTCCTGGCCGTGCTGGCGCCCGGTGTCGTCGGCACCCGACCGGGCCGTCGCCCGAAGCCGTAGCGTTCAGCCCGGCGCTCTCCTCACCCGCACGTACCACTCGGTGAACGAGCGGCAGCGGTCGTCCTCGCCGAACTCGATCACCCACAGATTGCGATACGTCCTGGGTGGCTCCTCCTCGTAGTGGGTCTCTCCCGTGATGATCGCCAGATCCCCCACCTCGACGAGAGGAGCCCAGGTGAACCGCCACGTGTCCGGGTCGTCGCCGACGTCGATCCATCCGGCAACGACGGCGTCTCTGCCCCGCCACGGCTCGTGACCCGTCTGCGGGTCGTAGACGGCGTCTTCCGTGAAAAGGGCCGAGATGTGCGCAGCATCGTTGCTGCGCCATGCGGCGACATAGCCATCCATCCACGCATCCAGCCGAGCGCTCATCTCCGACCCTCCGTTCGATCGACTCGACGCTACTCGTCTTGCGATTGCGCTCAGGACCCGACGCCGACGGGAGGGCCACGGCTGGGGTGATGCCGTCTCCGTCAGGCTCCCCGATGGATCGATCGGGGTGGTGCCGTCCCCCCTCGCTCCGGGCGTCGAGCCGGCCCGTCTCGAGATCACGAGCGGTGCCGCCACCATCCTCCGCGGTCCGGCCGGCACCGTGCCCGCCCCCTCGCCCCCGACCGGCACCGACACCGTGTGGATCACCGACGACGATCTGGTGGCCGTCCCCTCGGATCCGGAGGCCCTCGTCGGCCGAGACCTGTTCGGATGGGGCACGTTCGAGGACGTCGAGGCCGACGCCAGGCTCGCGTACGGAACACGGTGGCGGCTCCCACACGACGGCCCGGTCACCATTCGCGCCGTCGCCGAAGCGCCGTCCGGAGTCGCCTACCTCGAGCTCGATGCGCGAGCCTCGGTGGCGTCCGGCGTCGTCGTCCGCCCGGTGGCGAGGGTCACCCTGAGCCTCCACCGCCGCTACGACGACAACGGTCAACCTGCCGATGCCACCGCCCGGTTCTCCGTCGAGGCGGTTGTGAGGGTGGAGGGCGACGGCCGGCCCTTCGTGCGTCTGGACGGCTACGAATTCATCGACACCGTCCCGACCGAGGAGCCCGAGTCCACGCTCCTGACCCAGCTCGAGCTGCCGCTCGACGTTCCTGCTGACGGAACCTGGCACCAGGTGCGAGTCGACCTCCGCGCCGATGTGCTCCAGGCCCCCGGCGGCACGGTGAACACGATCATGCTGTACGTCGGAGTGTCGGCGCCCATCGCCGATCGCACGATCGCCGGCTTCGACAACGTGGCCTTCGTCGAGTGGCGACCCGCCACGTCATACCCGCCGGACGCCGCCGTTGCCGCCGATGTCATTCGGACCAC
>DKBA01000018.1 GCA_002450985.1 Acidimicrobiia bacterium UBA6912
TCGCTGCGTCGTTTGGCGTCGATGGCGAGCACCACGCACTGGGTGCCGAAGGCGGCAGCGCACTCCGAGATGAGATCGGGCCTGTCGACGGCGGCCGTGTTGACCGAGACCTTGTCTGCGCCCGCCCGCAGGGCGGCCCGCATGTCCGCCACCGTGCGGACGCCGCCGCCGACGGTGAGAGGGACGAAGACGTTCTCGGCCGTGCGACGCACGACATCGAGCATGGTGTCTCTTCCCTCGTGGCTCGCCGTGATGTCGAGGAAGCAGATCTCGTCTGCCCCCTCGGCCACGTAGCGCTCGGCCAGCTCCACAGGATCGCCCTCGTCGACGAGGTCGACGAAACGCACGCCCTTCACCACGCGCCCGCCGTGTACATCCAGGCAGGGGATGATGCGTCTACGCAGCACGAGCTGCCTCCGCACAGAGGGCGACGAAGTTGCCGAGCACACGGAGCCCGGCGGTTGCCGATCGCTCCGGATGGAATTGCACACCGATGCGATGGCCGGCGGCGATGGCCGAGACGAACGGGGCGCCGTAGTCGGTTGTGCCGATGGTCACCGCGGGGTCGGCGGGGACCGGAGCGAAGCTGTGTACGAAGTAGAACGGTGCTCCCTGGGCGACTCCGGCGAAGATCGGGTGATCGGTGTTTGTCACGTCGTTCCATCCGATGTGGGGGAGGAGGGGAGCTGCCTCGAGGCGTTGCACCCGCCCCGCCACCATGCCGAGGCATTCGCCGCCCTCGTGCTCGTCCGACCAATCGAAGAGAAGCTGCAGCCCGACGCAGATGCCGAGGAGCGGCCCTTCCCATCCCCGGAGGGGATCGACCAGGCCCTCGGCGCGGAGACGGCGCATCGCCGCCCCGGTGGTGCCGACGCCGGGGAGAACGATGCCATCCGCACCTGCGAGCGCGGCGGGACCGTCGGCGAGAACGACCCGGGCACCGGCTCGTTCCAGCCCCCTGCCGATCGACACCAGGTTGCCGGCGCCGTGGTCGACGACGGCGATGCGGGTCACGTCGTGCCCTTCGTCGAGGGAACGCCGCTGCGGCGAGGATCGATGGACACCGCGGTGCGGACGGCGCGGGCCAGTGCCTTGAACGCCGCCTCGGCGATGTGGTGATCGTTCGCCCCCGACGCCGTCAGATGGATGGTGAACCCGGCGGTGCGGGCCAGCGCCTCGACGGCGTGGGGGATCATCTGGGTCGACAGGGCGCCGATGCGCTCGCCACGGAAGGGCAGTTCGACCACCGCGTAGGGTCGGCCGCCGCTGTCGATCACCGCCGTTGCGCGCGCCTCGTCCATCGGCACGGTGGCGTCGCCGTAGCGCACGATGCCGGCCCGGTCTCCGAGCGCATCCGCAAAGGCGGTTCCGAGCACGAGTGCGGTGTCTTCGACGGTGTGATGGTCGTCCACCTCGAGATCGCCCACCGTCGTGACGTCGAGGTCGAGCATGCCGTGATGGGCGAAGGACGTCAGCAGGTGATCGAGGAACCCGACGCCGGTGCTGATGGCCGCCCGGCCGGAGCCGTCGAGATCGAGGCGGATCGTGACGTCGGTCTCAGCGGTCTTGCGGGCGACGTCTGCGGTGCGGTTCACGTGAGCTCCTCCTCGAGCGCGGCGGTCAATCGGTCGTCTTCGTGGGGCGTACGCACCGTGAAGCGCAGATACCCGGCGAGTGGGCCTTCGTCCTGGTACATCCGCACCACGAGGCCGCGACGCATGAGCGCGTCTCCGAGGCGGCGGGCCGATGCTCCGACCTCACACAAGAGGAAGTTGGTATGCGACGGCACCACCCGGAACCCGAGCCCGTCGAGCGCCGCGCCGAGCCTGCTCCGTTCGGCGCGGATGGCGGCCACCTGGGAGCGCATACGCTCGGGCGTCGCGAGGGCGGCGACGGCCACCTCGACCGAGATGCTGGCGATGCTGCCAGGGGGCCGCACCGCATCGAGCGCATCCACGAGGTCCGGGTGGCCCAATCCGTAGCCGACCCGGATCCCGCCCACGCCGTAGGCCTTGGAGAGGGTGTGCAGCACCAGCAGGTTGTCGTGGCGCTCCACCCACGCGGTCCACACGTCGTCGGCGAACTCGGCATACGCGGCATCGAGCACCACGAGACCGTCGGTGGCGGCGATGACGGCGGCGATCTGCTCGTCGAGTGGGCGCGTCCCGGTCGGATTGTCCGGCACGCAGAGCCAGGTCACGTCGGCATCTCGCGCCGCGGCGATGACGGCGTCGTCCGGGAAGGCGAACTCGGGCGGTGAGGCCGAAGTATGGGTGAGCTCGGCGCCGACCTGAAGCGTCGCGATCTCGTAGAGCGGATAGGTCGGGGTGACCGCGACGGCCCGCCTGCCGGGTGCCAGGAAGGCCCGGCCGGCGAGGAGGATCAGCTCGTCGGCGCCCGCGCCGACCGCGACCTGCTCGGGGCTCAGGCCGGTCGCGAGGGCAGCAGCCTCGCGGATCGGGCGATAGCTGGCGCCGGGATACTCGTTCAGGCCCCGAGCCGCCGCAGCGGCGACACCGACGGCCCAGTCCGTCGGGAAGGGCGACGTGTTGTGGTCGAACCGTACGACGTCGGCGACGGCGACGCCGGCGGCCGCTGCGATCTCGGCGGTGGTCGGCTGCCAGCGGTAGCGGGGCACCGCGTTCACGCCGTCTCCTCGAAGCGGATGTCGGCGGCGAGCCGGTGGGCAGTGAGGCCCTCCGCCTCCGCCAGCGCAGCGATGGTCGGGCGGAGGGCTGCGAGCCCGTCCCTGGTGAGCTCCTGCACCTGGCGCCACGAGCCGAAGTCCTCCACCGAGAGCGGACCGTAGGCAGCCGCCAGACCCCCGGTGGGCAGGACGTGGTTGGCGCCGGTGGCATAGTCGCCGGCCGACTCGGGCGACCAGTGGCCGACGAACACGGATCCTGCGGCGGTGAGGCGCTCGGCGTCGGCGGCGGCATCGGCGGTGTGGATGGAGAGGTGCTCGGGTGCGTAGGCGTTGGCGAAGGCGATGGCGGCGTCATGGCTGGGGGCGAGCACGAGCATGCCATGGTCTGCGAGCGACTTCTCGAGGATCGCCGCGCGCTCCAGGCGGGGGAGGAGGTGATCGATCTCGACCTCGACCTCGGCGCCGAGCTCGGGGGAGGTGGTGACCAGCAGCACCGGCGAGTCAGGGCCGTGCTCCGCCTGGCACAGCACATCCGCGGCGACCACCCTGGCGTCGGCGGCGGCATCGGCGAGCACAAGGGACTCGCTCGGCCCGGCGGGGAGGTCGACGGCGCAGTCGCCGTAGACCGCGAGCTTGGCGGCGGTGACCCACGCGTTGCCGGGGCCGACGATCTTGTCGACCCGGCCGATGGTCTCGGTTCCGTAGGCGAGGGCGGCGATCGCCTGGGCGCCGCCGACGGCGTATACCTCATCCACCCCGAGCAGGGCGGCGGCGGCGAGGATCGCCTCGGCGATCTCACCGTCGGGGTCGGCGGGCGTGGTGACGACGATCTCGGCGACGCCGGCGACCTGGGCAGGCACGACCCCCATCACCAGCGAGGACGGGTATGGGGCCCGCCCCCCCGGCACGTACACACCGACGCGGCGCAGCGGATGCCAGCGACGGTCGACGCGGACCCCTGGGGTCACCTCGAGGGGCTGGTCGACGGGTCGTTGCGGTTCATGGGCGCGGCGGACGGCGCCGGCGGCCTTTGCGAGCGCCGCCCGCAACTCAGGGGAGGCCGCCTCCCCGGCCGCCTCGATGCGGGCCGGTGGCACCCGCAGCGCCCCGCCGGCGAGACCACCCCCGAATCGGGCGGACGCGTCGGCGACGGCGGCATCGCCGCGTTCCCTCACGTCGGCGACGATGTCGGCGGCGGCCCGGCGCACGTCGGGGTCGGGAACCGCCGAGCGCCGCAGCACCGAGTCGAGGGCCGCAGCATCGGCGAGCTGGAGGTCGAGCACGGTGAGTCGCATCAGGGGATCACCTGCTCGATGGGCAACACGAGGATGGCCGATGCTCCGGCGGTGCGCAGCCGGGGGAGCACGTTCCAGACCTCGTCCGCCTCCACGACCGAGTGGACGGCCACCATGCCGTCCTCGGCGAGCGGCACGACGGTCGGAGCCTCGAAGCCGGGGATGATGGCGGCGATCGCATCGACCGCGTCGGCGGGGGCGTTCATCAGCACGTAGCGCTTGCGGCGGGCGGCGAGCACGCTGCGCACCATCGTGGCCACCTGTCCGGCGAGCTCGGCTTCGGCACCCTCCAGCCCGATCCGCTGGACGAGGACGGCCTGGGACTCGAGCAGCGTGACCACCGGCCGCAGCCCGTTCACCCGCAGCGTGCTCCCGCTCGACACGAGATCGACGATGGCGTCGGCGACATCGAGCCGGGGGGCGACCTCCACCGAGCCGCGCAGCGGCACCGTGGTGACGGGGATGCCCTTGTCGGCGAAGAACCGCTCCGTGACTCGCGAGTGCGACGTGGCGATGCGGAGGCCGGCGAACCCCGCGAGGTCCTGCACCGGCGACGAGACGGGTACCGCGGCGGCGAGCCGGCAATGGCCGAAACCGAGCTCGGCGACGACCTCGACGGCGAGCCCGGCCTCCTCGAGGAGATCGAGGCCGGTGATGCCGATGCCGGCGACGCCGTCTGCCACCAGCTCGGGGATGTCCTCGGTGCGCACGAAGAGGAGCTCGACATCGACGTTGGCGACGGGCACCGACAGGGACCGCGTCGTCTTCTCGAAGCGCATTCCGCTGTGAAGCAGCAGCTCGGCTGCCGGGTCCTCGAGCCTGCCCTTGTTGGGCACGGCGATGCGCAGCGTGCTCACGGCGTCTCCTTGTTCGGTGCGGCGAGCCGGTCGAGCATGGTGCGGTAGCCGCCCGTCCCGTGCTGGAGCCATTGGTTGATCCTCGTGATGGTGGCGGTGGAGACCCCGGTCCTGTCGTGGATCTCCCGATAGGGGATTCCCTGGTCCAGCAATCGGACCACGGCCCACCGCGAGCTCATCTCCTCCAGCTCCCGGTAGGTGCAGAGATCACGGAAGAATCGGGCGGCGTCGTCTCGGTCGGTGAGTATGACGATCGCATCGAAGAGTGCGGCGGTGTCGTCGTTGCGCCAGTCGTCGGTGGTCATTGGCATCGTCATCGTTTCAACATGATAGTGTTTTAGCATGATAACACAGTTTGCATGTGAGGTTGTGCGGTCATGCAGGTGATCCCGGCCGTCGACGTCCTCGGTGGCCGCGTCGTCCGCCTGGTCGAGGGAGACTACGACCGCGTCACGGTCTATGCGGAGGATCCCGCCTCCCAGGCCGCGGAGTGGATGGCGGGCGGGGCGTCGCTCGTGCACATCGTGGACCTCGACGGGGCGCGAGACGGAGTGTTCGATGAAGGGCTGTGGCGGCGGCTCGCCGCCGCCCGGGTCCGGTTTCAGGTCGGCGGCGGCATCCGCGACNNCGGTGGTCGCCGATGTGGTCGCCGCCGGCGCCATCAGGGTCCTCGTCACCGGTATCGGGAGGGACGGCACGATGGCCGGCCCGGATCTCGAGGTCATTCGCACCGTGCAGGCAGCGGCCCCG
>DKBA01000051.1:0-189 GCA_002450985.1 Acidimicrobiia bacterium UBA6912
ACGAGGTGGCTGATGAACGAGTCCTCGGTCTCCCCCGAGCGGTGCGAGACCATACGCCCGTAGCCGCTGACCTCGGCGAGCTCCATCGTGTGCAGCGTCTCGGACAGCGACCCGATCTGATTCACCTTGATGAGAACGGCGTTGGCGACGTGCTCGTCGATGCCCCGGCGCAAGATGCCCTCGTTGGTG
>DKBA01000051.1:252-8093 GCA_002450985.1 Acidimicrobiia bacterium UBA6912
TGAGGGCGTGATACACCTCCACGCCCGCCCGGAGCGCCTCGGAGAAGCTGGGAAGGCCGCCGGGGACGAGCATGAACTCCTGGATGTCCACGGAGTTGGCGGCATGGGCGCCACCGTTGAGCACGTTGAGGCACGGCACCGGGAGCGTGCGCGCCGAGGTGCCCCCGAGGTAGCGAAACAGCGGGAGACCGACCGCCGAGGCGGCGGCGCGGGCGACGGCGAGCGAGACGCCGAGGATGGCGTTGGCGCCGAGTCGTTCCTTGTTGGGGGTTCCGTCGAGATCGAGCATCACCTGGTCGATGTGCTCTTGCTGCGTGGCGTCGAGCCCGACCACCTTCGATGCGATCGTCTCGTTGACATTGGCGACAGCCCGCTGCACGCCCTTTCCGCCGTAGCGGTCTCCGCCGTCCCGAAGCTCGTTGGCTTCGAGTGCCCCTGTGGATGCGCCGGAGGGTACGGCCGCCCGACCGAACCCTCCGCCAGCGAGGAAGACCTCGGCCTCGACCGTCGGGTTACCCCGGGAATCCAGGACCTCGCGGGCCCATACCTTGGTGATCGTGGTCACGTCTGGGCCCTTTCTCTGTTGTACCGGCGAGGCTATCACGGGCCGTGCCGAACACAGAGAACCGACCGCACCGATCGGTCGGGATCGACCTCCCTATGGCAGCTCAGCGCTTGGCCCGCTCCCAGAGGGCGTCGAGCTCGTCGAGCGACAGGTCGCCGAGCGCGGTTCCCGACGCCTCGGCGAGACGCTCGACCTCGCGGAAACGGTCGGCGAACCGGTCATTGGCGCGGCGGAAGGCGATCTCGGGATCGAGCCCGAGGTGGCGGGCCAGATTCACGACGCTGAACAGGACGTCGCCCAGCTCGTGGGCGGCGCGCTCTTGGTGATCGAGATCGGCGGCCAGCTCCTCGACCTCCTCGCGCAGCTTCTCGAGCACCGGGCCGGCCTCCGTCCAGTCGAAGCCGACGGACGCCGCCCTCCGCTGCAGCTTGTCGGCGCGGGACAGCGCCGGCATCGCCTGTGGCACGTCGTCCATCAGCGATGCCCGCCCCTTCTCCCCCGCCTTGATCTGCTCCCAGTTGGCCTTCACCGTGGACGCATCGTCCGCCTGCACGTCGCCGAACACGTGGGGATGACGAAGCACGAGCTTGCGACGAATGGCCTCGGCCACCTCTTCGACACCGAAGGCTCCCGGCTCCTCGGCGAGCGTGGCGTGGAACACCACCTGGAGCAGGAGATCCCCCAGCTCCTCCTCGACCTCGGCGTAGGCGCCGAAGTCCGGCTCGCCGCCGGGGGCGTCGTCGCCGAGGCGGGAGATGGCCTCCACCGTCTCATAGGTCTCCTCGATGAGGTGGGGCAGCAGCGAGTGGTGCGTCTGCTCCCGGTCCCACGGGCACTCACGGCGCAGCCGCCGGTTGGTGGTGACCAGCCCGAACCACCCGTTCGGCGGCGGCGCCAGGTAGAGCGACGTACGGGGGCCCGACGGGTATCTCGGCAGGTCGCGCAGCGTGGTCGTCACCACCGCCTCGTCGTCGCCGCCGAGACGGTCGAGCACGATCACCGGGGTGTCCCCGCCCAACGTCCGGCCCAGCGCCACGGCCACATCGGCCAACACCTCGGCCCTGTCGACCTGGGTGACCACCGTCGGCAGGTGGAGCTGCAGCGGGTCGGGCAGCGCCCTCCCGTCGAGCACCTGCACCCCGTCGGCGATCGGATCGCACCCGGTGCGCACCCACACCAGGTCGAGGAACGACTCCCCGGGATGGATCTCGAGCCCGACGCCGTCGGCCGCTGCTGCGGCGCGGATCAGGGGTACCGCCCGCTCGCCGACGGCGGCGCTCCCCGGGACGGCGTACGTGACCGGACCGGTTGCGGCGCGAGCCAGCACACGGTCGGCGATGGCGGCGTAGACCTCGTCGAAACCCACCGCCGACTCGTACAGGTCGTCACACGCCTCCACCTGCCGGCGTGCTGCGAGCTGTGCGGCAGCCGGATGCTCGATGGTGCGCAGCACGACACGCCGAGCGGGGTCGAGCACGAGGTCGCGGGGCTCGCCGGCGAGCCGTTCGAGACCACCGGGGCCGAGACCGACCACCGCGATCCGAGCCGGCGCCACGACGGGTCAGCTACCGGGGGCGGCGGCGCCAGGAGCGGCGATACCGAGCCCGTCCGGCGACCAGCGCCCGAGGAACGAGGCGACCTCGACGTCGGCCTCGCGGATCGCGGCGCTCGCCCACGGATTGAANNTCGATGAGGTCGAGCAGCTCATCGGGGCCGGTGACCCCGTCGTCCGGCTCGATGCGGTCCTCGACCCGGATCACGTGGAAGAACCCGGCCGAGCTCGCCACCGGTCCGGTCGGCTCGCCGAGCGGCGCCTCTGCGGCCGCCTTGGCGAACTCCTCACCGAGGGCGCCGACGTGCACGGGACACTGGCCGTTGACGGTGAGCAACCCTTCCGGGCTCTGGGTGTCGAGCGATACCTCGGTGCGGACGTCGTCGAAGTCCTCCCCAGCGGCGATCCGCTGCGCCACTGCCGCAGCCTCCTCCGCGGTGTTGAGCATGATGTGACGGACGCAGACCTGCACGACGTCCTGCGGCTGGGCCGCCACGTAGGCGTCGATGCTCCCGTACTCCTCCTCGATGAGGGTGGGCACGACGGCATCGCGCACCAGGGTCTGCAGCCCGTCGGCCCGCATCTGCTCACCGCTGGTGGCCGCCGAGAACAGCGAGGCGTAGCGGGCGGGCGGGTTGGCGACGCGGGCGGCGACGTCGGCGTCGGTGAAGGTGACGCCGTACTCCTCTTCGGCAGCGGTGGCGATCGCGGCGACGATGACGAGACGAGTCACGTCATTGCGCACCTGCTCGGCCGGCGCCGATGCCGAGTCCGCATAGGCCGGGTTCAGCCCTTCGAGATCGGAACGGGTGATGGTCTCCCCGTTGACGGTGGCGAGCGTATCGGCGGCGCTGCACGCACCGGCCGTCAGCGTGAGCGCAGCGAGCAGAAGCATGGTGTTGCGGCGAAAGGTCACGTCGCCTCCTCGGACGGTGGCCACATATTACGAAGGAAGGCGAGCAGTGCCGCCACGAGGTCGCCTCGAGGGGCGGGGATGAACATCACGTGGCCGCGCATGACGGCGCCCCGCGCCAGCCGCTCGAGCCGAACCTCCTGGGCCGCCCGCAGCGACACCGGGGCGAGCCGCACCTCGTTGCGCACCTTCACGATCTCGGTGAGACCGGTGCGGAACGCCTCGACCCGGAGCCGGGCGACGTCGACGAGCGCCGCGGCGGGCTCGGGGAGATCGCCGAACCGGTCGCGCCACTCGGCGGCCACGTCCTCCACCTCCTCCGGCGTCGTCGCCGCCGCCAGGCGCCGGTAGGCCTCGAGACGCTGGTCGGCACCCGGCACGTACTCCTCGGGGAGATGGGCGTCGACCGGCAGGTCGATGCGGACCTCGGGGAGCTCCTCGGTCTCGATGGGCTCGCCCTTCAGCTCGCTCACCGCATCGGCCATCAGCTCGACGTACAGGTCGAAGCCGACGGCGGCGATGTGCCCGGCCTGGGTCTCGCTGAGGATGCTGCCGGCGCCGCGGATCTCGAGGTCGCGCATGGCCAGCTCGAACCCGGATCCGAGGTCGGCGAACTCGCCGATCGCCTCGAGCCGCCGGTAGGCATCCTCGGTGAGCCGCTCACTCGGTGGATGGAACAGGTAGGCGTAGGCACGTTGGTTGGAGCGGCCGACCCGTCCCCGCAGCTGGTAGAGCTGCGCCAGACCGAGCCGCTCGGCGCGCTCGACGATGAGCGTGTTCACCTGTGGCAGATCGAGCCCGGACTCGATGATCGTGGTGGCGACCAGCACGTCGTACTCGCGGTTCCAGAAATCGAACATCACCTGTTCGAGCTGGCCCTCGCTCATGCGCCCGTGGGCCACGGCGTAGCGGGCGTCGGGCACGAGCCGGCGCAGCCGCTCGACGGCGTGGTCGATGGACTGGATGCGGTTGTGCACGTAGAAGACCTGGCCCTCGCGCAGCATCTCGCGCCGGATGGCCGCCGAGACCGCCTGTTCGTCGTGAGGGCCGACGTAGGTGAGGATGGGGTGGCGGTCCTCGGGCGGAGTGCGGATGTTGCTGACCTCACGGATGCCGGTGAGCGCCATCTCGAGCGTCCGCGGGATCGGGGTCGCGGTCAACGTGACGACGTCTACCGAGGTGCGCAGCCGCTTCAGCTTGTCCTTCGCCGCGACACCGAAGCGCTGCTCCTCGTCGACGACGAGCAGACCGAGATCCTTGAAAATGACGTCCTCTGACAGCAGCCGATGGGTGCCGATGACCACGTCGACGGAGCCGTTGCCGAGCCCGACGATGACCCCGCGCTGCTCGGCGGCGGTGAGGAAGCGGCTGAGCATCTCGACACGCATCGGGTACGGGGCGAGGCGGTCCTGGAACGTGGCGAGGTGCTGCTGGGCGAGCAGCGTCGTCGGCACCAGCATCGCCACCTGCTTGCCGCCCTGCACCGCCTTGAACGCGGCGCGAAGCGCGACCTCGGTCTTGCCGAAGCCCACGTCGCCGAACACCAGGCGATCCATCGGCTCCGCCTTCTCCATGTCCGCCTTCACGTCCCTGATGGCGATGAGCTGGTCGGGGGTCTCCTCGTACGGGAACGCCGCTTCGAACTCGCGCTGCCACGGCGTGTCGGGGCCGAAGTGGTGGCCCGCAGCCCGCGCCCGCATGCGATGGAGGTCGACCACCTGCTCGGCGACGACGGCGATCGCCTTGCGCACCTTGCCGCGGGTCGTCGCCCAGTCGGCGCCGCCCATGCGGGAGAGGCGCGGCGTCTCGCCCCCCGTGTAGCGACGGACGGCGGCGAGCTGATCCGTGGGAACGTAGAGCCGATCCTCCCCGGCGTAGGCAACGAGGAGGTAGTCCCGTTCGACGCCGGCCATCTCACGATGCACGAGCCCTTCGAACCGGCCGATGCCATGGTGGTGGTGGACGACGTAGTCGCCGGGACGCAGGTCGCGGTACGCCTCCCCGGCGGCCGCGGTACGGCGATGCCCCGGCCGGCGATGCGAGCGTCGCCTGCCGGCGACCTCCTGCTCGCCGACGACGCCGCAGCGCAGCCACTCGGCGACGAACCCGCGATGGATGCCCGTCGACAGCACGGCCGGCTGCACCTCGGTCAGCACGTCCACCTTGGGAACGAACGTGCCGGCTTCGCCGAGGAGTCGCGCCACTCGGGTCGCCGCGGCGTCCCCGTCCATGGCGATCACGATGTCGACGCCGCGCTTCTTCCACCGCGTCAGCGCCGCACCGATCGACTCGGCGTCGCCGGGCACGGCATCCAGCCCGCGCACCGTGAGCGCCTCGTCGCCGGGACCGGCTGCGGCCGGCGGTGCGTCGACGTGGGGGTGGGCGGCGAGTCGGGGCCCCAGGTCCAGGTACAGCAGGGGGTGCTCCCCCGCCTGGGGAGCTCCGTGCCCCCAGGTCTCGGCGAGGGCAGCCGCGAGGTCCTCCTCCTCGCGCACCAGATCGGCGGCCCGGGCCAGGCACTGCGTCTCGTCGAACACCACGAGGGTCGGGGTCGACTCGTCGAGCACGGTCCGCTCCGGGGCGAGCCACGGAAGCCAGCTCTCGATGCCGGGGAACGTGATGCCGTCGGCGATGCGGTCCCACGTCGCCACCGCCCACGGCTCCTCCTGTGCGAGACGCTTGGCGGCCTCGCGGATCGTGCGGTCGGGCATCACCTCGCGCGCCGGGTACGCAACGAGTCGCGTGGCGAGGTCGGTCGAGCGCTGCGTCTTCGGTGAGAAGGCACGGATCTCGGACACCTCGTCGCCCCAGAACTCGAGGCGCAGCGGGTCGCCGCCCTGCGCCGGGTAGACGTCGACGATGCCGCCCCTCACGGCGAGCTCGCCGCGTCCCTCCACCCGGTCGGTTCGCGTGTACCCCGCCTCGACGAGGTCGGCCACGAGCGCGTCGAAGTCGTGCTCCTCGTCGGGGGCCACCACGATTGGGGCGATGCGAGTCGGGCTGACCCGCTGGATGGCGGCCCGCACCGAGGCCACCACCACGACACCGGGCTCCCCCGCCGACAGCAGATGGCGCGCCCGGCAACGGGCCGCCATCGTGGAGATGTTGGGCGAGATGTGCTCGAAGGGGAGCGTGCCCCATGCCGGGAGGAGGAGCACACCGTCGGTGAAGAGGGCGAGGTCGTCAACCAGCTCTTCGGCGTCCCGCTCCCCGGGGACGACGGCCAGCACCGGCCCGTCCGCATCGCGCCCCGCAGCGGCGATCGTGAGCGCACGCAAGGCGGGCGGCACGGCGACACGGCTCGGGACGGAGGGCGTGCGTGCGGCCGGCCACCGGTCGAGGAGAACGGAGAGTGGCGGGGTCACGACCCCGCATCGTACTGCCGCTGCGCCTCGTCGGGCACCGGCGCGCGCCCCAGGGTGACTGGGGCGGCACGGGGAAGTGCGGGGAAACGGGAATCACCTGTCAGAGAGAAATCGGCTCCGGGCACGCACTGGAGGGGGAAACACTGCGTGCCCGGGGCCTTCCCGTTCGGTCATGGGTCCTGTCGGCGCATCGGCATCGCACACAAGGACTTTTGGTGCGGTTTCTCCAGAAAGATCTGGTGTGGCCTGCGGTGGGGACGATCAGGGCACGACCACGGTGGTGCGGTGCGTCACGACGTCGTAGACGAGACCACGAACCCCGGTACGGGCGGCCAGCGCCGGGCTGCGCCGGAGTGCGTCGACACCGCGCCGCAGCTCACCGTGGAGGTCGTCGAAGGCGTGGAAGGCGATGCCGGCGGAATGGCCCGCATCCGCTGCGATCTCGCGGCGGAGCACCTCCTCGTCGAGCCCCAGCATGCCGCAATCCGTGTGCATCATGAGATCGATGGCCGTGGTGCCGAGCCGGCGCTGGGACACGGCCACGGAGCGGATGACGTCCGGGGTCACCACGGCTCCGGCGTTGCGGATGACGTGCGCCTGCCCGAAGGCGAGACCGAGCGCGGCGAGCGGATCGATCCGGGCGTCCATGCACGTCACGACCGCGAGCCGGCGACTCGGCTCTCTGGCGACAGGCGCTCCGCCGCCCCTCCTCGCCTGCCGAATGAGCTCGTCGCTCGACGTCATGCGATGGGTCGCGGGACGTCGGCGGTGCGACGGCGCAGCGCTCCCCCATATCTGGAGAAGTAGTCCCACGCCGAGATGAGCGTGACTGCGACGGCGATCAACATCAGCCACTCGTCGAAGAAGAAGGGACCCCACTCGCTGTTGAAGCGCACCATGGCGAAGCCGATCGTGAGGAACTGCGTGAGCGCCTTCGCCTTCCCCCACAAGCTGGGCGGCACCTTGGAATGGTCCTGGAGCGCGGCGACGCCTCGCAGACCCATGACGGCGAGCTCTCTGGCGATGATGATGAAGGCGGCCCACGACCACGCCCGCCCCACCTCGATCAACACGAGCAGGCTGCCGGTGACGAGCACCTTGTCGGCCACGGAGTCGAGAAACGCCCCGAGCGTGGTGGTGATCTGCCACCGCCGTGCCAGGTAGCCGTCGAGGAAGTCGGTGGCCGCAGCAATCGCAAACACCACAGCAGCGATCCCGAAGGCGTGCTCGATGTGGTTCGACAGCAACACGAGCGCCATGACGACCGGGGTCAGGACGATCCGGACGTAGGCGAGGACATTCGGCAGGTTCACCGCAGCGATGGTAGTGAGGCACCCCCGATGGCTGCAGGGATACGGCGGAAATCAGATGCCAGATACCAGATGCCAGATGCCAGATGCCAGATGCCAGATGCCAGATGCCGCTCTCACATCTGGAAGCGAGGCG